>JADFOI010000104.1 GCA_022562935.1 Acidobacteriota bacterium
GCCCGCATGATGGGCCGACCCTCCTGGGTCATCGCTCCTGGAAAGCAGGAGAGGAAAGAAGGAGACAGGAGAGAGGAGACAGGAGAGAGGAGAGAGGAGAGAGGAGGCAACGTATCCGTCGAAATGCCTTAGTGTCTCGCTCCATAAATACGGTGACGTTTGTGGCGAGCGCGACGGCGTCGAGTTCGCGAAGCGACGACGACGCGATGTCAGTGTACATCACGGAGGAGGAGCGACAAAGAAGTCGATGCCGTCCCGCCGCCACCCTTCGGGCTAATGGAGATTGCGGACGATCTCTGTGTCGCTGGTCGTCGCCGATGCACGCTGACATCGCCTCCTCCTCGCTCCTTGACCTCCCCTCGCAAGCCCCATCAGCAAACGTCATCGCATTTAGGGAGCGAGACACCTTAAGTGTCTCGTTAAACCAGCTTTAACTTGGCATAACTCTGTAGCAGTCTTTTGATGCCCAGTCCCGGAAATTGTACGGTGATCTTCAAATCATCACCCGTGTCCTGAACTCGAAGAATTTTCCCGTAACCAAACTTCTCATGCACAATTTGGGCACCGGAAACAAATTTGCCATTCGACGCCCTTCCTTTCTGGGAGAGTTTGCGTAAGAATCCACGAACGCTTTCAGCCGAGTCGTAGGTTTTTATCCCAATATTCCCGGCACGCTTGCGCTGCCGGTACTTTCCCGAACCAGAATCGGGCGGAACCGACTCGCGCACCGAGAATGGGTCTGAAGAGATGCTGATCAGATGTTCCGGAATCTCCTGTAAAAATCGGCTGGGATCATTCATTTCCTCCCCTTCCCGACCGAAGAATCGACGACGACGGGAATAGGTGAGGTGGATTTTCTTTTGGGCGCGGGTCAGCCCCACATAGCAAAGACGACGCTCTTCTTCCAGGTCATCCTCAGCCACTGATCGGCTGTGGGGAAAGAGCCCTTCTTCACAGCCGACCATAAAAACAATGGGAAACTCAAGGCCCTTGGCATTGTGTAAGGTCATCAGGCTGACCGAGGCCGATTCGTCGTAATCGTCCGCCTCAGAACGTAAAGCGGCATGATCAAGGAATTCCTGGAGGGTGTATCCTCGCTCAGCATTCTCCCGAGCCATCATGATCAGCTCTTCCAGATTGAGAATTCGATTATGAGCCTCTTCCGAATCCTCGCTCCTGAATGCTGTGATCAAGCCGCTGGCCTCAATCGTCTTTTCCAACAATAAATGGAGAGGGAGTTCCAGAAAGTTCTGACAATGGTCGATGAGACTTAAAAAGGGCTGCAGCACCCGGTGAGCTCGGGCCGGAAAGGTGTTCTCCTCCAGACCTTTCTGAAGGGCGCTCCACAGAGAGGTTTTCTCCTCACGGGCTCTTTGATGGAGATGATCCACCGTTACTTGCCCGATCCCTCGTGGGGGCTGATTGATAATCCTCAAAAAGGATACGTTATCATCAGGATTGACCACGACACGCAGGTAAGCGAGTGCATCCTTGATCTCTTTTCGGTGATAGAAACTGACCCCTCCAATCAATTTGTAGGGAATCTTGAGGCGTCTCAAGGCTTCTTCGAATTGCCGGGATTGGAAATTGGTCCGATATAAAACAGCGATCCCTTTTTCTCCCTGGCGAAGGTACTCAGAGATCCTGCTTGACACATAGGCGGCCTCGGTTTTGGCGTTGGATGCCGCCAGGAGATCGATGAGGGGCCCGGCTCGTTGATCTGTCCACAAGACTTTTCCCTTACGATTGACGTTGTTGGAAACAACGCTGCTGGCAGCGTCGAGAATGTTCTGGGTCGAACGGTAGTTTTGTTCGAGTTTGATGATCGTGGCACCGGGGAAATCCGCTTCAAAGCGGAGAATATTTCCAATGTCAGAGCCTCGAAAACCATAGATGGACTGGTCTTCGTCCCCGACAGCGGTAATGTTCTGGTGAACCTCGGTCAGATTTCGGATCAAGTCGTACTGAGGACGATTGGTGTCCTGATACTCGTCAATCAGGATATGACGGTACCACTCCCCGTACCGCTGCCGCACCTCAGGGTTCTTCTTCAACAACCGCACGGTCAGCAGAATGAGGTCGTCAAAGTCCATGGCGTTGGAGCCCTTGAGAAAACGCTCATAGGCGCTGTAGACGAGAGAGATTTCCTGGCTGGCCAGATCGCGTGACTTTTTTGCGTACTCCTCGGGAGCCCAATTGTTGCTCTTGGCTCGACTGATGGCTGCCAGAGTTTTTCTCCCCGGCAACTGGCTGTCGGAAAAATGGAGTTCTTCGTAGACTGCTTTGAGGACTCTCTTCTGATCATCCCTGTCACAGATTGTAAAGTCCTTGCCATAGTCGATCAGGTCAGCGTGGCGCCGCAGTACTTGGACACCGAAGGAGTGAAATGTAGAGATGAGAGGGGAAGCCTCCAGGTGGGTCAGCAGCTTTCCGACCCGATTCCGCATCTCTTCGGCGGCCTTGTTGGTGAAAGTCACCGCCAGGATTTGCTCAGGTCGGCAGATTTCCTGATCAATCAGATAAGCGATTTTGTAAGTGATGGTTCGGGTTTTTCCGCTTCCCGCTCCTGCCAGAACAAGCATGGGGCCTTCGGCCTGGGTCACGGCAAGTTTTTGATGTTCGTTTAAATGGGATAAGAAGTCTTTTTCTAAGCCCTGCATGGAGTTGGTCCCTGACGATAACACGAAAGGACGACAGGGGAAAAGCGGGCCTCAGAAAGGGCAACTAGCCAGGATTATGCATAGGTTCTTGTCACGAAGCGACGTAGGGGCGAGCCGAGGGCTCGCCCGAACAGTTAGGATGGCAAGACTGAAGCTACACTGGTAAAGAATGTGCCGCTCATTCGGTTCGGGTCAGCCACCGGCTGACCCCTACCTGGTCACGCGCGCAATAAGCTCTTCAAGACCGGCTAATGAGCCATTATGGCTCGACTTGTACAGTGTCTCCAGGTACTGTCGGCAGTGCTTGGCGTGGGGTGCGCCTCGCTGTACCGAGCCCCTGGCAAATGCCTCCATGGCCGAGTCCATCTGCTTCTGTTCCCATTGGCCCATTCCCATGTAGTAGTAGGCCTCGCCGTTAAGAGCCGGGTCCTTGGATATTCTCAATACTTTCCCGTAGCTTGAAATTGCAGCGTCCCAGCTCTTACGTTCCGCGGCCTCGCGGCCAACGATGGTGTAAGCGGTGGCTCTTTCCGTGTTGAGATAATCGTTCCATTCGGACTCGGGCGTTTGGGGAGGTCTTTCGGCAGCGTCAAGCCCTTCAGTGGTCCGCTCCGCATATTCGGATGCTTTGGCCCACTCCTTACGGCCCGCATAAATCTTGGCGAGTGCACTCAGGATCTGATAGCAGTCTTTGGGAACAAGTTCAGAGCAGGCTTTTTCCCCGTATTCCAGTTGCTTCTCTTCATTCTTCAACTGTCCGTAGGAGCTGGCCAGGACGAAAGCAAGACCAGCATTAGGTTTCTCAAGGTAAACTTTCTCGCCGTAGGTGGTCGCCGTGTTGAACTGCTGTAACTGGTAAGCTGAGATCGCTGTCATATACAGTGTGTTCAGTTCATCGGGTTTCAGAGCAAGAAGCTTTTCACCTGCATCGAAAACCTTCCGCGATTGTCCTTGGTTTTGATATTCCTGCATCAACTGGAGATAACTCCCAATCGCATACTCGACCAATGTTGATCTTGGATTGGTCTCGATGAATTCAATAATAGCGCCTTCTCTCTTGGTTGGATCAGCATTGATGGCAGTCTCGTAGGCTGCATATTCTTGAGTCGTGTACTGGGCCATGACAACAGTCTGGGCAATAGTCAGGGCCAAAAGGGGCGTAAAAACATTCTTCCAAAGTGATCGGGCGCTCATTACAGTACTTGACCTCCTCCAAAGGGCTTTCTTGGATGTTGTCCCCTGCGACATGCGCGCGAAGTGCAAACCGCAAAGAGAATTGAGGGAAGTTACCATAGTTTGCTCATACGATCAATCATCACAAGTAAATAATTTCAGAAAGTTCGCTACTCCACCAGATCGTGTTAGTAATAGGTCAGATGAGTTTCCAAGGATAAGGTTGCAAAAGGAATAGGACTCTTTTTCTATGGCCCAGAAGCTTCATCACAATCTCAAGACGATTCAATCCGCCCAGATCGATCCTCAGGACCGACTCTTCGCCATTTCTCTTCCTTGGTTTCCGCTGGATCCACTCATACGGTCAGTCCGGGAAACCGGCATTCTCTCTCCTCTCCACGTCCAACCCGTAGCACCGGGGCGATTCAGAATCATCATCGGGTTCCGCAGATTTGAGGTAGCCCGAGAGTTGGGATTTCAAGAGATTCCGTGCATCGTGAGAGAAGAAGAGAGTAAGCTCACCCTGTTTGTTCAGGCTCTGGAGGACAATCTGGTCACCCGTCCTTTGCATCTCCTTGAGAAGGCTCACCTCCTTTTGAAGTTGAGGGATGAGTTTGGACTCAGTGATCAGGTTTTGATGGATGACTTCCTGTCGCTATTGGACATTCGGGTAGATCGGTTTCATCTCCAGCAATACTTAAGTCTGGCGCGGCTTCCAGAACCATTGCAACGAGCGGTTCTTGATCGGCTGGAACCTGAGGTTGCCCTGAAGTTGTCGAGCTGGAAAAGCGAAGAACAGGAGTTTTTTCAAACCCTTACCTCAAAGTTTCGGCTGGGCAAAAACAAGCAAAAGCAGCTGTTCGCTTTACTTGATGAACTACGGGATTCAACAGTCCTGACTCCATCCGGCCCCGGGACCAGGGTCTCCGCACCGATACTGTGGCAACAAAGCGGTGCAGCGGAAATTGAGGAGGACGAACGTTTGTCTCTTTCAGATCGTTTTGCCAAGGCGTTTGAAGTGCTCTATCGAGAGCGCTTCCCACGTCTTTCTAGCTATGAACAGGAGTATGAAAGACTCAAGTCTGCTTTGAAAATCCCCCCTCGGATTCAGTTTCATGCTCCTCGCTATTTTGAGGGTGAGAAGATAGATGTCTCCTTTGCCTTTCAAAGTGGTGACGAACTGTTTGAAATAGCCAAAAAATTAGAGGAAATAGCCCAAAGCGATGAAATCAGAAAGATCTTGGATTTGTTGTAGAATGGTGGCCCGGACTATGCATAGCGAGACACTAGGTTCCCTATGAAGCTATATAAACCGGAAAAGATCTTTGTGGAACGGGCTGTCCAGGATCTGCCCATCACCCGCAATGTGTTGGAGCGATTACCCGAGGTCCCCACGGAGCACATTGATTCACGGGAATCTTTACTCCAGGAGTCTCAACGGTGGAATCCAACCCTTCCGCGCACCAAGAAATCGTTGATTTTGGCGCAGCATAAGGGGTGTTTCTTTAAGCCTTGTCCTGGCAGCCGAGCCAGAGAAGGCCTAAAAAGCGTCTGCTGTAACTACTTTGTGATTAACTACGCCAGTAACTGCCATATGGAGTGCAGCTACTGTTATCTGCAGGCGCATCTGAATTTTCCCTACATGACCGTGTATGCGAACTGTGAAGATTTGCTCTCGGAATTGCAAGTGGCTTTCTCGGAAAACCCTCATCGCTCCTTTCGCATTGGCACGGGAGAATTGGCCGACAGTCTGGCCCTGGATCTTCTGACTTCCTACAGTGTTCCCCTGGTCGAATTTTTCGCGGGCCAGAAGAATGCGGTCCTGGAATTCAAGACGAAATCCAACTGTGTCGAAAATCTTTTGGATCTGGAACATGGAGGCAGAACGGTTGTTTCCTGGTCCATGAATCCCCGCTTTATTCAGGAGCGGGAGGAGCACAAAACCGCCACCATCAGTGAGCGGCTGGAGGCAGCAGAACGCTGTGTTCAGGCCGGATATCCGGTGGCTTTTCACCTGGATCCCCTGATTTTCTACGAGAGGTGGGAAGTGGACTATGAAGACCTGGTCGAGGAGATCTTTGACAGAATCCCCACTTCGTCGATTTCCTGGATCTCCATGGGGTCCCTCCGTATGACGGTCCCGTTGAAGGAGATGATGCGCAAGCGTTTCCCCAGTAGTTTCCTGCCCCTGGGTGAATTGGTGCCGAGCGGAGACGGCAAGATGCGTTACTTTAAGCCGATTCGGGTGGATATGTACCGTAAAGTCCTGAGCTGGATTCGAGACAAGAATTCAGCGATTCCCGTCTATGCCTGTATGGAAAGCCCCAGCGTTTGGAGGGAAGTCTTTCAAGACGCTCCTGGGGAAGAGGAGTTGGGCCGGGAGATCCTTCATTCTCTGGTGTGATTTCGTGAGTTCGTGCTGCGCGCTTCGCGCGTGTGAATTCGTGCGTTTGTGCAGGTGTTTGTTCTAGCTAGCCTGTGGGCCAGAACTGATCCAGGGTAGGTTATCGGATTCGGTTCCTCAGGTGCCGAATCCGCACGACAGCACAAAAGCACATGCGCGTTTACGGCTTAGCCAGGAAACGAATGCCATGAAAGGCTATTTCGGCGTTCTGAGCCAGCCAATTGGGGGGAAGATCTTCGACGTAGAGGGTGAATCCTCGCTTCTCAAAGGTTTGTATGGGCGGGGTATAAGTGCCGGGTCGGAGGGGAGTTCGAATGACGCTTGAGATCAGTTTGTCGTCATTAAAGAAGCTCAGTTCCACCTCAACAACGTCCACAGTCCTCTCCCCGTTATTCTCGATGATCGCTGAGAACATCACCAAGCGGTTTCCGGAGAGACTCTTGGCCATTTTGACCTGAGGATTTTTCAGGTCCATGTACTTTCCGTACCAGTCATAATCGGGATCTCCGGCGTGAAGGATTCCGGTGAGGGGAGTTTCCTCCTGGACCCCCTGTTGCAGGAAAAACAGCAGCAATCCCGTGGCGGCCACAAACAGAATAGTGGCGATGACGATAATTTTCCAAAAGTGGGGGGATCGAGGCTTGTCCTCTGATTCGAACACGGTTTCTGAGAAAAACTAGCTGTTGTTTCTGTGGGTTCTCATTGGGTCAGTATAAAATGAGCTCTGCGGTTGAGTCTCCATCCTTCTTCCGTCTGGCGCAGATCAAAAGGGCGTTCCTCTCCCAGGGACAGGGCCCTCACCCGTGAAAGGTCAACCCCCTGCCGGGCCAGATAGGCCAGGACGGTTTGGGCCCTGGTATCCCCAAGCGCCAGGTTGTACTCTTCTGTGCCTCGTTGATCACAATGACCCTCGATAAGAAAGCGAATGCCCAGGTTTTCAGGTCGTGTCAACCAGTCAGCGTTTTCGTCTAAAGTCAAGCTTGCCTCTTTGTTGAGCACGGCGCTGTCGTATGGAAAAAAGATCGGCTTCACAAAGTAATCGAATTGCTCTTCCAAGGGAAGGTCTCTCAGGTCATCCATCGACAAGGTGTCATCCTTGAAGACCTCAACGATGATGGTTTTTGCAACTCTTCCGCCCAAACCCTCCGCAATCACGTTATAGCTGGTGGTTTCATCTGGAAAGAGCTTTATTTTGCCTGAGAGTTCCACCAAGCCAATGTTGTTGTTGATGCTCACTCGGTCTGAATTACGGGCCTCCCAACTGAGCATGGCCGATTCCCCTTCCAGGATGAGGGAGGGGACGATTAGCACATCTAACTCGGGAGCAGGGCCGGCCATCACCGAAGGATCGGAGTCCGGTGCAGCAGTTGGGGTTGGAGGCGCCTCTGGCCGGGGAGCAGGAGGTGGTCTTCGGCCGCAGCCTAGGCCTGTCATAAGAGCTAAAAGACACAGGCCCGACAGCAATCGCCTCGTGAGGTTTCTCATCCTAATCTTGTTTGACCCGTTGATGACGACAGCTAGGGCTAGGACTGGTGGGATGGTCTTTCGTCATGGGTTGGTCCAACAATCACAGTCGTGTAGTTTACCGTATCCAAATATTGTCGAGCAACTCGCTTGATGTCCTCACAGTGAATGTCTCGGATGAACTGTGGATACTGCTCCGGGTAATCCTTTCCCAACTTGAAAAGTTCGGTTGCCAACAAGAATTGTGCCACGTTCTGGTCGGACTGGAATTTAAAAACGAAACTCCCGGTGAGAAAATCCTGGGCTGTCGCCAGTTCCTCGGGGGTGACTCCGTGGGCGGCCAGTTTTTCTATTTCAGACAACAGGCCGTCCAGAGCTTGTTGCCGGTTTTCAGGAGAAGTGCTGATATAGGCTACAAAAGATCCCGGATAAATCCCGCTCGAGTGAGTCATGCTGCTGTAAGTGCTATAGGCGAGACCTTGTTCATCACGAAGCTTTCTGGGAATTCGACTCGTAAAACCGGGACCAGACCCCAAGATGATGTCCATGACTTGAAGAGCGTAATAGTCGGGATTATCCCGGGTAACGCCCAAATGACCCAGGAGAATCGTGATCTGCTCCTTCTCCATGTAAAATTCATCAATAATGGGGGCCTCTTGTCGCTTGAAGGGTGCAAGCTTCACACGACTGTAGTGGGGGTTTTTCCAGTTTGAGAAACGATCCTCACTCTGGGAGATCACATCGTTAGAATCAACGGCACCCACAATCACCAGAATCGTGCTTTGGGGAGAATATTGTTGAAGGTGAAACTTCTTGAGTTGATCGACCTGGAGGTCGCTGACGCTTTTCTGAACGCCCAGAACGGGGTATTGTAAGGGACTTCCCTGGTAGATCCAGTGGCGGAGACGGTGAGCAGCCACGGTTTGAGGGTCGTCCCCCATCGCCTGAAGTTGGCTCAGCACCTTTTTCTTTTCCAATTGGAAACGATCTTCCGGAAAGGTCGGGCCAGCCAGTATCTCCTGCAAGAGATCCAGGCCAAGGCCCAGATCTTGGGAGGGGGTCACCAGAGAAATCCCACTCAACTCCCGTTCACAGAAAGTGGTCAGGCTTCCACCCGTGTTCTCAACGATTTCATAGATTTCATGAACTCTGTAATTCCGCGTTCCTTCGGTAACCAGGCGTGAGGTCAGTGCGGCTATGCCGGGTCGATCCAAGGGATTCTGATCCAAACCGGCCAGGACAAACGCGCCTATTGAAATCAAGGGGAGTCGGTGATTCTCGGAAACCAGGAGAATCAAGCCGTTGTCCAAAAGATGTCGTCTAACGTGAACTTTCTTCCTCTTCAATCGGTCCATTCAAAAGAATTCCTACAGTTGCTTGTTCAGGACTCCAGTACTGAGCAGCCACTCGGGCGACTTCCTCGGCCGTGAGACGGTTGATCTGATGGACGTAGTCATACCAGTATTGGTAACGGTCCAGAGTTTCCAGCAATCCAAGTTGGATCGTCTGATCCAGGGTTGTTTCAAAACCGGCGAAAAACTGGGTGATGCACTGGTTTTTGGCTCGTTTCAGTTCGGTTTCTGAAAGGGGTTCCCGGGTTAGAGTGGCAATTTCCTCAAAGATCATAGCTTCGATCTTGCCCAGATCCGCCTCTGGATGGGGTTCCACACGAATGGAAAACAGGTAGGGATCATAGGTTTCGGAGAATTCCGTGTTGAGGCCCGAGGCCACCCGTTCTTTCTCAATGAGTCGTCCATAGAGGCGCGAGAGTCTTCCTTGGGACAATGCTTCCCCAAGTATATGAAAAGCGTAGTGCTCCTGCTGACGGACCGAAGGTGCGCCAAAGGCGACAATCATCCGTGGAATCTCTGTGGGTCTTTTCAGTTCTACTCTGATTTGTCGGGTTTGCGGGGGCTCTGAAACAGTCATCGTTTCCGGGATCCTTCCCCGGGGTAAAGGAGCAAACAGTTGCTCCACTCGCTCGAGAACCTCCTTTGTATGAAAGTCTCCCACCAGAACAAGAATGGCATTGTTGGGACAGTAAAACTGACGATAGTGCTCGATCATCTGGTCCTGAGTGATGGAGGTCAGATCCTCATAAGTGCCGATCACTGGAAACCGGTAAGGGTGTTTCTGGAAAGAATGAGAGCTCACCGCCTCACCGAGAGTTTCCCAGGGGCTGTCCCGTTCCATCTTGATTTCCTCAATGATGACTTGCCTTTCCAGTTCAAATTCTTTGGGGTCAAAGCGATTATTGCCCATCCGGTCTGCTTCGATGTCCAAGGCGGACCACCATCGATCAGAAGCAAGAGTAAAGTAGTAGGCAGTATAGTCACTTGAAGTGAAGGCATTATTGCTGCCCCCTCTGGAGGCTGTGATGAAGTCGATTTCCCCTTTCTCATATCGCTGGGTTCCCTTGAACATCATGTGTTCCAGGAAGTGAGAAATGCCGGTAGCTCCGGGTCTTTCGAATCGGGAACCCACTCGATACCAGATCATGGTGGAGACAATGGCCGCAGTATGATCCTCTCGTGTGAGGATGGTCAGACCATTTTCCAGGTGGTGTTTTTGAATACCCTGGATAAAAGCCGTGTTTGCCGGCTCACTTTCGTTTCGACTAAAATAGCCAGGAATGTCATTGCGCACGATTGTTCTCCTGCTTTTGGTTCTTCCGATCATATCCACGCACTCTCTAGGAGCTGAGGGGTATGATCCCATTTCCCCGCCTGAATTTTATAGGCAATCCCTGTTGAATGGGATGGAAATCTTATTCTTAACCCGTAACGACGAGCGAGTATCCTTCGTTTTGATGATCAAAAACGGAGCTGCATTCGATCCCATCGAGAAGTGGGGGATCACTTACTTGACCACTTTGATGATCTTTGAACAGCGCGAAAATCTTAGGGAGGTCGAGATTCAACGGGGATTGCAGGAACTGAATGCGGACCTGAACTTTGGGGTCGAATGGGACGCTATTTATTTCTTCGGAGGCACCCCAAGAGAGCACCTCGTGGGTACTTTGAATCTTTTGGCTGAAATGGTTGTTCGACCTGCTTTTCACGAAGAGACCTTCCAGCAAACTCGCCAGCGGGTCATTCTGGAAATTGAGGCAGAGCAGCAGCATCTGGAGATGATCAGCCAAGACCTTTTTCTGGCTGAGCTTTTCCAGGCGAATCCCTATGCACATTCTGTTAAGGGTACAGCGGAGAGCTTGAACAACTTGTCTCTGGGCGACGTCCGGAGTCAATATCGCAAGCTTTTCATGCCTAACCAGGCCCAACTGGCCGTCTATCATTCCGGCGACCGCAATGAAATCTTCAGCGCCCTGAGTCGTCACTGGGGAGGATGGCTCAAGCTTAATCCCTTGTCTTTTACGTTCAGGCAAGCTCGTCCACCGTCGAGGCAGCGGCTGAAATTGCTGGATTGGCCTTCCGGGGGAAGCCTGTTTCGTTGGGGCAGCTTGGGTGTTGAAAGGGGTTCCAGCGACTACTACGCTTTGAAGATTTTCCAGCAGTACCTGACCCTGTGCTTGCCGACCTGGGCAAACCAGGTCGCATCAGAGACACAGATCCAGGCTTCGTCTGAGCTTGAAGCTGGTCGTATGCCCGGTTATCTGCAGCTGAACATTCAAGCCCCGCCCCATCAACTCATCGCCTATTACCAGAAGTTTGAGGTTTTAGCCAAGGAGCTTCAGGAGGGCCACATCGATGGCCAGAAGTTTGAAGAGGCAAAGCGCCTGGCTTACCTGGAGATGACCGATTCTCTGGGCGAGCCCCTTTCTGCCCTGTATCAATTGCTGGAAACCGGTCTTTATAATGTAGGGATCAACTATCTCACCAACTATGGGCTGCGGCTGGAACGGGTGACCCCTGAAACCTTCCAAAATGCAGTCCGAAAATACGTTTCCCTGGAACATTCGGTTCTGGTGGTAGCGGGACCGGTCCAGAGCCTCAGGTCAGAACTGGCCAAGATCGGCAAAGGAGAAGACCCTTGCTGACACGGACAATTCCCGCCTGCTGATCTAAGGGAGCTAGCGAACAGTTCAAGCGGACGTTCAAAGGCGGGCTAGGCCCGCATTTCCCACACCTGATCGTAGCGAGGCAGTGGAGATGGCTGTGGATACAAGGCGCGTGACCCGCAACGCAGTAGACGCGGCCAGATCTGCCGCCGCAGTAGATTGGGTGTGAGAAATCCGGGCTAAGCTAACGCACTGTGCTTGCCATAAGTGGCAGGTGCTTTGCGAAAGTGATCCGTTAACCCACTTCTTCCAGCTGGGCGGGAGTATCGACGTCTTGCCAGGCAGGCTCCAGGGCCGGCGGAGGTTCAGGAGTGATCACCTTTTCGTGGGATCCCAGATGAGAAAGCGAAAAATCACCTTCAATTGCCAGGTCTTCTACAAGTTGTCGAGTGCGGTAGTCATAGTGAGCCAAGAGAGACTCGATGCGCCGGCCCGGTCCTTGGAGCCGCGGAAGGGTCGCCCAGACACCGGGAGATCGGGTCGAGAGGAGCCACTCCAGAGAGGGTAGAGACAGCAGGGGCAGGTCGCAGGCCACGACCAGCCAGGAAACGTGGGGAGCCCAGCGCATGGCGGCCAGAACCCCCGCCATGGGACCGCGAAGGTCGGGTACATCGGCTAGATGGACACAGTTCGCCATCTCTGATTCGCCTCCCACAATGGCCACCTGAGGTGTGGTCTGCTCGAGCAGTTCCACGGTTCGTTGAATCCAGGTTTTTCCGTTCTTTTGGATGAGATGCTTGGGATAACCCATGCGGCGGCTCTTACCGCCGATCAGAACGCATCCAAAGACAGGAGTTTTTTCCCACTGGAGGGGCAACCACTCGTTCAGGATGGATAGGAGCGATTGGGCGCGGTCACAGTCGCGTGACAATGAGGCTACGACGCCTTGAACGGTTGTCGGAACGGCGCTCTCAGAAGCGTCCTGCAACCACACCTTGGGTAGGGGAGAACCGCTGTAGCTTTCCACCAGGACCAGGTCATAGTGGGCCGACAAGCTCCTGAGAGAAGAGGTCAGGCCGGGGTATGCCGCATCTTGTAAACGGAACAGACCCTCGTCCGGTCCTTGTAGGAGCACGTCCGCGCTGGCGCGAAAAAACCGATCGCTGTCTTTGCCGGGAGAG
>JADFOI010000006.1 GCA_022562935.1 Acidobacteriota bacterium
GAGCACCCACACAACGAAGCCAACGAGCAATTTCACGGAACCGAGGCCAAACTTGAATGGAAGGAGTCTGATTCTGGTGTACCTCCAAAGGAACATGCCAATGAGCAGTAATGCACACACATCAAGGACGAGGACGGAAAGGAAAAGCGCCACCGCAGGATTATGCCGGGCACAGGTGGTGTTTGCAATGGACGATGTTGAAGGTGGGACACGGCTCTCAGGTGACGCATTGAGTGGGAGAATGGATGCTTCTAAGAACCGCATCCCAAACTGGAAATTGTATTAAAGGGCAGTTCTTTTGGGTAGGGCAGGAGGTAAGGGGAGAGGAAAGATGGTATTCGCATCCCCTGTTTTTGTAGGACGCTCAAGAAGGGGATCTGTTCCGGGGTTCCTCTCCGAACTGACGGGTGAAGGAGTCATCCTAGGGATGCCTTGCCCTATGCCTTAAAACGTCGCTAACGGCAACGTCAGGCGATTTGTCAGTGGTTCTGAGGGGGTAGGTGTTGAAATGGTGAATTTGAAGCGGATAAGGCGGAATATAAACTCCTCACTCTCAAGGTCGATGTCAGATTCGCAACCTTCGCATTGGAGGCTGCTGTTACGCCTTATCCATTTAATCGGCTTCTCTACCTGGCGACCACACTTAGCGCAAGTAATGGGCATCAGTTGGTCTTCAATTCGGTCTTTTGTCATGGGTTGCCATGAGTATAAATGACAAGCAAAAATTCTCCTATTTTTTTCTTGCACCGGTCGGGGGGTGGGTGTAGGATGGGAAATGGTAGATCAGAAAGGATTTCTTGTGAACCTATAATCCACCAAGTACAATTTGAACCGCCCCAGTTGTTCTGTGCCTTTCTGGTCTACCAACTGAAAAGGGTTCATCACAGGATAGCCGGGGCACTCACAAGGTGGAGATCAAAAGCTGGCACGGGGTCGGCTTTTGGGAAGCGGACCCGAAGAGTGCTCCCACACCCTCCAGGCCCTGACCACCACAACACAACGAGGTGTTGCAATGGCTAAGCAAAACATACCCAAACAGTCTGACCGTGAGGCCCTGGAGGCAGTCCTTGCCGAGCAGCAGCTACACGACAAGCTGCAAAACATCCTTGATTCAGACGATAAGGAACTGATCGTCGCCCTTGATGTAACGCTTGGTGCTCTCGAAAATATGCTGCCGGAAAAGGAAGGGGGTGGCCAATGAGCGTGATTACAGGACCCTGGCTGAAAGAGCCCAGTCCCGCCCCGGAAAACCTCATGCCACCCTCTGGACTCGTTGATCGTGCATCAATCAAGAGGCTTGAGAAGGAATTGCGCGGGTTGGCTAAATTGGAAACGACCCCACCCTATCACCAGGATGACGTTCTGTATGCGATTGAGAAGGCCACCAAAATCCGTTACTGCTACGTCGTTAAAGGGAGTGAGTGGACAATCTGGGCGATGGAAAGAGCGGCGTGGTTAAACCTGAATAATTTTATGTGCTCACGTCGAAACAAGGTGGTTATCGGGGCAAGAGACCAGGTTCGGGTAATGGACGAGGTCGATCTTCAACTTTCTCATGTGCCCCACATGGTTCCCGCTAAGCAGAGGCGGAAAACATACGCTGAATACTTTGGGTATTGAAGAAGAAACCCCCCCTAGCCCCGTGTTAAGGCAATATTCGGCCCTCCAAAATGGTAGGGCCGCCGGGGGCCAGGGGTTGTGGAAATTATGACCGGAAAGTGGAAGCAAAATGGTGACGGAAGTTACGGCAAGCCCCTGGCCGTCTTTGGGCGGTCAGGGGGGAAGGAAGGAGCAGTAAAATGGGAGTAACAGTAAGAGAAAAAATCCAAGGCAGCAACGAATGGTGGGTGTTTATCGCCCACCAAGGCAGACGGACCAGCCGGAAGGTTGGGGATCGTAAAGCAGCAAGGGAAGCGGCCAGAAAGATCCAGGCCAGGTTGACCCTGGGGAAGGGGGCATTTCCTGATGTGAAGACAAAACCTCCGGCCCCTACGCTTCAGCAGTACTTCAAAACTTTCGAGAGGGCCTACAGAGCCACACTAAAACCGAAGACTTGGGCCTGTTACGAAGGTAACATGAGGGTCCACGCTCTGCCTAAGCTCGGGAGTCTGTGCCTGGATGAAGTAACGCGACCCAAGATGAAAGAGTTTGTTGCAGAGCTGGTAGAAAAGGGGCTCGCCCGAGATACAATCCGGTTAATTCTGGCTGTGCTTGGAATAGTCTACAACCAGGCCGTTGAAGACAAGGTAGTGAGTGAGAATCCGGCCCAAAGACTTGGAACCTTTTATCGCCAGGCCCCGGTCAAACATGAGGAAATCACGCCCCTAACAGAAAGGGAATCCTTGCTCTTTCTCGGGACCACACTGAAGTATGAGCCTAAGCGATACCCCTTGTTTCTCTGCGCACTTCATACAGGGATGAGGTCCGGGGAGCTGGCCGGTATCCAATGGCCCGACGTTGACTGGCACGGGAAGTTCCTTGAGGTCCGTCGCCAGATTGTCCTTGGGGAGGTCATGAGCGTGAAGACAAAAAGTGGCAGGAGGAGGGTGGATTTATCGGACGACCTATTGGAAGCATTGGGCAACCTTCGCCGGCAGATGCAGGAAGAGGCGATGAGAGAGGGCAGGAATGAAATCCCGATATGGGTGTTCGCCAACACGCGGGGCAGTTTCCTGGATATGGCTAACGCGAAGCGGTATTACTTCAAGCGGGTACTCCACAAGGCTGGCCTGAGGGACATCCGGTTCCACGACCTGAGACACACATTTGCCAGCCAGCTCCTGTGCAACGGGGCGAACATCCTCTACGTCTCCAAGCAGCTTGGTCATGCAAACCCGCAGGTCACCATGCGAATTTACTCCCATTGGATTCCTAATGATAACCAGCGTGAGGTGATGAATCGGCTCCCGTCTCTTAACAGAAGATTGTCGCTGACCGGCGACAATTCAAAGACCGAGAAGGTGGTGGTGTAACCCCCTTTTTTACCCAAAATCTGCACCCTATCTGCACCCAGGGCTTTTGGAGGAGGTCCTGGGTGCCTTTTTGTATCTGGATAACTCATTACAATTAAAGGGTTTGTATCGGTGAAGACAAAGGAATTCACTGGCTGTACACTCTGATGGTCAATAGGGGAGTAAGAGCCAGAAGACTGAGTAATCCAAGGTTGTCTGATGACAACATCCTGAAAGTTTAACAGTCCAGAAGCGGAATCGGTAGGTGCGAGGGTGGGTTCTACTCCCCCAAGACCGGATTGCATGGTAGGCTT
The DNA here is from genome assembly GCA_022562935.1 of Acidobacteriota bacterium. Taxonomy (GTDB): domain Bacteria; phylum Acidobacteriota; class UBA6911; order RPQK01; family JADFOI01; genus JADFOI01. Next base: position 3,266 of record JADFOI010000006.1, read on the forward strand.
TTCCCATGGGGAGACTTCTTGCCGTTATCGTCCTTTTGTGCACAGTTTGTCCCCTTGAGGGAGGCAGAACTTTGCGCATTGGTGGCAAGGACTTTTCCTTTTCCATTACTGAGCCCGAGGGCTGGACGATTGATTTTGCAGCCGCCCAACAGATTGCCAACTTCGTGATGTACCCCATGAACACCACATGGCGGGAGTCTGAAGTCGTTGCTTTCGCCCGCTTTCTTCCCAAAGGGACCCAGGAGACCCTGGAGGTTTTTCTGGAAAACAAACTGAAGGAATTTCAGCAGCGCTGTCCCTTCTACGAAACCGGGGATGTGAAACTGGAATTGAGCGGTGGGCCAACCTTTGTGGCAAAAGCCTTTCACTGTCCGAGTATGCGGCACGAGATTGTTGCTGTTACCGAGGTTCCGGGTTTCTTTATCACCTTTGTTCTCTCTTCGAATCAGAGGAATCGGCTCCAGGGTGCTCTTTCTCCCTTCCGAGAACTACTCTCCTCCTTTCTCTGGGTTCCCCGTAAATCTGAAAGCGAACAGCCGGCCGAGGACAAGCGGTAACCTGAGGGCTGGCCCGCGGGCTAAAGCCCGCGGCTCTGACTGCGTCTTACCACGATGAGCAGGCGCCATCGTTAGTTTTTATTGCCGGTGAGGTGTTCCAGCCCGTATTTCTCACACCCAATTTACTGCGGCGGCGGATATGGCCGCGTCCACAGTGTTCCGCGACCCGCAAAAGCGGGCCACGCGCCTTGTATCCACAGCCATCTCCCCCGCCTCGTTACAATCAAGTGTGAGAAATGCGGGCTAGGGCGGGTTGAATCTGCTCCATGATTTCGGCAATGTGAAAGTACTGATTGAGCACGTAAAAGTGAATACCTGCAACGCCGTGGGCGAGTAGATCCTGCGCCTGAGCAACGGTGTGGCGAATACCGATTTCGTGTACTTTTCCCTGGTCATCGCCTGCCTGAGTCAGCTTGTGAAGGAGTTCCGTGGGAATACTGGAGCCGCAGATTCGGGTAATCCGCTTGATTTGCTCTGCATTCAAGATCGGCAAAAGTCCGGGGACGATGGGTTTCTTGATGCCGACCGCTCGACATCGCTCCACGAATTCATAAAAGAACCGGTTGTCATAAAAAAGCTGAGTGATGACAAGATCGGCACCAGCATCCACTTTTCTCTTTAGATGTTTCAGATCGGTTTCCCAATCGGGCGCTTCAATGTGTTTCTCCGGGTAACCGGCTACGGCAATTCCGAACCCTCCGAATTTCCGAACCTGTTCCACCAATTCATTACCGTACCGATAACCTCCTTGGTGTGGCTTGAATTCCGTTTCCCCTTGAGGGGGGTCTCCACGCAGAGCGACGATGTTCTCGATGTTCTCTTTACGGATGTCGTGCAGAAGTTGGGCGATTTCCTCTCGGGTACTTCCGACGCAGGTGAGATGATGGGCGACGTCTTTTCCGAAGATGTTCCGAATCTTGGAAACGACTTGCAGGGTACGATCTCGGGTCGTCCCTAAGGCCCCGTAAGTCACCGTCAAGAAGGAGGGTTGCAAGGCAATGAGCTTAGGCAGCCGCTCTTCGAGTTTGGCCAGACCCAGATCGCTTTGGGGAGGGAATAACTCGAAGGAAACCACGGGATCGCCGCTGGCAAAAAAATCAGGAAATTTCATCCCCGTTCATCATACCAACATGGAAAGCCCTTTGCGGCAATTGATTTTTCCATGTATTCTCCAGGATTCCAATGCGAATTCTGATCTTGGGCGGCGGTGCTGTGGGGACTCTGGTGGCACGGCGCCTGATACGAGAGAAAAACGAAGTCGTCATCGTGGAAGACAGCGAGGAGCGGTGTGTCGAACTCGAGGAAATTCTTGATGCCAAGATTATTCGAGGGAGTGCCAGCAGCATCCGTGTCCTGAAAAAAGCGGGTCTTGGTGAGGCGGAGATGCTCATCGCGGTGACCAACAGCGACGAAGCCAATCTCCTGGGGTGTCTGATTGCTCAGGTTCACTCGGAGATCAAAATCAAAGTGGCCCGCCTTCGCACCCATGAGGTCGATCACTGGCAATCCATTTGCAGCAGTGACATCCTGAATATTGACTTGGTGATCCATCCGGATCGCGAGACCGCCGACCGCATCCTGCGGGTGGTTGGCCTACCTGGAATTTCAGAAATCCTGGATTTTGCCGAAGGAAGAGTGAAATTAATCGGAACCAACGTCACCCAGGACAGTTGGGTGGTGGGTAAGAGCATGGCCGACCTGGAGAAATATGGGCCTCCAAAAAATTCTCTGGTGGCCATGGTCTTCCGAGGGCAACAGGTCATCGTTCCCCGAGGAGAGGATCGACTCCGAGTTGGGGATCACGTTTACATTGTGCTCCCCGCTGACAAGATGTCTGAAACCCTTGAGTTTATGGGTATTCCGGAAGCTAGCCGGGTCAAACGCGTCTTCATCGTAGGGGGCAAGCAAATCGGCATTGAAGTTGCTCTGCAACTGGAGGAAATGGATGTTCAGGTAAAACTCTTTGAACGTGACCTGGCTCGTTGCGAGAAGATCTCTGGCCTGGTGGAAACCACCGTGGTGGTTCATGCTGACGGGAGCGATCAGCAAACCCTGGTGGAGGAAAATATTGAGGGCATTGACGCTTTTCTGGCACTGACGGGAGATGATGAGGAGAACATTATCGCATCACTGCTGGCCAAGCGTGTGGGAGCTCGAAAAGCGATTGCACTGGTGAATCGGCTGGACTTTGTACCTATGGCGCAGTTGTTGGGGATCAACTCGATCTTCAGCAGCCGGTTGGTGGTGGTCGATCGAATCCTGCAGTTTGTTCGTAAGGGGCATGTCCTTTCGGTGACCACCTTACGTGAAGAAGAGGCCGAAGCCATCGAGCTGGTGGCTACTCCCGGCGCACGATTTTTAGGAAAGCAGCTGAAGGATCTCCATCTGCCTCGTGGTGCGATCGTGGGAGCTATCGTGCGGCCCTCCGGAAAAGTGATCATCCCCCGGGGCGATGCCATCATCCAGGCGGGTGACCGGGTCATCTTCTTCTGTTTGGAAAACTTGGTGCCCGAACTTGAGGCGGCTTTTATTGGGGACCTTGAAAGAGGAAAGGCGTGATCCGTTGGCGCAATATTCTGCAAATCGCGGGATACTTTATCCTGGCCTTGGCAGCGAGTTTAGGCCTGGTCGTGCTCTTTGCCCTTTTTCATGACGATGACGGTTTCAATGCACTGGTTCTGGCCACACTGATTGCAGTAGGTCTGGGAGGTTGTCTTTGCCTGGCTTGCCGCTGTTCTCCCCGGCAAATCTCCAACCGGGAAGGAATTCTGCTGGTCATCATCACCTGGGTGACTGCCGGCGTCATTGGGGCCTTACCCTTTTACTTCTCGGCCCACTTTGGAAATTTCACCGATGCCTTTTTTGAGTCGATCTCCGGGTTCACCACCACCGGAGCCACCATTTTGGAGGACATCGAAGCCCTGCCCAGGAGCCTGCTTTTATGGAGATCCCTTACTCACTGGATCGGAGGAATGGGGATCATTCTATTGGGGATCGCCATACTTCCTCTTATCGGTACCGGCGGGATGGAGCTTTATCGAGCAGAGTTCTCGGGTGCCCGTTCTGAAAGACTGACTCCCCGAATCGCCGAGACTGCCTTGGCGCTGTGGAAGCTCTACCTGGCGTTTAGTCTGGCTGAATTTCTTGCCTTATGGGCGGCCGGGATGGATTATTTTGAGGCCATTTGCCATACCTTCTCCACCATGGCAACAGGGGGATTCTCTACCCGAAATACCAGCATAGAAAGTTTTGCCAGCCCCACAATTGAATTCATCATCATCTTTTTCATGATAGTGGCAGGAATTAACTTCACACAGCACTATCGCCTCCTGATGGAGCGGCGTCCCAGGGCTTTTTTCACAGATTATGAAACTCGATTCTACTTTGTGCTCCTGGGGGCAGCCACGGCTGCCGTAACCTTTACCCTCAGCTTTAGTTCCGCTAACTTTTTTGAGGCCATCCGGGTTGCTCTGTTCCAGGTGGTGTCGATCATGACCACCACCGGCTTTTCCACGGCCAATTTTGGGCTGTGGAGTCCTTTCGCCCAATTGGTGCTCTTGGCCTTGATGTTTGCCGGCGGTTGCACCGGGTCAACGGCCGGAGGGATGAAAGTGGCCAGGATTTTTCTGCTTTTTCGGGTGGTGTCGCGTGAATTTCGGCGCATTGTGGAGCGACGGGGGATTTTTGCTATTCGCTTCAACCGAGAAGCGGTGAGCGAGAGCACGGTTCAGAGCCTTCTCAACCTGGTTTACATCGCTTTCTTGATCAATTTCGCCGCCTGTATGGCCCTCACAGCTCTAGGCGTGGATGTGTTCACGGCCATCTCAGCGGTTGCCGCCTCTATGTTTAACATCGGGCCCGGGTTGGGTAGGGTCGGACCCTCTGAAACTTATGGGCATTTGCCCCACTTGGCGAAGTGGGTGTTGAGCTTTTGCATGCTGGCGGGACGACTGGAGTATTACACTTTACTGGTTTTGTTCACGGGAGCCTTCTGGAGGAAGTAAGCGCTTCCTCCTGTTCCTTTTCAATTTTCCTGCGGAGGGTCTCTTTTTTGACCAGCAACTCATCGATCCTATGGGAATTCGAGTTCTCCTTTTCCTCCGCTTTGATTTCCTCCTGCAGTTGACGGCTGAGGCGCTCATGCCTCTTTCGTCTGAGGGCCTGGACGCTGCTTCTGATGATTTCCTCTGACAAAGGAAAATCGGTCGATCGCAGAGCCATTTCCTCGATGAGATGTCGATCCGTTTCCTCGCTGATTTGCTGTCTCAGATGGATGGTCGTGATTTCCGTGGCTTGCTCTTTGAGCTGAAAGATGCCCTGGAAGATCTTTTCGGTTCGCAAACCTTCAAAGAGTTCCGGTTCCAGCTGCTCGAAGGTGCTGGCAGCCCATTTTTCCTCCAGCATGGCCACCAGTAAGGTGTTTTCAGCCGGCGTGCCCTGCTCGACCGGGACGGAATAGTCGAACCGGGGGGTCTCCCTTTTCCGACTGGGCATTTTTCTCATTTCCAACAGGATCAGACTCTCATCAAGCTGCAGTCGAGAAGCGATGCGGGTGACATACTCCGCCCTTTCGATGGGATTGGGAATTTTGACCAGATAGGGCAGGATATGCGAGACGACCTCCTGCTTTCCCTTGGGGCTAAAGGCATCTCGTTGTTGACTCATGAACTGGGACAGAACGAAGTCCAGGTAAGACTGTGAGGATTTGAGTTTTTCCCGGTAGGCCTCAGTCCCCTGTTTTCGAAGGAAGACGTCCGGGTCTTCACCGGTGGGAAGTTGTAGGACATTCACCCGGAAGCCCTGCTCCAGGAACAAGTCAATGGAGCGCAGCGTAGCTGCTGTTCCTGCTGAATCGGGATCGTAATTGGTGACCACGTTACGGCTATAACGACCCAAAACCTTGACCTGATTTTCCGTCAAGCTGGTACCCAGGGAAGCGACGACATTACGGATCCCGAAGTGAAACGGGATGATGCAGTCAAAGTAGCCCTCCACGATGATGGCGAAGTCGCGCTTTCGGATCTCGTTGCGGGTCAAATCCAGCGGGTAAAGATTACGGCTTTTGCTGTAGAGTGGCGTATCCGGGGAATTCAGATATTTAGGGATGCCATCTCCCAGGATTCGTCCTCCAAAGGCGATGGTTTTCCCTGAGAGATTATGGATGGGAAACATGATACGGTTGCGGAAGTTGTCGTAGTACCCGCCGGAATTTCCTTCTTTAATCAGACCACAGGCCAGCACATCTTCGACATCAAAACCCTGACTTGTGAGTTCCTGCAGGAGGTGTTGTCCTGCAGGAGCATAGCCGATGGAGAACTGATGGATCGTCTCTTGGGTAATTTGGCGGGCCTTGAGATAGGCGAGTGCGTCTTTCTTTCCTTCCAGGCGCCGGGAGAAAAAATGGGCGGCAATTTCCAGTATCTTCAAGAGTCGCTGGCGGCGTACACTCTCGGCTTCACTCCTTTTCGTAGATTGGGGCAGGGGAATGCCCTGGTTTTCAGCCAGTTGGTGGATGGACTCAGGGAAGGTCAGATTTTCCATCAGCATGATGAACTTAAAGACGTCTCCCCCCACTCCGCATCCAAAACATTTGAAGATCTGCTTGGCCTCGCTGACCGTAAAGGAAGGGGTTTTCTCAGTGTGAAAAGGACAGAGAGCCCCGTAATCCTTGCCTTTCTTTTGCAAACGAACGTATCCGCTCACTAAATTTACGATGCTGATATCGTTGCGGACCTGATCAATGAAGGTGTCGTCGAATCTCATTCGCTATGGGTCTGTGGTCTGCGGCCTGCGGCGATTGATCAAACTGGCTAGATAGCCCGCCCCGAAGCCATTGTCGATATTGACTGCCGCCACGTTGGCCGAGCAACTGTTGAGCATCCCCAGCAGGGCCGCCAGGCCTCCAAAGGAGGCTCCATAGCCGATGCTGGTGGGAACGGCGATAATGGGAAGATCGACCAGGCCCCCCACCACGCTGGGTAAGGCTCCCTCCATGCCAGCCACCACGATGGCGACCGTGCACGATTGAAGAACTTCTCGCTGAGCCAGGATCCTGTGCAATCCGGCCACGCCCACGTCGTAACTGTGGACAACTTCGTTCCCCATGAATTGAGCGGTCACCAGTGCTTCTTCAGCTACGGGGATGTCGGCAGTACCGGCGCTAAAGACGCCTATTTTACCTCTTCCTTCCGGGGGTGGCTCAGGGTTGATGGTCACCGCCTGGCAATGGGGGTGGTACTCGCAGAATTCGTAGCGGGGTTGCAACTTTTCAAAAACCTCCAAGCCGGCGGAGGTGATGAGAATGTTCGGATTCTTGCTGAGGGAAGCCGCTGTAATTTCTATGATTTGCTGGGTGGTTTTTCCCCTTCCGAAGATGACTTCGGAAACACCGTGGCGCAGACTGCGATGGTGGTCCACCTTGGCAAATCCAAGGTCCTGGTAGGGTAGATCCTTCAGGAACGAGAGGATCTGCTCCTCATCAATCCTTCCAGCCTTGAAATCCTGGAGCGTCCTTTTCAGACCTTGTGGGGTCATCTCCCCTAAGATAGTCTAATCAGGTCTTAGCTTCCACCCTCTTCTTGGAGAACCGCTCGCCGACTGAGTCTGATTTTACCCTGATCATCCACGTTGAGCACTTTGACCAGGATCTTATCCCCCATCCGGACCTCTGTCCGGATGTCGCGAATGTGCTCCTCGGAAATTTCAGAAATATGCAACAGCCCTTCGGTCCGAGGTAAAATCTCTACAAAAGCACCGAAATCCACTACCTTCTTCACTTTCCCCATATAGTTCTTGCCAATCTCAGCAGTGGCAGTGAGTTCTTTGATGAGCTCTATCGCTTTCTTGGCAGCCTCTCCGCTAGAGGAAGCAATCTTGATGGTGCCGTCATCCTCAATGTCGATTTTGACTCCGGTTTCTTCAATGATGCTCCGGATCATCTTGCCTCCGGGCCCAACCACCGCACCGATTTTGGAAACCGGGATGTTCATGGTAGTGATTTTGGGAGCAAAGCTGGAGATGTCGGAACGAGGTTTGGCAATCGTCTCCGCCATCTTTTCCAGAATGTGCAAACGGCCCTCTTTGGCCTGGGCCAGCGTCTCGGCCAGAATTTTCCCCGTGACTCCTGTGATTTTGATGTCCATTTGCAGCGCCGTGATTCCGTCGACCGAACCCGCAATCTTGAAGTCCATATCCCCGTAATGATCTTCAAAACCGGCAATGTCCGAGAGAATGGCGTAATCGTCGCCCTCTTTGACAAGGCCCATGGCAATTCCTGCGATGGAGGTACTTATGGGAACTCCGGCATCCTGAAGAGCCAGGATGGCTCCACACACGGTGGCCATTGAAGAAGAACCGTTGGATTCGAGAATATCGGAAACCACACGAATGGTGTATGGGAAATTCGACTCGTCGGGCAGTACCGTCGAGATGGCTCGTTCTGCCAGAACTCCATGCCCAATGGAGCGGCGAGAGGGACCACGCAAAAAGGCCACTTCACCCACGCAAAAAGGCGGGAAATTATAGTGCAGCATAAAGGATTTGGAGGATTCTCCGGTAATGTCATCCAGGCGCTGCACATCTTCACCCGTGCCCAGTGTGACCGTGACCAGGGCTTGAGTTTCCCCTCGGGTAAAGAGCGCCGAACCATGAGCTCTGGGCAGCAACGAGACCTCCCCGGAAATGGCTCGAATCTTGTTAAAAGCCCTTCCATCCAGGCGCTGCTTTTTCTCCAACAGCGCCCGCCGGAACAGTTTTTCCTTCAGCTGGTCGAACAAAGCCTTGACCTGAGCACCTTTCTCCTCGTCGTCTGCGGCAAGTTCTTCGACCAGTTCCTTACTGCAGGTTTTCATCTTCTGCTCGCTGGCCTTCTTGTTTTGAGTATGGAGGGCATCCTCAACGTTCGAGGTTGCCTTGTCCTCCACCCGTCGCGCCAGCTCAGGATCAAACGTTACCGGCTCAACCGTGCGTTTGGTAATGTCCAGACGGCTGCCTAATTCTTTGATGGAGTCGGTGATCCGGCGGACGGCCTGATGACCGTAGTCGATTGCCTCCACGATCTGTTCTTCCTGGACCTGGCGAGCCATCGCCTCCACCATAACAATGGCTTCCTGGGTTCCGACAACGATCATATTGAGGTCGCTGTTTTCTAACTGTGGATAGGTCGGATTGATCACGAACTGATCATTGATGAGGCCCACACGCACGGCACCGATTGGATTCAGAAAGGGGATGTCGGAAAGGTACAGTGCAGCCGAGGCTCCGTTGATGGCGATGACATCCGGGTTCACCTCGGGTTCGGCGGAAAGAACCATGGCAATGATTTGTGTTTCACAACGGAAGTGCTCTGGAAAGAGCGGGCGGACCGGACGATCGATTAAACGGCAGGTCAGGATCTCCTTCTCCGTCGGTCTTCCCTCTCGTTTAAAAAAGCCTCCGGGGATTTTCCCGGCGGCGTAGTTATTTTCCCGGTAGTCACAGGTCAGGGGAAAAAACGAAAGTCCTTCCCTGGCTTCTGGATCAGAACATGCTGTCACTAAAACCGCCGTATCTCCGTAGCGAAGAAATGCAGCACCATGCGCTTGTTTTGCTACTTTACCAATCTCAATGGAGAGTTCGCGCTCTCCCAGAGAAAGGCTGACTGTTTCACTCATTTCAGATTTATTCCTCCCACAAGAATTGATCTCGTCAAATTCTACCGATTTTTGGAAACTCGTTTGCCCAGAAGAAGACAGCTAATGTCTAGAAAAAAGAGGACCCTGCTTACTGACCCGCAAAGAAGGTGAGTCAGGCATCGCGACTTCTTTTCTTGCTGGGGTCAATCTTATTTGCGGATTCCCAACCGCTCGATGAGTCCCTTGTAGCGGCTGAACTCCGTTCTCTTCAAGTAATCCAGCAGACGCCGGCGTTGACCCACCATTTTGAGCAGGCCGCGGCGAGAGGAGTGGTCCTTTTGATGGGTTTTCAAGTGTCCCGTCAAGTATTGGATTCGCTCAGTCAGTATGGCAACCTGCACTTCGGGCGAACCCGTATCCTTGTCGTGCAGTTGGTAGTCTGAGACGATCTCACCCTTCTTCTCTTTGACTAAGACCATAGCTGAACCCTTATTCGACGCCGAAAGACAGCCAATCTAACAGAAAAATGCAATGAAGTAAATGCCTGGAAGCCCCGCTAGCGGGGCTTGTTCATAGGTTCTCGTTACGAAGCGGGGAAAACGCCGGCCTGACAAGGCTTGCGATGGAGGCCCCCGCAAACGTACTCTCTGCAGTACGCTGAGGAGACCGGGGTCACCCGCAAGCGGGTCGGGGGTACCCGCTTGCGGGTCGCGCAGTCGGTGCAGCACGCCGGATGGTTTCGCTGCTGCAGTAGAGAATCTATGAATAGTCCCCGCTAAAAAGCCTTGGGGTGAGTGGATCGGTAAACCCGCATCAGTTCTTTGATGGACAGATGGGTGTATTTTTGAGTCGTAGAGAGATTCTCATGCCCAAGCAATTCCTGAATGCAACGAAGATCAGCCCCGTTATTAAGCAGGTGAGTGGCAAAGGAGTGACGAAAAAGATGAGGGTGTACGTCCAGGAGCAAGGCGCTTTTTTTAATGTACTCCTTCAAGTTTCTCTCAACCGATCGAGCGGAGATCCGTGAGCCGCGAAGATTCAAAAAAAGCGCATTCGGTTCTGGAGCTGTTTTTTGGCGACGAAGCAAAGCCCCCCGTTTTTCCTTATAACGGCGAAGGGCCTGCTCAGCTTTTTTCCCGAATGGAACCAGCCGCTCTTTCTTACCCTTTCCGTACACTTTCGTGATTTGTTGTTCCAGCGAGAGGTCTTCCAGGTTGATTCTCACCAATTCACCGACCCGCAGCCCACTGGCGTAGAGCAGCTCCAGGATGGCCCGATCTCTTATTCCCCGGACGGTGCCGGAATCGGGCAGCTCCAAGATCGTTTCCACTTCCCGAATGGTGAGAAAGCGGGGCGTTCGCTCCGGTTGTCGAGGGCTGCGAACCAGACGGGCCGGATTGGAGGGAACTTTCCCTTCGCTGTACATATAGCGGAAGAAGGATCGGATGGCTGCCAGCTTGCGGGCAATCGAAGTCTTGGCGTTTCCTTTCTGGTGCAGGTGCCCCAGAAAATCGCGAATACTGATGTGGTCGATCTGGCGGAGATGGAGGTGGGCGTCTTTCCCTCCTCGTGTCAGGTATTGACAAAATTCGAGAAGATCACTCCGGTAATTTCTCAGAGTATGAGCCGAGTAATTCCTTTGAAACTGGAGGTATTCTAAGAAAAAAACAATGTCTTCCTGCATGGGTCAAATGATTATCCCATAGGCCAACCCACAGTTGGCGTCGCTCTAGCCGGGCTGACCATCCGCAACCCCTGACCTCTTGACTGCGGCAGTGCTTGACTCCTCCTTGGCCATGGCTATGCGGAGAACTTAGTGTCTCGCTCCACAAACGTCATCGTCTTTATGGAACGAGGCACTGAACAGAGAGCCGAAAGGGGCAATCCGATCTCTTGCTCCACCCCGTTCCCCGAGCTAAGATGAGCTCATTGATGGTCAAGCAGGGGAGGCCAGACAAAAGAGTAAAGACCCGCAGCTCAGCTGCTCGGGGCGGTGGGGGAGCCTTGCCAAGCGGCGGATTGGCCAGCCCCTTCGATCGAACCCTCCTCTATCTGGCCGTATTCCTAACCGGTGCCGCCATCATGATGATCGAGGTGTTGGGAACGCGCATCCTCGGACCGTTTTACGGCGTCAGCCTGTTCGTCTGGTCATCCCTGATCTCGGTTACGCTGATCGCCCTGGCACTGGGTTACTACCTGGGTGGGATCGCGGCGGACCGGGCCAAGCGTTTCCAACTGTCCCACGGCATCGCTCTGGCCGCACTGTCGACGGCACTGATTCCCGTATTCAAGACTTCGGTTCTACTCCAGACCAACGTCTTGGGCGTCCGCGCTGGGGCGTTCTGCAGCGCCTTGCTGCTCTTTTCCGTTCCCCTCACGCTGCTGGCCATGGTCGGGCCCCGTGTCATCAAGCTGTGTACGAGCCGACTGGAGAGTGTGGGCCGGTCTTCAGGCTCGGTCTATGCTTTTAGCACCGTCGGCGGTGTCCTGGGCACGCTGGTGCTGGGATTCTTTCTTCTGCCCATGATGGGGACGCGTACCATTCTCTATGGAGTGAGCGTCGGGTTGCTCGTTTTGGCGGCAGTGCTGGCGCTCCACGAGCGGGCCAGAATGAACACATTGGGCTTACTCGTCCTCCCATTCGTCTCCATTGGAATCGTAGGGATTTTGGTCTTCTTCGGGGGAGAGCGGTTGCCGACCACGTCCGGTTTCACGACGGTCTATGAAGCCCAGAGCATCTACGGCAGGGTTCGGGTCGTCGATGAGAGTGAGCGCCATTTACGCTGGCTTCTGTCCGATTCTTCGACTATCGGCGCCATCGATCTGAGGACGGGGGAACCCGAATTTCCCTATCTGTACATTCTAGAAGCGCTCCCCCGCTTTCATCCGCAGGGACGAAGCGCGTTGCTCATCGGTCTGGGCGCCGGGCTACTCCCCAAGCTTCTGGGCAGGTACGGGATTGAAACCGATTCGATCGAAATCGATCCGGAGGTTGCACGGGCCGCCAGGGACTACTTCGGTTTCAATCAGACCGGCCGGCTAATCCTGGGGGACGCACGCTACGAAGTTCGGCGTCTCAAGAAGAAGTACGACTTCATCATTCATGATTGCTTCAGCCGCGGTGTGGTTCCCGCCCACCTGCTGAGCGTGGAGATGCTCGAGGACCTGCGCTCGCTTCTCAACGACGGTGGAGTGCTGGCCCTGAACTTCTACGGCTATGCAGAAGGCGAGCGAGCGCTGCCGGCAGCCGCGGTAGCTAAGACGATTGAAGCGGTCTTTCCGTTTCACCGGGTCTTTGTCTCGGCACTCCAAACAGAGTTGACGGATCACGTCTTCTTTGCCTCCACAAGGCCGCTCCTCTTAAAAGCCGATGAAGTGGACATTCCCCCCTCCCCGCTTGGAAAGTTGATGCTGGACAACCTGTTGAGATACGAGCACAAGATCAGCAACGACCAAGGATTCGTGATCACCGATGATTTCAATCCGCTGGAAAGCATGCAGGTGAGAAAAGCGGAGATCTACCGGCACCAGTTGCTCTCGGATATCAGCGCCGATCTGCTGGCCCGCTGAAGAAGGAGAAACAACTGCCGTTTGAAGCGATAAGATCCAGTTGCATGGAGGAATAAAACGGGAGAGTGCAGGGACTGTCCCCAAACTCTCCCATAGCCTTTAATCCCCTGTCGTTCTAGAATTTTCTGTTCCATCTCAAAGGAGGTAGCACCGAGATGAAACTTCAGAGAAGAGCTTTTTTCAAGCAATCTGTGGCCAGTCTGGCAGTTTTGCCTTTCCTCACATCAACAAAGTCTTACGCGGCCCCGATGGGAAGCGCCAAGTTTGTCGATGTCGATGGGATCAGAACCAGCTACTTTGAAGGGGGGAACGGAGAACCTATGGTGCTGATTCACGGCGGTCACTTCGGGTCAACGGTTTCTGCCAATTGTTGGAGACCGATCTTTGATCATCTGGCCTCGCACTTCCATGTGTATGCGGTAGACAAGCTGGGTCAAGGCTTTACGGATAACCCCAAGAGCGACGCCCACTACTCGATGGAGGCGGTGATCCAGCATGTCTATAGGTTCATGAAGACGTTAGGTATCCAGAATGTCCATCTGGTAGGCCACTCCAGAGGGGCTTTGCCCGCTGCAAGTATTGCTACAGAGCACCCGGAGATGGTCGAGAACTTGATCCTGTTCAATAGCAGGACCCTGGCCCCGGACGATCCTGCAGCAGATCGCAGGCCTCGAGCCGCGACTCCGCCTCCTGCAGCAGTGACTCTCCCTCCAACCAAGGAATCCATACGTGAGTCCCTGTTGTCTGACCCCAGCGTATTCCATAAAGATTATGTCACCGATGATTTTGTTGAGGCGGAACTCCGGGTCGCCTTGCTCCTCAAACGCAAGGAAGCTGAGAAAAGAATGCAGGAGTTGACTTCGCGCTGGGTCAAGCTCAACCCGGAGAAAGTGAAGGAGAACCCCAGGATCGGGGGAAGGTGGTGGTACGACGAGGTGAAGCGTGAAACCCTGGAGGGGATGAAGGCAGGCCGCTTGCAGGCCCCGACTTTACTTCTCTGGGCCCACAACGATCCACCTGGCCGTCACACCTTTGGGATCAGTCTTTACAACATCATCAGCGTCGTCGTCGATCGAACCCAGTTGCACGTGTTCAACCATTGCGGGCACTATGCCTTCCAGGAATATCCGCATGAGGTTACCGAGCAAATGGTCAGTTTTATAAAGGTGTAAAACCAGAACGGGTCTAGGGATCGTTAAAAGGGGCTTCCTTCAAAACTCTCAACAGACTTTGTCAGCCAGGCTGTGAACCCTTCCGGCTCCTGAGCCAGCTCACGAACCAGCTGACTCCAGGTAACCCATCTAAACTCATAGATGTGGTGCGGGTTTGGATTCAATTCGCCATCATACTTTCCCGCCAATAAAACACAGTATTCATTTTCACATCGGTTCTTGTCCCGCTCCAAATAGGTAAAGTCCAGCACTCTGTGCAAAGGCAACTCGATTCCCCACTCGGCTTTCAAACAACGGATTCCGCTTTCCTCGTAGGTCTCATCTCTGTCATCCAGGTGCAGCGGATGGGTGGCTCCTGTCAAATCCCAAAGATTATCGAAGAGGTCGTGTTTTCTCTTCTGAAGAAGTACTTCAGCTTTACTATTGTGAAGAAGAATGGCCGTCCCTCTGTGGCGAAGGCCATCGCCCGAATGGCAATCAATCCGGGAAGCGTAGCGGACGACATTGTCCTCATCATCCACCACAATTAAAGTTTGTGGCTTCTGCCCCCATCTCGCCCCCCCCTTCCCGAATGAGGTGGTTATACGTTTAGTTTGCACAGTTCAGTTGCCGCCGCTCTGCTCGAAGCACTTTGTTCGATCGTTTTGCGGGGAACAAATAGCACCACAATAGAAAATATAACAGTTCCAAGGGCAACTCATGCCAATCCACCGCCTCCCAGGGTCCAGATTTTTCTACATTGGCCAGAAACCTAGCCCGTATAATGCATAGGTTTTCGTCGCTGCAGTAGAGAATGTATGCATCATACGGGCTAAGGCTTGAAAAGGAACGGCAAAACCATGACACCAACACCAATAAGAGTGATGAACAAGACGTCAGATACAAGATAGGGGAGAGCACAAAGCGCAACGCCGCTAATCAGTGCAATTCCGTGCTTTTGTTTTCTGCCATAGATCAAGTACCCCAGGCCGATTGAACCAAAGATCAGACCCAAGAAAAGAGTTGTGGTGTTCACAATCTGGTTGATGTTCCGCCGTTTTTCCTAGCGCCTAACAATGTTGAGGATGATCAATATCGTGTCCTGGCTGACCGTATATGACACAAGAAGAAATAGGAGAAAATCCAGCCCCGTAGCTTACTTAACCTTGATGTCATAGGTTTTCAGTTTCCGGTGCAGGTGGGTCCGCTCCATTCCAATGGCTGCTGCGGTTCGAGAAATGTTCCCCCTGTTTTCCACCAACTGATCCACGAGAAACTGGCGTTCGAATTTCTCTCGAGCCTCCTGCCAGTTCAAAGACTTCCCCTGCTTGGCGCCCCGAGACGGTTTCATCATGGAGGAGGGAAGGTCGGAAAGGGTAACCACCTTTCCGGGAACCATGATGGCCAGACGCTCTATCGTATTCTTGAGCTCTCGGACGTTGCCGGGCCAGTGGTGCGATTCCAGTTTTGCCATAGCCTGGGAACGGACCCGCTTTTTGGGTTTTCCATAGCGTCGGCAGAAGCCCGTCATGAAGTGATCCACTAGTTCAGGGATGTCTTCCTTTCTCTCTCTTAGAGGAGGGACTTCAAAAGGGATGACGTTGAGGCGAAAGAACAGGTCCAGCCGGAAGTTCTCCTTCTCGATCTCTTGCTCGAGATTCTTGTTGGTGGCCGCGATCACGCGAACATCCACCTCAATGGCTTGATTGCTGCCGACGGGGTGAAATCTCTGCTCTTCCAGAACCCTGAGCACTTTAGCCTGGGTTTTCAAGCTCATGTCCCCGACTTCGTCCAAAAACAGAGTCCCGCGGTCGGCCAGTTCGAACTTCCCTTTCCGACTCTCCGTGGCCCCTGTGTAGGCTCCCTTGACACTCCCAAACAATTCGCTCTCGATCAGGTCATCAGGAATGGCCGCACAGTTGACTTCAACAAAGGGCTGGTTTTTGCGAGGACTGTTGAGATGAAGCAGTGTGGCCACCAGCTCCTTTCCGGTCCCATTCTCTCCGTAAATCAGAATTCTCCCCTCAGTGGGGGCGGCATACTCAATCTGTTGGCGCAGGGCTTTCATGGGGACCGAACTCCCGATCATCATGGTTTCCCGGCGGATAAAATTCTTCAGAGTCCTGTTTTCGTCCTCTAGATTCTTCTGCTTGAAGGCGTGGCGGAGGACCAGCATCACTTTTTCTAGAGAAAGGGGTTTTTCAATGAAGTCAAAAGCGCCCAGTTTGGTGGCCTGTACGGCTGTTTCTATGGTCCCATGTCCCGAAATGATGATCACGTATTGGCTGGGACGTCTACTTCGGATTTCCTTGAGTATGGCGATACCGTCTTTTCCCGGCAGCCAGATGTCGAGAAAAATCGTATCGTATTTGTTCTTCTTCAGTTTTTCCAGGCAGGCCTCTCCCGAGGATACCGCATCGGTCTGGTATCCCTCGTCCCGCAGAATTGCCTGAAGGGAGCTGCGGAGGTTTTCTTCGTCGTCAACAACGAGAAGTTTCCCTTTACTCATGCCGGCTTCGATGGTTTGTTCGCTTTCTTGTCAGTTTACGGGAAGTTCCATGATCAGTCGTGTTCCGGTGGGTTGATTGGGTTTTGCCCGCACAAACCCATTGTGCTCGGAGACAATTTGACGAACAATCACGAGTCCCAAACCAGTGCCTTTCTTCTTGGTGGAAAAATAGGGCAGGAAAAGATGCTCGTAATCTTCCGGCGAGATGCCGATCCCGTTATCTTGAAATTCAATGCTGACCGATTCACGGCCGTGATTAAAATGGGTCTGAATAAGAATGTACCGATCTGTCTGCGTTTCGGCAAGAGCATCGAGAGAGTTGTCAATCAAATTAATGAACGCGCGCTGCATCTGTTGAGGGTCGATTTTGATCGTGCCAACGTTGGGATCGAAGACCTTTCTGATCTGCACCTTTTCCGGGCCGCCTCCGTAAAGCGCCAGTGTTTGATCAATCAGTTGATGCAGATGGACCTCGACCGGTTTGCAGATCGGGAGTCGAGCGAATCGCGAGAATTCCTCCACCAGCACCTTGAGTACATTCGCTTCGGCTACAATGATACGCATGGAATCTCCCAAAACCTTTTGAAACTGGAGAATCTCTGGCGAGGACGGATGGGCCAGGGCAATTTTTTCGAAGAGCTTTTCCACTCGCTCCGCCGAAAGTTGAATGGGAGTCAGGGGATTCTTGATCTCATGGGCCAGTCGTCGAGCTACTTCCTGCCAGGCGGCGAATTTTTCCGTCTTGATCAATTCCGTCAAATCATCCAGGACAATGAGATATTCACGCTCCTCTTGAAAAGGAACCGGATTGGCGGTGATGGTGGTGGCTAGGTGCAGTTGCCGTTCGCCTCGCTTGAAGGTCACCTCCTTGCTATAGGTGCCGTATAGGCGGGCGCGTTTCTTAATGGTCAGAAATTCTTCGTAGAGGTGGGGATCCACTACCTCGCGCAGGGATCGGTTCAAGGTATTTTCACGGTTCAGCTGTAGCGTCTTCAGCGCTGCTTCGTTGATGGCCCGAATGACATCGGACTCGTCAATGCTGATCACCCCGGTAGCGATATTATGAAGGATGGTCTCGATGTAGCGCCGGCGCTCATCCAGATGTACGTTGGTCTCCCTCAGTTCAGTATTGGCTCGGACCAGCTTCTGCCTGCTTTGTTTGATTTCCTCAGCCATCCGATTAAAAGAATCCACCAGGATTCCCAGCTCATCCACGGCGGTTACGTCGACACGGTGATCTAGATTACCTTCCGCCAATTCGCGAGAGCCCTCTGCTAAAGCCTCCAAAGGAACGGTTATCGTCTTGGCGATATAGGTTCCCAGCCACACAAAACCGAACACGACGGCCAGGGTGGCCAGGCCCAGTATGGAGAAATAGTTGAGTTCGAGCTGACTGACGCTTCCTTTGATGGCCTCGTATTTGTTGGAGGCGTCATTCACTTGGATGAGGTGAAAGGCGACGCTCCGGGGGATGACGAAATGGACAAAGAGGGCACCCTCAACGGCGCCTGAGAGGCCTTGAATGGGAACGCCGACGACTCCTAAATCCTCGTCAACCCGGCGCTCTACACGGTAATATTCGTTACCTCGCAATACTTGCTGGATATCGGATTCAAGGGGCTGACCCTGAAGCCATTCCCCACTCTCATAAATGCTCTGCCGTTGGGGATCGAAGAGAGCTACCCCATCATAACCATACTCTTGAAGCAGGTCCTGGAAACGCTCGGTGGGCTCCAATGTTTGCGGTTCCACCTGGTGAGCCAGAAACTGAGAGGTGGAAAGCCGGAACACTTGGCTCTGTTCGTAGTAACTGCGAGAAATCGATTGTGAGGACTCCAAGAGTTGTTCTGTCGGAGAGCTGAACCACTGCCTCAGATTTTGGTTGATGAGTCCGAAAGCCAGGAAGGCCATGATCAGAGTGGGTAACAGTGAAAAGGCGATCAAGGTAACCACCAGCTTGGTCTTGAGACGGCTTCCTGGACGGTTCCTCTGATATTCGAAAAAGAGCTTGACGAGGTGGCGAGCCAAAAGGAAGAAGAGCACCAATACGATGACAAAATTCAGGGCCCAGGCTAATGCCCACAAATTGATGTTCCATACGAAGCTAGGGTTGCCTACCGATGAGGGGTTCAAGAAAATGACGCTGGCTAGAAAGGCCAGAATGACCCCGGTGAGCACTGCAGAAATCCAATAAATTTTTCGTAGAAGTTCCTGTTGCTTCATGAGTACCCAGTTGCCGATGACTGATCTGGTCGTGTATTTTAGCATTTTCCCGAGGAATTTAGCCCGGATTTCTCACACCTGCTGGTCACGAAGCGGTAAAAGGGCAGGCCTGAGTGCGTTGCGCCACGCGCGGGGGCACCCGCTTTCGGGTCGGGGGTACCCGCGCGCCTTGCGTGTCGCACAGTCAGGCCGGATCATTCCGCCGATGTAGTAGAGTGGGTGTGAGAAGTCCGGGCTAGGACTGCACCATGAGGAGGGTAGATCATCTTGCTGAGAATAGGAGTGGATACAGGGGGTACGTTTACCGACTTCGTGGTTTTGGAGGATAGCGAGGTCAGAGTTTTCAAGCTTCCCTCCACCCCGGACCATCCGGAGAAAGCGGTGCTGGAGGGACTTGCTCAAATCGTGGAAAATCGAGACGGCTTTCTGATCCAACACGGATCGACTGTTGCCACCAATGCTCTTTTGGAAAGAAAGGGCGCTAAAACACTGCTCATTACCAATGAAGGCTTTGAAGACATTCTGGAGATTGGTCGCCAGAATCGACCTCAACTCTATTCACTCTCTTCCTCTCGCCCCACGCCGCTGGTTGCCGCAAACTTTCGTCTGGGAGTCAAGGAACGCACGCTGTGCGACGGCAAATCACTCATAGCTCTGGAAAAGAGAAGCCTGGGCTGGCTTCAAAGAAAGGTACAACAACTGGCACCGGAGGCCATTGCAGTCGTCCTTCTGTACAGTTACCTCAATCCCAAGAGCGAAAAGCAAATCGCCGAGGCCCTGGAGTTCGCCCAGGTTCCCGTAGTTCTGTCTCACCAGGTTCTCCCTGAGTTCCGTGAATATGAACGTACTTCAGCCACCGTCATCAACGCCTACTTGACCACGCGCATGTCCAGGTATCTTTCCCGATTGAGCAGCCATTCTCTGATCCAGAAAGGGAAGCTAACCATTATGCAGTCCAATGGAGGATCGATCCCAGTAACCTCCGAGGGTGTGGATCCTCTTTGCACTCTTCTTTCGGGTCCTGCAGGCGGTGTGGTTGGAGCCTTTGAACTGTTGAAGGAAGCTGGTTATGAGAAGATCATTACCTTTGATATGGGTGGAACCTCCACCGATGTTTGTCTGTGCGAAGATCAGATCTTGACGACCAAAGAAACCACTCTCGATCACCAGCCCATCCCCCTTCAGATGATTGGAATCCACACGGTTGGAGCCGGAGGTGGATCGATGGCCAGGATCGATTCCGGTGGTCTGTTGCGAGTGGGTCCCCAAAGTGCCGGAGCAGACCCTGGACCTGTATGTTACGGCAAAGGAGGGGAGATAACGGTCACCGATGCCCATCTCTTTCTGGGGCGAATGGATCCGGATTACTTTTTGGGTGGAGACCTGAGGCTCTACCCGGAAAGAATCAGAGGCGCGCTGGAAGATTTAGCAGAGAAGCTGACCCAGCTGACCCGGAAGACCTGGGAAGCTGTGGATATTGCTGAGGGAATACTGGGAATTGTCAATACCCAGATGGAGGGCGCCATTCACTTGATTTCCCTTCAGAAAGGGTACGACACCCGGGATTTCACCTTAGTGAGTTTTGGAGGAGCGGGAGGACTTCATGCCTGCGAGTTGGCGCGAGCCTTGCTGATGCCGCGAGTCGTTGTCCCTCCCAATCCTGGAATGCTCTCAGCGCTGGGAATCCTCCGCGCCAATGTGGTGAAAGACACCTCTTTGACCGTGATCCTGCACTCGCAGGAGCCTGATTTGTTCACCCGTTTGAAGCAGGGATACCAACCTCTGGTGGAGAGTATCCGCCGCCAGCTCAGGCAGGAAGGCTTCCATGAGGAAGACCTTCGATTGGAACAGACCTTGGACGTTCGCTATGTAGGGCAGTCCTATGAGTTGAACCTTCCCATGAGCGACGATTTTGGTGAGCGCTTTCACAAGCTGCATCAACAATTCTATGGCTATTCAAATCCCCGGCTTCCCATGGAAATCGTCAACCTTAGAGTCCGGGGTTCCGGACGATTTCCTCGAGTGCCCATTCCCAGGTTTCCCCTGGAATCCGAGGAGCCTCCCCAGGATGCGATGATTCAGGAAAGACAGGTGTTCGTGGATGGCGGCCCGGTTTCCACCGCCTTTTACCTGCGCGAACGACTGCGCTCCGGGAACCGTCTTCAAGGACCAGCCATTATCCTGGAGTACGGTTCGACCACCTTTGTCCCGAGCGATTTCAAGGTTCATGTCGACGAATGGAGAAATCTGGTGATGGAACCGGTAGTGGAGATCTGACAACTGACAGCTGACAAAAGATTGAGGCGTTGTTCAACGGGCGAATTTGGGCACCAGTTCAGCTGCGAATTGTCAGCTGTCAGTTCTTTCCCCTTCCCGTCTCAGCAAGATTTGATAAAGCAGCACCCCGGCGGCCACCGAGAGATTCAAAGAGGAGACTTGTCCCTTCATGGGCAGGGAGACCAGAATGTCACAGTGCTCTCGAACCAACCTTCGCACTCCCTGGTGTTCTCCTCCTACCACCACGACCAGAGGTAGGCTCACATCGATCTGGTTCAGGCCGTCCTTCCCCTGAGCATCCAGACCCACCACCCAATAACCTCGTTTCTTCAATTTTCCCAAGGTCTGCACGACATTACCGATGGGCGAGATCTTCAGATGTAGAGCTGCTCCCGCACTGGATTTGACCACCGGCCCTGTGATCGCGCAGCTGCGCCGGTTAGAAAGGAACACCCCTCCCACGCCGGTCGCCTCGGCGGTGCGCAACAGAGCTCCCAGGTTACCAGGATCCTCCACCCCGTCGACCAGCAAAAGCAGAGCGGGCACCGCATCAAGAAGGGTCTCTGGGTCGGTGTAGCCGATCGAAGCGATCTCTGCCACGATTTCCTGATGATGAGAGGTGGAGGCCTTGTTGGCTACCACCCGAGCGGACTCGAAGCGAACGGGAATGTCCTGACTTCGTGCCTTATCAATGATCTTTTGCAGCCGGGGATTGGATTTTCCCCGTGTGATCCAGATGCGGTCCGGAATGCTGTCTTCCGATTGTAGAGCCTCAAGGACCGGGTTGATTCCGTAAATGATCATGGAGATGTCTAAGTGTCTCGTTCCATAAATACGGTGACGTTTGTGGCGAGCGCGACGGCGGCGAGTTCACGAAGCGACGACGACGCGATGTCAGTGTACATCACGGAGGAGGAGCGACAAAGAAATTGATGCCGTCCCGCCGCCACCCATCGGGCTGATGGAGGTTGCGGGTGATCTCTGTGTCGCTTGTCGTCGCCGATGTCCCTGCATCGCCTCCTCCTCGCTCCTTGATCTTCCCTCGCAAGCCCCATCAGCAAACATCATCGTATTTATGGAACAAGACACTAACGTTCCCTGGCGGGCGAAAAGCCAGTTATAGAGGGCCGTGCGCATGTTTCCGACGTGCCAATGGCCAGTTGGGCTGGGAGCAAAGCGGACTGGAACCGTCATGGGGCCAGTATACAATGGACTCTGCTGATCGGTATGTATGAACACGAGGAGGCACCTTGCCCAGATGATGCATAGTCCGGGCTAAGGAACAACTCCCTCATTAATCTTACTTGCGCTTGCTAGCGTCTCACTTTATTATGAATGCGATTATCAATGACGGTTTCCCGAACCAGGGATAGCTTTTACCAAGAGGAGGGGGGTATAGACTACTGGCTATGTTGTTAGGGTCTCGTTTAGCATCCAGGCGCTTTGTTCTCGCACTCTGGGCTGTTGTGCTCATTTTGGCTTCTCAATACGGAGTCGCTTCCTCCCTAGGTGGCGTCAGCGGGCGGATCCAGGACCCATCGGGCAAACCGCTGTCCAATATCCTGGTTGCCCTGCTCCACAAATCACCGGCGCCGGCGGCTTTGCCCATTCTGACACTCAGCGATGAGGCTGGTGAAATCCGTCTGAGTAACCTAGAAGCGGGGAACTACGAGTTACGGGTCAAGAGTTCACAATATCGAAGCCCCAACAGAAACCTGGTCCAGGTACTACCCGGTAAGACCACGGTCCTCAGCCTGGTTCTTCAACAGTTGTTCGGGAGGGGTTCTTTCGAAGAGGAGAACCAAAAGGTTAAAACCGTACTTCGCACCGCCGGCGATCAACGATTGATCTTTCGCCAACTTCCTGGAACGGCGGGCCCGGATTCCGTCAGCCGTCCAGTGGGAGCTTCCCTCGGGGAAGCAGTGGTTCAGGTTTACGGGAATGGAGTTTCAAGGGGCGCTTCTCCAGTTGGCCCCGGTGATGGGGCAGGGGGGACAACCACCCATTTCGCCCTGGTACAGTCGCTCGGGACCAGTAGCAAGTATATCCTGGCAGGGCAACTGAGTTCGGGAGCCGAAGACCTGTGGCGTTTGAGAAATTCTATCGAATTCCCCCTGAGTGATTCCCACACTTTCGGGCTGTTTGTGGGCTATGGGCGGGAGAACTTTGATCAACCTGGCTTATCCTCCTACCACAACCCTGCCACTTTGGGCAATGACCTGAATGACGCGGCCACTTTAGGATCCACCAGGGTTCTGAGTCTGGGTGTCCAGGAAAGGCTGCTTTTGGGCAACGTCCTTTCTATTCTGTGGGGCGTGGAGCTGAATCAGGTGACGGCAAACCGGCGCCAGACCTTCTTGAATCCGAATGCGGAACTCTCTTTCTCTCCCACCGAACGGACTAACTTTAAAGTGGTGATGGCCTCCAAACGAATGACCCACAGTGGGAGCATACTCCTGCCGGATGGAGAGATGTTGAACCTCCGGGAGGCCGTGTACTTTTCGCGGGTGGGTAATCAACTTACCGTGAGTACTCCACGCCACTACCGAGGCAGCATCACTCAGCAGGTGACGAAGAACACCGAGATCGAGTTTGCAGCTTATGAAAATAAACTCTTAGGGGAGACCACTCCATTTTTGGCCTACTCCAAGGATCAACCGGCCCGTCCAGGGTTCCAGTTGGCGGAGGAGCACGCGGTCAATCGAGGATATCGGATCATGGTCCGGCGACGTCTGGGAAACACGCTGAATACGACTGTTTCCTACATTCATGGAAAGGCGGCTGGACTCAGTCGGGATGCGACTCTGGTGTTTGATGAGTTTGCCCTGCACAAGGCGATTGAACCCAGGAACTACCACACCCTCAACGCTGAGATCGAAGCTTACATTCCCTTTTCCGGGACCCACCTGAATGCCTTAGTGAAGTTTGCCTCAAACGGACATCCCATCACCACCCTGGATGCCTTTGCAGACACCTACGAGACGGGTAACGAAGGAATTAATCTTTTCGTTCGTCAGGTGGTTCCGGTTCCCGGGGAATGGCTGGCTTTTCTGGGCATGGATTTCCTCTCATCCTACCGGATCGAAGCTCTTCTGGATATCCGCAACCTGACCAATGAGGATTTGGGTAAAATTCGCACAGAGATGGGGGATGTTTCTCTGGTGCGAAACCCAAGGACTATCCGCGGTGGGATCTCGGTGCGGTTCTAACCCTCACTGATCGGATCTTCCTTTTTCAATCCAAAGGGCAGGCCGGGATAATGCATAGGTCGGAAGGCTAACAAGTCACAGCGGGCGTGGTTTTCGCTGGCCAGGTTCAATATTTTGGATTTTAATTCATATAATTGAATCGGGATTCAACTTAATTGTTCCTGGATCCGTGAGGAGGTTACCGCTATCTGGTGTAAATGCAATGGTAATCGGGGCTCAGCCCTGTAATAATAGGGGTGTTGGCACCAAATTTGCCTGGGAACTATTGGTGTCTCTAAGGTATGTTATGCGTCAACCCCTCAGTTAGGTGTATTTGATGGCTTTCTTCAAGCACTCCAAGGTGGTTTTGGTCCTGCTGTTATCGGCTCTGGCCGTTTATATTGGACTCTTGAACCTACTGGACCGGTTGGAGTGGGAAACGCCGTCTGATGGCGTAAGCTGGATCCAGACAGATCGAGGAGTGGAGGTCAGATCCATAGAAATCTCCCCTCCCGCAACCGGGAGACCTCTGGAAAAAGGTGACCGCCTGGTGAGCATCAGTGGCATTCCGATTAGTAACCTGGATGAGTACATTGAGATTATAGAACTGCTGGCGGAAACTTCACCCCCAGCTAGTGGCGTAAGCTATTGGGTGGAAAAGGCGGACTCCGGAACCCGGATTTCCTATGTTCTTGACATTCGACTGAGCTCGAACGTTGATGTCACCGATTTCCTGCTTGGCCTGGTAGCTTTCGCTTACCTAGGTATAGGAGTCTTCATTTTCTTGTCCAACTGGAAGGCACAAGGTGCTTTTCACTTCTATCTCATTTGTCTGGTTGCCTTTTCGCTTTTCCTGTATCGCTATTCGGGACGTGTTGATGCCTTCGATCTCTTCATCTACTGGTTTTCAGTTGTTGCCCTCTTGCTCCTGCCTCCCCTGTTCCTGCACTTTTGTTGCTCCTTTCCCAAACCACTTTCGTTGTTGAGAAACGCGCCTTCGTCGAACTTTCTCTTTTACCTCCCGGCGCTCTGCCTGGCGGGACTTCATTTACTCTGGTTTTCTGGAAGTTTACAGCCCTTCGGCTGGCCCCGCGTCGAACGTCTGGGAAATCTCTTTGACCGGATTCACCTAACCCATTTCATTTGCTTCTTTCTGTTGGGAACCGGGGCTCTGGCCTATACTCGACGGGAGGCATTTTCTTCCATCCACCGTCTGCAAATGAGGTGGGTGACGTGGGGAACGTTGATCGGAATCCTGCCATTTGCTTGTTTTTACGCTCTGCCCTTCCTGCTTGGGCTGAGGATCTCTCCCTACATGGAAGTCTCTCTGCTTGGATTGATACTGGTGCCTTTGAGTTTCGGCTACGCCATCAACAAGCACCGGCTGACGGACGTTAAGGTGATTTTTAGAGAGGGGGCGGCTTACGTTATGGCCAGCTCAGCCTTGCTGGGCGTATACGTCGGTATCGTGTTGCTCATTGGCCGTGCCATCCAGGACTTTTCTCCTGAGTCAGGCTTTGTGCTTTTCGCCCTGGCGGCTCTCCTTGTGGCTTTCCTTTTCGCACCTTTAAAGAACAGGATCCAGACTCAGATTGACCGTTACTTTTATAAGGAGGAATATGATTATCGGCAGTCGCTGGCGGATTTTGGTCAGACACTGAGCTCAGAGATAAACCTTTCCTCCCTCACCGAGAGGATCTCAGACCGGATTCGCAAGACTCTTAACGTGGTTCCGGTGGCGCTTTTTCTGCGAGAGGAGTCACAGGCAGATGTATATCGCCTCCACCACGCCCAGGATCTGCCGGCCAGAAGGGAGCGTTTAAGTGTCCTGGAGGTTCCGGAGGAGATTTTTGACGACTTTGACCGCGAGTTGAATCCGTTGTTTCTGTTGTCGTCCCATCAGCAGGTTGACGGCATCCGAGAGTGCTTGGGGGTACATCACCTGCACTATCTGCAGCCGTTACGAGTGCATAATCGGATCATTGGGTTTTGGGCGTTGGGGAAGCGGCTTAATGGAGAGTTTCTCAGCAGTGAAGACCTGGACTTGATGGCTACTTTAGCCGGTTATGCCGCGATTGCCATTGATAATGCCTTGCTCTACCGGTCCCTGGAGGGCAAGACGAGTGAATTAGCTCAGCTCAAGGCCTATAGCGAAAACGTTGTCAAGAGCATCACCGTGGGCGTGCTTGCTGTGAGTCCAGAAGGGAAAATCACCGTTTGGAATACGGCCATGGACGCTATCTGTGGCCTGGAGCAGGTTGCGGTTTTGGGCAAAAATCTTTCCGAAGTCTTCCCTCCGGAGCTTGTTCGTACGTTGCGTAGTGTTGTGGAAGGCCCGAGATGGGATGTTGCCCAGACCAGCCGACTTTACAAGACTCACATTCAAATGCCAGACGGAAAAGGCCGGTTGGTGAACATCACACTGACGCCGTTTGTCTCACAGGAGGATGTCGTGGCGGGGACATTGCTGGTCTTTGACGACATTACCGAGAAGGTTCAGCTCGAGAACCAGCTTCTGCAGGCTGAAAAATTGAGTTCGATTGGATTACTGGCGGCGGGTATAGCCCATGAAATTAATACTCCGCTAACCGGCGTCTGCAGTTACACGCAGATGCTCCTGAAGGAAACCTCTCCCCAGGATCGGCGCTATGAGATGTTGAAGAAAATTGAGAAGCAGAGCTTTCGAGCTTCCAACATTGTAGAGAGTTTGCTGAATCTGGCGAGGGTTAGAGATTCAGACTTTCAAGAGGTGGATATCAATGGGCTCATGTTGGAAACTCTTTCCTTGCTGGATCACCAGTTTCGAAACACCCACATCGACGTCAAGCTCGATCTGGACCCGGTGCTTCCTTCCACCTTGGCTAACGGAGGAAAGCTTCAGCAGGTCTTCATGAACCTGTTTCTCAATGCCAAGGACTCCATGCCCGAAGGAGGTCAGTTATGGGTGAGGACCCACTGTGAGGATTCTCAGTTGGTGGTCAGAATCGAGGACACCGGCACGGGAATTTCAGATGAAGACATTAAGAGAATTTACGATCCCTTTTTTACAACCAAAGAACTTGGCAAAGGCACAGGCCTCGGTCTCTCCGTCTGCTATGGCATCATCCAGGAACATTCCGGCCGTATCAGTGTTGAGAGCCGTCCAGGTCTGGGTTCCTCCTTTCGAGTCCAGCTTCCACTCAAACGTCTTCACTGAACCATGTCCACTCAACCTTCTATCCTGGTTGTTGATGATGAAGAGATCATGCGCGAGGTCATCACAACCCTTCTCGAAGAAGAGGGCTACCGTGTGATTTCCTCCGCAACCGGTGAAGAGGGGATCGAACGGGTCAAGGAGGATGCTTCCGATCTCGTTCTCCTCGACCTGATGCTTCCCTCAATGAGTGGATTGGAGACTCTTGAGGAACTCATTCGCATCG
Organism: Acidobacteriota bacterium; assembly: GCA_022562935.1. Lineage (GTDB taxonomy): Bacteria > Acidobacteriota > UBA6911 > RPQK01 > JADFOI01 > JADFOI01. The sequence goes on from JADFOI010000006.1 coordinate 30,772, forward strand.
ATCCGGATATCGTGGTCGTCATGATTTCTGCCTATGCCTCAATCGAAAATGCCGTAAATGCCACCAAGTCTGGCGCTTTCGATTTCATCACCAAGCCGTTTAAGAATGAAGAACTGTTGTTGGTGGTCAAGAACGGCTTGAAAAAGCGGAGCTTGGAGATCGAAAACCGCCAGCTCAAAAGGACCCTCAAAGAGCGGTCCTCCTTTAAAAATATCGTGGGTAAAAGTGAGCCGATGCAGCAGGTTTTCGACCTGATCACTCAAGTGGCGCCCCGTCGAAGCACTGTTTTGATTGCGGGAGAAAGTGGAACGGGTAAGGAACTGGTAGCCCGAGCCATCCACAGCTGCAGCCCTCGTTCGAATCATGCCTTTGTCGCCGTCAACAGCGGCTCGATTCCCAGTGACTTGTTGGAAAGTGAACTTTTTGGTCATGTCAAAGGAGCCTTTACCGGTGCCATCGCCAGCAAGAAGGGACTGTTTGAAATCGCTGATGGGGGAACCATTTTCCTGGATGAAGTGGGAACCTTGCCCCTTGAAACTCAATCCAGGTTACTGCGCGTGATCCAGGAGCGAGAATTCCGCCAAGTGGGGGGCCTGAAAACTATCGTGGTGGATGTTCGCATCATCGCTGCCACCAACATCGATCTCAAGGAAGCCATGGAACAGCAGCGGTTTCGTGAGGATCTCTATTACCGCTTGAACGTGATCAGCATCAACCTTCCGCCGCTCCGCGAGCGCAGGAGGGATATTCCCCTTCTGGCCGAACACTTCATCCGCCAGTTCAGCAAGGAGAATGACCGCCCCGATTGCCACTTGGACCCGTCAACGCTGAAACTGCTCATGGAGTGCGATTGGCCGGGAAACGTTCGGGAACTTGAAAACGTGATGGAAAGGGCGGTCGTTCTGGCTCCCGATGAGGGTCGCATCACTGAGGAGTTACTTCCTCGCGAAGTGCTGGACTCGAGATCAATGGATCTTGGCAGTTTGAGTTCGCTCGAAAATGGTGCCACCTTGAAGAATCTCGTATTGGAGTACGAGAAGAAATTGATCATGACTGCTCTCCAGAAGGCCGACTGGAGTCAGAAAAAGGCCGCCAAGTTGCTGCGAATGAATCGCAGCACCCTCAACGAAAAACTCAAACGCCTTCACATCAAGATCCCGTGAGTTCCTGACGGGCTGGTGGTCCCCCGGTTTGACTTCGAACAAGAGCCAGCACTATCATGGATTCTTTGTGCACTAGCCGGGATTATGCATAAATTGTCTACTGCAGTGCCGCAATCATCCAGCGTGCTGCACCGACCGCGTTGTGCGACCCGCAAGCGGGTGCCCTCGCACGCCTTGTCATCGCAGTGCCTGCGGCCCTTGGTCACCAAAACCGATGCATAATCCCGGCAAGGCGATACTTTAGACCTCTTACTGACTCTAATAGGGTGTTGATGATCGACGCATCGTCCGCAGACGGGAGGAAAAATAAGTGCTAGATGGAACTTTTTTCATCTATTTCCGACAAGGCGGCCCACTCATGTGGCCGCTGCTTCTCTGTTCGATACTGGGCGTGTCCTTTATCATCGAAAGGGCCATCGCCTATTCTCGGATCAAGGGAGATACGGCGGAAATCTTTTCAAGCATCCGTGAGTCGCTTCTTGCCGGGGACTTGCGTGGCTCTGTCGAAACCTGCGAAGCGTTCGATCATCCAGTCGCCACTACTTTGAAGTCGGGACTTTTGCGTTTTGGAAAGTCTAACGACGAGATCGAAAAAGCCATGGAAAGCGTGGCTTTACATGAGCTATCGAAATTGGAAAAGAGTCTCTGGCTGCTGGCAACCCTGGCCAATATCTCGCCTCTTTTAGGCTTTCTGGGAACCGTTACCGGCATGATCGCTTCTTTCGAAGCCTTGGCTGAAGTGGGATTGGGTAATCCGCAGGCCGTGGCCGGAGGAATTTCCGAGGCGCTGATCACGACTGCCACCGGCTTGTCCATCGCGCTGGTTGTCCAAGCTGCCTACAATTATTTCAACAATAGGATTTCTAACTTCGCTCTGGACATGGAAACCAGCTCGTCGATGCTCCTGGAAACCTTCAGCGAAATCGATGAAGGAGCAAAGGGGGAGAGGAGCGAGGGAGAGATCGGTGAAGAGCAGCCGCAGGTGATATGAACCCCCACCGTGTTCGTCGTATTGTTCCAGTCATTCCAACCGCCTCCATGGCGGATATTGCCTTTCTGCTGATCATTTTCTTCATGTTGACCACCACTTTCTCTCCGGAGAAGACCACTGTAGAGCTCCCACAATCGGAAATCCGCACCGAGGTGCCCAAAGATGCCGCAATTATCGCCATAACGGAGGAGGGAATCATTCGGTTCACCGATGGTGAACGGCCCTCTTTTGCTTTGGGCACGGCTGCGGAACTGGGCCCCCTCACTCGGGAAGTTGTTCGATGGCTCCCCGATAAGGAATTTGTCATCAAGGCCGATCGAATGGTTCGCTATGAGCTCATCGATGCCGTGTTGGAGCAGCTGCGTCTAAACGGGGCCAAGAGGGTCGGCTTGTTAACAGAGAGAAAAACCGGCGGAGGCGTTTAATGAAACTGAGGGACCGCCATCGAAGCGCCGCTGAGATTCCCACTTCCTCGATGGCCGATATCGCCTTTCTGCTGATCATTTTCTTTATGCTGACCGCTGTTTTTGCCACCACCGAGGGGCTGCGGTTTGATTTGCCCAAAGATGACCCCACTCAGCTTGATGTGCAACCCGAGGAAGCCATTCACATCAAGATCCTTGGGGAAGGACAGTATGTGGTGGACAAGACCCCGATGACACTGGAGGAAATGGGTGGCTACGTACGAATGAAGATGCAGCAGAATCCCGACAAACCGGTCATCATCCAGACCGAAGGGAATGTCTTGTACTTTGTGATGATTGATGTTTTTGATCTACTGAAGTATCTGCAAGTAGAGAACATATCCATTCCGACCCGAACCGAAATCGAACGCTGGAAGGCGTTTGGAATCTTTGAGTAAAACAGTGAACTTCAGGGCTCTTGCCATCCTGTTGTTGGCCGGGACGATTCCCTCTCTGATAGCTCAGGAAGGAGATTATCAGAAGGGACTTTCCTATTATAAGCAGGGACAATACCAGAAAACGATCGAGGAGTTTGAGAAGATCATCGAGGCTCACCCGGACTATGAAAGCGGCCACCGCATCTTGGGGGACTCCTATTTAAAGATCAAGGCTTATGACAAGGCCATTGAGGCCTTCCAGAACGCGCTGGAGCTTAAGGGTGATAACTACGTGACCCATTACGGATTGGCGCTTTCCTTCTTTAACGAGGGTCGGTATCGAGAGGCAATTGCTGCCCTGGACGAAGGCGAAGACCATGCCCGATCCCCTCGCGACCAGTACCAGATCTATCGGACGCGTGGCTCTGCTTACTACAATAGCAGTGATTTCGAACGGGCCATCTCCGATCTGCAGAAGGCGGTCTCCATCCAGAGAGGAAATGCCAGCGATGTTCTGCAATTAGGAATTGCCTATTACCGGGTTGGGAACTACTTGGAAGCGGAGAAATATCTGCAGCAGGCACGGGTATTGGATCCACAGGCCTCTGGAGCGAAGCGCTACCTTTCCCGACTGCAGTTTCAGGGGGCTATTGAGGCCATCGAAGCCAAAAACTACACCCAAGCAGTGGCTCTTCTCGATGATTATGTCAAGGAGAATCCAGAGGATGGAGAGGCCCGGTTCAACCTGGGGTTAGCCCAGCTCTTTGCTCAGAACCTGGATGCTGCGGAGAGGGAGTTTTTGAAGTGTGTCGAGCTGATACCCGGGAATTGGGAGGTTTACGATCGGCTTGGCTACCTTTATGAAAGACAGAAACAGTACGACCAAGCCCTCCAAAATTATCGAACTGCTCACAATCTCCATCAGGATCCGCAGGTCCAAAAAAGTGTTGATCGTCTCCAGGAGCGAATTCGCCGAAGCCAACAGGAATAAAGTAGGGGCGAGCCGGTGGCTTGCCACGAGTGGCTCGCCCGAACAGTTCGGATGGCAAAACCGAAGCCACACGGATAAAGAAATATTCCACTCATGCGGTTCGGGTCAGCCACCGGCTGACCCCTACGAAATGACTGAATGAATTTCGATTTGAGTATCGTCATTCCCACCTGTAATGGTCTTCATTTACTGCGCGAAAATTTACCATCCATTCAGGCCGCCGCTAGAGTCCATCAACGTGAAACCGCTGGCCTGACCGAAATCATTGTGGTCGACGATGGAGGTCGAGATGAAACCGCCCGGGTCCTTCCTTCCGAATTTCCTGATGTCTATTTGGTCACACGCCAACGCAATCAGGGCTTTGCCATTACTTGCAATGTGGGTTTGAAGAGCTCGCGCTTTCCCTTGGTGGCACTGCTCAATAACGATGTCCGAGTCGAGGAAGATTATTTCTTATACCAGACGCTTCATTTCCAGGATCCCACAGTGTTTGCCGTGACCGCCAAGGTGTTCGAGTGGGATCAACCCATCTTTGCCACGGGTGGAAAATATGGTCGATTTCGCAGGGGCTTTTGGAGTCTTTATACGAACTACGATACTTCGACTCCCGAGGCTGCTGAGTGGATCGAGAAAAGACAGCTCTTGTCCACCTATGCGATCGGGGGATTCTCCACTTATAGCAGGGAAAAGTTGGAGGCTTTAGGGGGTTTCAACGAGCTCCTCTCCCCTTTTCATTGGGAGGATGTGGATCTTTCCTATCGGGGCTGGAAGCGGGGCTGGGAAGTTCACTATGAACCCCGCAGTATTGCCCATCATCGGACCAGTGCTACCATTAATACCCATTATAAGAAGGCTTTTGTGAGGGACGCCGCAGTTCGCAACAGGCTCCTCTTTCACTGGATCAACCTGCATTCCCCGACTTACATTGTGCGTCATTTAATCATGTTGGGCGTGCTCTTTGTGACACGGTTATGGGTCCTGGATTTTCGTTTTTACCGCTCGTTGTTTCAGGCGATGCGTCAACTCCGGCAAGTCAGAAGACTGAGAAAGTTGGAGCGCAAGAGTGCGGAAAGAACGGATGCCGACCTTTCCCGCTTGCTGAAGCGATTCTACCGATCGGCACCCATTCAAATCTACTATAATCAGCGGGAGGTATTGCGAAAACACCCCGAGTATAAGGACGTTGAGGTGTGAAAAGAATCTCTGCCGTGCTCATTACCTACAATGAAGAAGACAAGATTCAACGCGCTCTGGGCAGCTTACAGGCAGTCAGCGATGAAATCGTGGTGGTAGACTCCGATAGCACAGACGCCACCGTGGAATTTTGTTCCCGTTACACGAATCGTATCCTGACAAAGTCGTGGCAGGGATATCGTGAGCAGAAGCAATTCGCCACCGACCAGGCAAGCCACGAATGGGTACTCTCATTGGATGGGGACGAAGCGCTTAGCCCCCAACTGGCGGAGGAGATTCTCCATTGGAAGGAGCAAGACAACAACTTTGAGGGTTACTACCTTCCTCGAAAGTCCTTTTTTATGGGACGCTGGATCGAACACACCACCTGGTATCCGGACTGGCAATTACGCTTGTTTAGGAAGTCGCGGGGCCGCTGGGAGGGAGGACGAGTCCACGAGTCCTTTCGGGTCTCCGGACCAACGGCACGGTTCAAGGGCCAGATCTATCATCACACCTATGCGTCGTTCTCTGAGTACCTTGAACAGTTGGAACGCTTCTCCTCTCTGGCGGCCAGGGACCGCTTTGAGCAGGGTCAAAGAGCTCAGTGGGTCCACGTCCTCTGTCACCCACCTGCCATATTTTTGAAAAACTATCTCCTACGTCTGGGATTTCTGGACGGGAAGCCCGGATTGGCTGTGTCTATTCTGGCTGCGGTATCCAGTCTTTTCAAGGATCTGAAGTTGTGGGAGATCCAGTCGGGCTCGGCGAAAGAGATGCCAATGAACTCCCGGGATGCATAGCCTGAAGATCCTTTACGTGGACACTGAACGGGTGTGGCGAGGGGGCCAGGATCAGCTCTTTTCTCTGATCCTGGGCATTAGGGATCGTCAACATCAGGTCTGGCTGGCGGCGCCGTCCGATTCTCCCTTGAGCGGCAAAGCCCTACAGTCGGGCATTGAGACCTACTTCTTTGGACAACGAAACGAGTTGAGCCCTTGGGCTTTTCTCCAGCTCTGGAAGATCTTAGGCAAGCAAGATTTCGACATCATTCACCTGAATACCCCCCGCCCCTTGGTTTTAGGCGGGTTGGCTTCAAAGCTGCGTGGGGTTCCACTGAGAGTCTGTTCCAGACGTGTTAATTTTCCGCTCAGCTCACCCTTGAGCCGTCTGAAATACAACTGGATGCAGGAAAGCGTCGTGACCGTCTCGGTCAGCATTCGCCGAACCTTGATTGAGGGGGGTGTTCGCCCCGACCTGATCAAGGTGATCTACGAAGGGGTTGATCTGGACTGGGTGGACTCACAGCAAGCTCCCGCCCCTGGTTATGGGAACCGTGGATTAGTAGTGGGAACGGTGGCATATTTTAGTCCGGAAAAGGGGCATCATACTCTTGTGGAGGCTGTTCCCCGAGTCCTATCCAGAGTCCCCGATGTACACTTCGTTTTGGTGGGAGGCGGCGCATTGTTGTCCACCCTTAAGGCGAGAGTCGAGGCCTTGGGTATTCAGAAGAATGTCACCTTTACCGGATTTCGATCCGACAGCGAGGCCTTGATGAAGAATTTTGATGTTTTTTGTCTACCCTCCATCTCGGAAGGATTGAGCTCAGCAATTTTAGTGGCCATGGCCAGCAGACTGCCGATCGTCGCGACCCAAGCGGGTGGAATCCCCGAATTGGTTATCGACGGCGAAACGGGAATCCTAGTCCCTCCTGACGATTCAGATCAGCTGGCTGTTGGCTTGTGCAAAGTCCTTGAATCTCCCCAACTCCGGGAAAAGATGGGAATCGCCGGACGACAGCGGATCGAAGAAACGTTTACACTAGAAAGGAAACTCAACGAGACGGAAAAGCTCTATCTCAGTATGCTGGCATCTGCATCGGATCAAGCAAAGGACTTTGGGTAACAACATGAAGGGAATCATTCTGGCAGGAGGATTGGGTACGCGTCTTCAGCCGCTCACCAAGGTGACCAACAAGCATTTATTGCCTGTTTACGACAAGCCGATGATTTTTTATCCTCTGGAAGTATTGGTGGACGCTGGCATCACCGACATCATGGTGGTTACGGGTGGGAACAATGCGGGCGACTTTCTCCGTTTGCTCGGAAACGGCCGAGAATTTGGTCTTCGTCATCTGCACTATGCTTACCAGGAAGGAGAAGGAGGAATTGCCGAAGCACTTGCACTAGCCAGTTTCTTTGTCGACGAGGATCGACTGTGCGTAGTGCTCGGGGACAACCTCATTGAAAATTCTATTCGCCCCTATGTGGAGAAATTTAGACAACAGCCGGCAGGGGCCAAGATCCTCCTCAAGGAAGTTCCAAATTGTGAGCGTTTTGGCGTGCCTGAACTGGAAGGTGACAAGGTGGTGAAGATCTACGAAAAGCCGCAAGTCCCACCGTCCAAGTACGCCGTCACGGGGATCTACATGTACGACCATCAAGTGTTCGATATCATTCGGACTCTCGAGCCTTCCAAGCGCGGCGAACTGGAAATTACGGATGTCAATAATCGATATATCGAGCAGGGGGAGATGACCTACGACATCCTGGAGGGTTGGTGGACGGACGCTGGCACCATTGAGTCTCTTTTACGAGCCAACAATTTGGTGGCACAAGGGAAGGAAAAGAAAAGACCAACCAGCAATGAGAAAAAGGAGCAGCCCGGGGAAAGGGTTCCTTTTACAACTAGGAATCTACCGTGAAATTGCTGGTCACCGGAGGAGCGGGGTTTATCGGTTCCAACTTCATTCGCCACATGCTCGGGGTACAGGATGAAGTTCACATTGTGAACCTGGATAGCCTGAGCTATGCTGGCAACCTGGAAAACCTCTCAGATCTGTCCTCTGATCCTCGCTACACCTTCATCCGCGGAGACATCACCTCCGCCCAAGATGTTGAAAAATGTTTCAGCCAGGGCATTGAGGCGGTCATTAATTTTGCTGCAGAGACCCATGTGGATCGTAGCATCCTCGACGCCTCGGTGTTTGTGCGAACCAATATCGAAGGGACGTACGTGTTACTTGAAGCTTGTCGCCGAAGAAAAGTCTCACGTTTCATCCAGATTTCCACTGATGAAGTGTATGGGTCCCTGGATGAGACGGGAAAATTCACCGAGGAAAGCCCTCTTGCTCCCAACAGTCCCTATGCTGCCAGCAAGGCAGCAGCAGATCTCCTCACTCGTGCCTATCACAAGACCTATGGGATGGACGTGATTGTGACTCGTTGCAGTAACAATTACGGGACCCATCAGTTTCCCGAAAAATTGATCCCCCTGATGATTCTCAATGCACTGGAAAACAAAACTCTTCCTGTTTACGGAGACGGCCTCCAGAGGCGGGACTGGATTCATGTAAAAGATCACTGTAGTGCACTTCAATCTGTGTTGATGGAGGGTCAGCCCGGCCGAGTCTATAATATTGGAAGTGATCAAGAGAAACAGAATTTGGAAATGGTCCACGAAATTCTCAGGATATTGAAAAAGCCTCCTGAACTCATCGAGTTTGTCACCGATCGGCCTGGTCATGACCGCCGATATGCGATTGACGCAAGTCGCCTCAAGCGGGAACTGGGTTGGAAGCCGAAGATTCGCCTCGAAGAGGGACTTGCTCAGACGGTGCGGTGGTACCAGGAGAATGCGGAATGGGTGAGTCGTGTACGTAGTGGTGCCTATTTTGAATATTACGAACAGATGTACGAAAAACGGGATCAGACCCTGAAGAATTCGTGAACACACTCACAACATGAAAATAGCCATTACCGGCGCTACAGGAATGCTGGGGCAGGCACTGTGTAAAGCATTCGCCAAGCACTCCATTTATCCCCTTTCTTTGCGCCAACCCGATGTTGCCTCACTTCACGAGGTTCGTCAGAAGTTTTCCGAATTGAAACCGGATTGGATTCTTCACACAGCGGCTTTTACGGGCGTCGATGAGGCGGAGTCCAATCCCTTTGAGGCCTATCGAGTCAATGCTTTGGGAGCCAGGAATCTAGCGGCGGTAGCTGCTGAAAATGGGAGCAGATTGGTTTACTACAGCACGGATTACGTTTTTGATGGTACACAGCAGCGGCCTTATCGAGAGTGGGATCCCACCAACCCACTCAACGAATACGGCCGATCAAAACTGGCGGGTGAATTCTTTGTCCGTTCGCTTTGCCCACTGCATCTGATTGTTCGTACAAGTTGGCTTTTCGGATCGAAAGGATCTCATTTCGTCGGGAAGATTTTGCAGCTCGCGCAAGAGAAAAAGAGCCTGAACGTGGTGAGTGATCAGCTGGGTAGCCCCACTTTCACCAGTGATCTGGCCTATATGACACTCTGTCTGGTCGAAGGGAAAAAAACAGGGACGTACCATGTGACCAACTCGGGAAACTGCTCATGGCATGAGTTGGCCTGTGAGATTGTTTCCCTTAGCGGACTCAGTCTCCAGGTCAATCCCATTGAGAGTTCCGCTTACTCAACACCGGCTCGGCGGCCTGCCAATTCTGTACTCGAGAACTATCTATTGGAACTCGAAGGAATTCCCCTGCTTAGAACCTGGAACAGTGCTTTGGAAGCCTTTCTCAACGGTGCGGCCGATGTCTAAACAGGTTGTGGGAAAGAATAAAAAGGCATTCCACGAGTATGAGATTCTGGATCGCCTCGAGGCGGGTATTGCCTTACAGGGTAGCGAGGTGAAGGCCCTTCGCGAGGGCAAGATTAGTTTGAAAGAAAGCTACGCACGAATTAAGGGAGGGGAGGCATGGTTGGAAAACTGCCATATCGGGCCCTATTCGCATGGCGGTCTTGCCAGTCATGAGCCGTTGCGCCCCAGAAAGTTGCTTCTTCATCGCCGAGAAATCAATAAGCTTATAGGGGAGACTGTCAGAAAGGGACTCACGATTGTTCCCCTCTCTGTCTATTTTAAAAATGGAAAAGTCAAGGTAGAGATTGCCCTGGCCCGAGGAAAACACCTCCACGACAAAAGAGAGAGTTCACGACGAAAAACAATTGATCGGGAAGTACAAATGGAATTGAAACGGAGAAAGTGATGAATATCCGCCTGGTGAAGGGGACTTGGGATTCTATCGAGTGTGATGCCCTGATGATTCCCCTGTTCGAGGACGACAAGGATCAAGAGGAATTCACCTCCACACTGGATCAAAAACTAGATGGGCTATTGAGTGAGCTGAAGAGTACCAAGGAGTGGAAGGCCAAGCTGGGCCGAATTTCCGTCATCCACCGGCCCGACCAGCTGGCTGCCGGAAGACTCATTCTTGTGGGAGCAGGAAAAAGAAAAGACGATAACACCCAATCGGTTCGCAGCCTCATGATGCAGGCCGTAGGTCAGGTGAAAGGCTACAACTTCAAACGGTTAGCTGTCTACGGTATCGGCCAGGCGGATTCCGATCTTTCCTTTCAAGCTGCGGTTGAAGGAGCGGTCATTGCTACCTATGAAGGTGATGATTATAAGACCACGGACAGGGCGCTGAACTTCATCGAGGAAATCCTTTTTGTGGTGGATAAGGAGACTGCTGGTGTTGAAGAGGCGATCAAGAGAGGTGAAATCCTAGGGGAGGCTACCAATTTAGCCAGAAGACTGATCAACGAACCGGGGAACCGGGTCAATCCTTCCAGCCTCGCCCAGACAGCCACTGAGCTTGCCGACAAGTACAGCCTGGAAATTGAAGTATTGGGAGAGCCCGAAATGGAAAAGAGGGAAATGGGAGCCGTTCTGGCCGTGGCCCGAGGAAGTGATGAACCTGCCCGATTTATCGTGCTGCGACACCGCGGGGCACCTGAAAGCGACGCGAAACCCATTGTTTTGGTGGGGAAAGGAGTCACCTTTGACAGCGGCGGCCTTTCTTTGAAATCCCCGCAATCGATGGAACGAATGAAGTCGGATAAAGCGGGGGCCTGCGTGGTTCTGGCGGCCATGCAGGCGATTGCTCAGCTGCAGATCAAGAGGAACATCGTTGGCCTGATCCCGGCCGTCGAAAACCTGCCGAGTGGCCGGGCACTCCGTCCGGGAGATGTCGTGCGCTCCATGAGTGGAACGACGATTGAAGTGCTCAACACTGATGCAGAAGGCCGTCTTATCTTAGCTGACGCCCTCTGTTATGGGCGGCAGCTTGAACCCGAATACATGGTCGATGTAGCAACTCTCACCGGGGCCTGCGTCATAGCGCTGGGAGATTTCCGAGCGGGCCTGTTTAGTAATAATGAAGAGATTTGCCAGAAACTCTTGCAGGCCTCGGAGCGTTCTGGAGAGAAGTTTTGGCGGCTTCCTCTGGATGATGAATATCGAAAGGAAATCGAAAGCTCCATTGCCGATATCAAGAATGTTGGAGGTCGTTGGGGGGGCGCCAGCATTGCGGCCAAGTTCCTCGAGGAGTTCGTGGAGGACCTCCCCTGGTGTCACCTCGATATCGCGGGAGTAGCTCTATCCAAGGAAAATCAAGGTTTCAAAACTCCCACCGGTTTCGGTGTTCGAACTCTGGTAGAAATGGTCTCGAGTTAGGCACCTCGCTTCGCGAACTCACCGTCGGCGCGCTTGCCACAAACAACATCGTACTCATGAAACGAGACACCTCATGTTTCAGTTAGCAGCCCAATTGGCCTCTCTCGACCAGCAAAAGCAACGGTTGGGCAAACGGACAACGGATCTCAGGTCTCTCATTGACCACTACCTGGCGCCTCCCCTTTTGGAATACGAGCTAGGCAAGGTGCGTGGCCCTGGCGGGGCGGGTGCCCCAGGCCCTGAGCAGGGTCAAACAGAAGTTTCCCGGTCCCAGGCAGAGGTCCTTCTCTCGGCTGTGATGGATCTCACCAAAGCCATGGATGAACTGGATTCCACCGATCTCCTTCATCTCCAGGAACTTCTGGTCCCCGATCAAGAAAACTCTTACCGGCAGAGTTCAAGCCAGCCTCTGACTTCCACTCACAAACCGGTGGATCCTGCCCTTATTCCTGGAGCCATGGACCGGTTCTTTGAGTGGGTCCGCAGTCCCAGCTTTGCCGACCTGCAGGCGGTAGAACAGATGAGCCTCTCACAGATGCGCCTGTACGAAATCAACCCCTTTTTGCACCATTCCCCGCTGATTGTTTCGCTTTTCTCCCACTATTTTCTCCTGAAGGATGATTACCTTGTGCCTCTTTACGAACTCGAGGAAGTGCCGAAGTTCTACCAGGCTCTAGAAGAAGCCTTCCAATTGTCGAGCGAGGCTCTTGTACGCTTCAATGTTCAGGCTTGCCAACGAGCCTATGAACTCGTCCTGGCAAGAATTTAGCCCACAGCCTGAGAATTTCTGGTTACTCTGTCAGAGCCGCAGGCTTTAGCCTGCGGGCCATTCCCCGCTATTCCCGGCTGGGCCCGTGGGCTAAAGCCCACGGCTCAGACTGCGTCTTACCACGAGCGGCGGGTGCCATCCTAATCGCTCCGGCTAGCCAGTCGAATGCCCCATTCAATGGCCTGGACCATGCTTCGGGAATCGGCAACACCCTGTCCTGCGATGTCAAAAGCGGTTCCATGATCTGGGGAAGTCCGGACCAGAGGAAGGCCCAGGGTCACGTTCACGGCAGATTCGAATGCCACCAGCTTCAGGGGGATCAACCCCTGGTCGTGGTACAAGGCGATGACACCATCAAACTCGTTGTCAAGAGCCTTGCGAAAAATCGTATCTGCAGGGAAAGGGCCCGAGACCGTCTCAGGGCCATACTTTTGGTTCAGTGTGTGAACAGCAGGCTCGAGAATGGTTTTCTCCTCATCACCAAAGGAACCTTCCTCAGAAGCGTGAGGGTTCAGGCCACAAAGAGCCAGTCGCGGCTGAGAAATGTTGATGCGGCGGAGGGCTTCAATAAAAACCCCCGTCTTGCTGACGACTTCATCGTGGTGAAGGGCTAAGGGAACTTCCCGTAAAGGAATATGAACGGTGATGAGGAGGACCCGCAGGCGCTCTGAAAAAAAAGCCATGACCGGATTTGCAGCAGGGAAAAAAGAGGCCACTAACTCGGTCTGGCCGGGTCGGGTAGACCCACAAAGATGAGTCGCCTTCTTGTTGATCGGTCCGGTGACCAGCAGCGGGAAACGGTTTTCCTGGCAGTACTCAACGGCAGATTCCAGACATTCCAGGGCAAATCTGCCGGCTTTTTTCTCCAATGTGCCCCATGCAGGAGGATAGTCGTAATGACCCGATGCAATGATCTCGACCTGATCCAAATCGTGAGACAACCCCAGATCCTGTCGCAGCTCTTCGAGGTAGTGAGGGTCTCCAAAAATGATGGGATGGATGGTGGGGAATTGTGAAAGTGCTTTCAGGATGACTTCCGGGCCGATCCCATGGGGATCTCCTGTCGAGAAAACGACAGGAAACCCTTTCACGGGTTCAGCCAAGTTCATTCCATCTCACTCTCACACTCGAATAGGCCGTTTGCGCCAACTTCCTTAGACCTCGCTTTCTTTGTAGATGTATTTGATGACGTGCTTCGGGATCAGCAGGTTCGGCATTGTTTCACGATTCACCTTGATGCAATCTTTGTCGTACCATTCAATCATCCCGAAGATTTCCTCGCCGTCAACGAGCTGGACGACCATCGGAGTTTTGTTCGACATCTGCTTCAAATAGTAGTATTGCTCGGCATTGGTTGCTTCCGGAGGAACCTTTTTTCTTTGGCCCTCGAGATACTTTGAAGGGGGCTGCTCCTTCAGGTCGGACAGCGACGGACGTATTAACTTCCGGTTAACCATAATCATCTACCTCAACAGAAAGCGCCTCTTCCTCAACGCTAAACGGACAATTGGTAAAGGTTCAGATGCTTCAGAAAGCTTACTATGGCATAGCCTAGCATCCTCCTCAGCTTTTGACAAGAGATAAAAAGTCGAATAGACTGATGTGTAGAAGATGAGACTTTTCGTCTATCTTATTCCTCTTTTGCTCCTGATTCTTGGGTTTTCCCTGTTCGGGCAGGAAGGCCGATCCAGGAAGAAACCGGTACTGATTCGAGTAGATCCTACGGTTGAAAAAGTCGATGAACTCGAGGAAGGCCCTCCTGAACGGGACCCTCAAAAGGCCAAAGAACACGTAGAGATCGGTGATTTTTACTACAAACGGCACAATTATACGGCAGCTGCAGAGCGTTACCGCGAAGCGATCCAGTTCAATCCCAAGTGGGCGAAAGCCTACGAAAAACTGGTCGGGGTCTTGGAAAAACAAAACGCCTTTTTAGAAGCGGTGAAAGTGTGCGAGCAATTTGTCCAGAGCAGTGACTCCTCAAAGGAAGTCAAGCGCTTTCAGGAGTGGAGTGTCAGACTGAAAGAAAAGGCCAAAGAAACAGGGTAAGTGTAGGCTAAGTGTCTCGTTCCATAAATACGATGACGTATGTGGCACTAGGCACAGGCTCCAGATCCGCAGCCACCGGTAGCACCGACCTCATAGTTCAAACAACACTTCAATCGGCCACACATCCCGGATAGGCGCCCAGGGTTTACCGTCAGACCCTGTTGCTTGGCAGCGCGAATACTGACGGACTTCAATTCCTTCAAGAACAGGGCGGAGCAGTTTTCACCCAAACCGCAACATCCCGTTCCGCCAATTAATTTGGCTTCGTCACGTGCCCCGATCTGCCGCATTTCAATTCGGGCACGCAGTCGACGAGCTAAACTTTTGACCAACCCGCGAAAATCGACACGTCGCGTTGCCGTAAAATAAAAAATCACCCGGCTGCCGTCAAAGATATACTCAACCCTGGAGAGCTTCATGGAGAGCTTATCGGCTCGAATCAATTTCTTGCATAATTGGTAGGCGAGATCCTCCTGATCTTTCTTCTTCTCGTGAAGATAAAGATCCCGTTCGGTGGCTTTTCTTAAGGCCTTATTCACTTTAGAGGCGCCCAGATCGAGATTCTCAGCCCTCTGTCCATGGATGACAAGACCCAACTCCACTCCCCGTTTCGTGCTGACGATGCAGCGATCGCCAACGCGCAGCTCGACGTCACGGGCCAAGAACTTGGCCGTGGATTTATTGGTCTCAAACTTGACGGTGACGATTTCCAACATCGTTAGAACTCATGAGCCAAAGGGTCTCGAAACACATCAGCGGATTCACGTAATGGTCGATGTCCCATCTGGCTCGATCCACATGGTAGAGAAAATCTCTAACCCAATTCAACTCTACACCTTCTGAGAGTTTTTGCAAATCCTCCAGTCGATCCTGATTGACGATCCGTTCGGGAGTTTCCACCTGCAGGAAATAGAGATCCTCACCGATTCGATGGAGGAGATTCAGATAGCGCCAAACGCCCTCGCGGGTTTTGAGTTCACTTCGCAGGGGGAGCTGTTCACATTGCTTGTATAGGGCTTCGAAGGATTCCTGCTCACACCAGGAGGTCAACAAACCCAGCATACGGTCCCTTTGCTCGAGCGTCTCTTCAAGATCTAGGCTTAGGGCTATGGCGATGCTTCCTTCGGCCAAGGAAGCCCTCATCTCCAGATGATCCTCCGTCAGATGATCCTCCAGGTAGCTGAGGATTGTTTCCCGACCCAAGGGGTGAAAAGGGAAGGTTTGGCAGCGTGATCGAATGGTCGGGAGCAAGCGGTGAGGAAAGGAAGTGATCAGGATAATTCGAGAGGTCTCCGGAGGTTCCTCAAGTGTTTTCAAAATGCAATTGGCGGCTTCTTCGGTCATGGTTTCCGCCTGATCGATGATAAAAAACCGAAGACGCCCTTCGAAGGGTCGGAATTGGACTTCCCGATTGAGCTGCCGCATCGTGTTTGGGTCCCTGGCATCCTTTCCAATGCGAATGAGATTCTTATGGGGCTGGAAAAGCCAGATGTCCGGATGATGACCGGCGGCTTCCTTGACGCAGGAAGGACAGGTTCCGCACAATTCCTCTTCGGTACCTCCCTTGCAATTGGCCAGGGCAGCCAGGCTCAATGCCAACGTCTTCTTTCCTACACCCTCTGGGCCCGTGAAAAGGCTGGCCTGGGGAAGCTGGCCTCGACGCAGGATCTGAACCATTTGCTGATTGCCAACAAAGTCTCTCAGTCTCATGGCATTCCTGGATCGATGCTATGGAAAATGGGGGCTCTCGCTTCAAGAAGCCCCAAAAGTTTCTCGAAAACCTCCTCTGGAGTGCCCGAAGCGTCCACCAGCAGGACTCGATCGGGTTCCCTTTGGACCAATAACTGATAGCCTTCTCTTACCCTGCGATGAAAGTCCAGGTCCTCGGCCTCGAACCTTCCCCAGGTCTCGCTGTTTTCTATTTGATTCCTCTCACGCGCCCGCATGAGGCCAATTTCCACCTCCACGTCCAGAACCAGGGTCAGATCGGGAATGCGTAGCGACAGAATCTTAGCCAATTGATCGACTATTGCGAAACCGATGCCGCGCGCATGCCCTTGATAGGCCAGAGTGGCGTCATGATAACGGTCGCAAAGGACATGAAGGCCCTGGGTCAGGCTGGGCTCGATGACTTCCTTGAGGTGCTGATAGCGGTCGGCCAGGTAGAGCAGCAATTCGGCCGTTGGTTCGCGTTGGGCACCCTCCCTTTGCAAAAGAATCTGACGAACTTCCTTACCAAAGTGTGTCCCTCCGGGTTGTTGTGTGATCAGGAAACGAACTTTGCGCTTTTTCAGCTCCTCTTCCAGCAGATGCAATTGCACGCTCTTACCCGAGCCTTCAATCCCTTCCAATGTGATGAATTTTCCAGGCATTGCTGAGTGCATCATCCTACCACAGGTAATATATACTAACGCTCGTGGTTGATATCGCCTCCAATCTTGAGCGGTTGAGCGGGGAAATCGAATCCATCTCCCTGGGTTGCGGCCGCGATCCTGCAGGAATTCGCCTTCTGGCGGTTTCCAAGACCTTTTCTGCAGACTGTGTCCAACAGGCCCACCGATGGGGACAGACACTGTTTGGGGAAAACCGCATTCAGGAAGCCGAAGGAAAGATTCCGTCCGTCGACCTTAGTGGCTTGGAGTGGCACTTGATTGGGCCCCTTCAGTCCAACAAGGTCAGGCGTGCGGCCCAACTCTTCGATGTCATCCAGACCTTGGACCGGCCCAAGATCGTCCGTAGGCTCAATGCATGTGCCGAGGAGATGGGAAAGATCGTCCGCGTGTTTGTTGAAGTGAAATTTGGAGAAGAGCCTCAAAAACACGGCCTCCTTCCTCAAGATATTCCGAGTATGGTGGAGCAGGTGGATTCGATGCCTGGGCTCCAGCTGCAGGGTCTGATGGCCATACCTCCTTACCAGGAAGAGGCGGAAGCCTCGCGCCCCTATTTTCGGCAGATGGCCGACTTGTTGACCGAGATCAACGGAAGTCGCCAACAACCCTTGAAGGAACTGTCCATGGGAATGAGTCATGACTACCGGATCGCCATCGAGGAAGGGGCGACCCTGCTGCGCATCGGAACTTCTATCTTTGGGCTTAGATCCGCCCTCGCAGTAAATGGAGTGTGAGAAATGCGGTAAGACAAGGATGAAGTCGAGATCCGTGAAAAAGCAGGAATGCTCCTGCTTTTTGTCCGCGTCCAGCCAGGAGCGACAAGCGACCAAATCGTCGGTTCATATAATGGAGCGCTGAAGATTCGTTTAGCCGCCCCCGCCCGGAGAAACCGTGCCAATCGGTACCTTCTGGAGTTCTTGGCCAGAACTTTGAATGGTCCTGCCAAGAATCTCTCGCTGAGCCGAGGACGGTCTTCTCGCAACAAGACGGTTGAAATTCGAGGTCTTTCCAGGGAAGATCTCACTCACCTACTGGGAGCCTGTCTGAGTCATTAGGTGCCGCCGTAACCCTTTGGGAGGATGTGGGTTGCGGTGCATCTCTTCGTCGTTTTTCGTCGCCGATGTCCCTGCATCGCATCCTCCTCGCTCCTCGACCTGCCCACGCTATAACCCCATTCGCGCGACCCCACTTTTACTTGGACAGGCTCCTGGCCCACTTTGTAGTATAATCAGGGCACTAGAACCCCTATATGACGGGTTTAGAAGGGGTTACCCGGGGTCGGTCTGGATAGTCAGGGGTGCCAGAGTACAATTTAGGCGTAGGCTAAGGTTCAGGACTCCAAAACCTGAGCTGACACCCGGGGGCCTAGCTACCCCCAGCAAGTGGCTTCCAAAACCGCTGCTGTTGCTTCGATCCCCCGGTTGCCTATGTTCACTACTAGTGAACCACAGGTTAGCAAAGCCTCCCTGACGGAAAACAGTGCAACATAGTGAAGTATAGTGAAACATAGTGAAATGTAGTGCAAGAAAACGCAAGAAAACGCAACAACTTGCACGAATTGTCATTTTTTTTCTTTCACCACCTAAATTGTTGTGAACGCAGTCAGGTTGACGGTTATACCTCCGGTACATCATGCACCCTCTCAGTAATCCCAGCAGAGGCTTCAGAATCAAACAACGTCAACACACCACCCTCCTGCTCAACACCCTTCCTGACCACCACACCCTGTACCTTCTCTTAATCACGGAGCCGACCACACCACCTTCCCCTCCTCATCAAGAAGGACCAGGGAGGAATTAGGGCGGATCTCGGTGGAGCCTGTTCGAGTAATTTTGA
>JADFOI010000007.1 GCA_022562935.1 Acidobacteriota bacterium
TCTGAAATGAGGGTGGCTCTTGAGCCAGTAGCAGAGGACAACACAGAAAAAGCCAGGCCAGGCGAGGCATAACCCCATTATAATACCCATCCCGTTTCTGAGCGAGCCTGGATTTTTCATAGGCTGCCGTAGCGAAGTGGCTGGAAGCGCCGGCGGGAGTGCGTTGCGCCACGTCGCGACTGGGACCCCCGCAGGCGTACTCGTGCAGTACGCCGAGGAGATCGCGGGGGGCACCCGCTTGCGGGTCGCGCAGTCCGGTCGGATGATCCCGCCGCTGTAGCAGACCGTCTATGAATGGGCCGGGCTAATGGGCATGAGCTGCTCGGGCGGGGGCGAAAGGATTACGGTTCCCATCTGAGGATGGGGGAGCGGGCGGCACGAACTTCGTCCAGGCGGGTCAGCTTGGCCGTGGCCGGAGCAGTGGTGAGCTTTTCCGGGTCTTCCTCGGCCTCATGGCTGATGGCAATCATGGCATCGATGAAAGCATCCAGTTCCTCTTTGCTGTAGCTCTCGGTGGGCTCGATCATGAGCGCTCCCTGAACGATTAGAGGGAAGTAAGTGGTGGGGGGATGAAAGCCGTAATCGATGAGTCTTTTGGCGATGTCCAGTGTGGTCACCCCCTTTTTGTTTTGCCTCTTGTCCGAGAAGATGACCTCATGCAGGACCGGCGTGTCGTAGGGAAGATCGTAGTGCTCTTCCAGCCGCCGCCGGATATAATTGGCGCTCAGGACGGCCATTTCGCTCAATTCCTTAAGACCTTCTCGGCCACAGCTCAAAATGTAGCAAAGGGCCCGCACCGCCATCCCGAAATTGCCATGAAAACTGTGGACACGACCAATGCTTTCGGGATGGTCCGAATTGAACCGATACAGCTCGCCCTCCTGCTCTACCCGGGGCATGGGTAAATAAGGGGCGAGATGTTGCTGACACACCACGGGCCCGCTGCCGGGACCTCCTCCGCCGTGAGGGGTGGAAAAGGTCTTGTGCAGATTCAGGTGAAGCACATCGATTCCCATCTCGCCGGGGCGAGCATAACCCATTAGGGCATTGAAATTGGCGCCGTCCATATAGATGAGGCCACCCTTCTGGTGGACAATCTGGGCGATCTCCTCGATATGGGTTTCAAAGATCCCCATGGTATTGGGGTTGGTCAGCATCAGACAGGCCACCTCCTCGCTCATCTTCTCGGCCAGTACCTTGACGTCGATTCTGCCTTTCTCATCGGAAGGGATGGAGATGACCTCATATCCAGCCAAAACGGCGCTGGCCGGATTGGTTCCGTGGGCCGAATCGGGAATCAGGACGAATCTTCGAGGGCTCCCTTTCTGGGTAAGATAGGCGCGGATCATTAAGATACCGGTCAATTCCGCCTGTGCTCCTCCGGCCGGCTGCAGACTCACCGCATCCATGGCGGTCAACTCCTTGAGGTACTCCTGGAGCCTGAAGAGAATTTCCAGGCAGCCCTGGCTTTGCTGTTCCTCTTGAAGGGGATGGGTCAAGGCGATACTGGGGATACGGGAGACTCGTTCGTTGAGCTTGGGATTGTACTTCATGGTGCAGGAGCCCAGCGGGTACATGCCCAGATCGATGTGGTAGTTCCAGGTGGAGAGTCGCGTGTAGTGGCGAATCAGTTCCACTTCGCTGACCTCGGGAAATCCCTGGACCTCAGTCCGCAGATATCTGGAGTCCAGGATTTCCTCTACCGGGACATCCTCAACGTCCAACTTGGGAAGGGTGTAGGCGGATTTACCGGGAGCTGATTTCTCGAAAATCAAGGGCTCGTTTAGATTAAAGGTGACTGAGGTTCGTGTCATAGCGTCACCTTCAGGCTTGTAAGGACCTCCGCAAACCGCTGGATTTTTTCCAGACTGTTCTGCTCAGTCACGCAAACCAGCATCTGTTTGGACCGCTCAGGGAAATATCTTCCCAGAGGAAGACCTCCGATGATCCCCTCGTTCACCAGTTGTCGATTGATTTCAGCGGGATCCTCGGGGCAGTCCACGACCATTTCATTGAAAGTAGCACCGGAAAAGACCAGGGAATCGCCCAACAGTTTCCGCAAATGAAAAGCCTTCTTGAGATTTTGCTCCGCCAGCTCTCGAATCCCCTGCTTACCCAAAACCGACAGGAAAACGGCGGCCATTAAGGCACACAAACCCTGATTGGTGCAAATATTGGAGGTCGCCTTCTGGCGCCGGATGTGCTGCTCACGAGTGGCCAGCGTGAGGACGTAGCCCTGCCTCCCTTGGCTGTCGACGGTTTGACCCACTATTCGACCCGGCATCTGGCGCTTGTACTTGTCTTTGGTGGCAAAAAGTCCCAGATAGGGTCCTCCAAATCCCAGGGGGATGCCCAGGGATTGTCCTTCTCCCACTACGATGTCCGCTCCCAGCTCCCCTGGAGGCTTGAGGAGGCCCAGAGAAAGTGCTTCACTCACCACCACCACGGCCAAGGCGCCAACGCCTTGGCTCAGACCAATGGCCTGTTCCACATCATCCAGGACACCAAAAAAGTTGGGGGACTGGATCACCACGGCGGCATGATCTTCGCTCACGAGACGTTCCAGGGCTTCAATATCGACGCATCCCGATTCGGTAAAAGGGAGTTCCTGGAGTTGGATGTCCAGGTTGGCTGCATAGGTTTCCAAGACTCGCCGGTACTCTGGGTGTACGCTCTGGGCAACGAGGACCTTCTGCCGCCGGGTGGTGCGAACGGCCATGAGCACCCCTTCGGCCAGAGCGCTGCCCCCGTCATACAGGCTGGCGTTGGCAACCTCCATTCCCGTGAGCTGACAAATGAGTGTCTGAAATTCAAAGGTGGCCTGCAGTGTTCCCTGGCTGATCTCCGGCTGGTAAGGGGTGTAGCAGGTGTAAAACTCGGATCGGGAAATGACCGAGTCAATCAGGGTGGGGATAAAGTGATTGTAGGCTCCCGCCCCCAGAAAATACTCGAAGTCTTCGGCGGAGGCGTTTTTCTTGCCCAGCGAACGGAAGTACTTGAGGATGTCCGTTTCTGAAGCGGCCTCCGGAATGTCCAGGGTTTTGCTGAACCGGAGATTCTCGGGAATGGTGGCGAATAGATCCTCCACTCGATCCACACCGATGGCCTTCAACATCAACTGTTTTTCCTCCGGCGTGATCGAAACGTAGCGCATGGATTACCCCTGTGACTCTTCTTCGACGTATTTGGAATATTCCTGGGAAGACATGAGGGTCTCCAGGTCTGTCGGGTTTCCCAGACGGATACGAATGATCCACCCCTCGCCATAAGGGTCGTCGTTGATCTTCTCCGGGGCGTCCAGCAACGACTCGTTGGTCTCCACAACCTCTCCGGAGACCGGCATGTAAACCTCCGACACCGCCTTCACCGATTCCACGGAGCCAAAGGCCTCGTTCACCTTGAAGGTTGTTCCCACTTCCGGGAGGTCAGCGAACACCACGTCGCCCAATTCCTTTTGAGCGTGCTCGGTAATCCCAATGGTGGCAATGTCACTTTCCCTCTGGATCCACTCGTGTTCCTTGCTGTACAGGAGATCATCTGGTGCCTTCATGTTTTTCCATCCTTCTCGGTATTCTTTAAAAAGATCACAAATCCGTCAGTTCTTTTATCCCAAGTCGAGAATTGAATCAAGCCGGTGCGCACGCTTCCCAGACCTCCGTGATATATAGGGCGTGGATGAATGAGCCGCCAGAAATGAAGGTCGAGGAAGTGACGGAAGTCAGTACGGAACTGGTGGAAGCCTTTGCTCGTCTCACTCCGCAGCTGAGTCGTTCGTCGCCCCCTCCCGGAGAGCAGGAGCTGGAGCGGATTGTTCAATCGGATGCCACTCGATTGCTGGTTGCGAAGGTGGAGGGTGTCATCGTGGGTAGCCTGACTCTGGCTTTGTACTGGATTCCGACAGGTTTGCGTGCATGGATTGAGGATGTGGTGGTTGATGAGAGCGTTCGCGGGCAGGGAATTGGAGCAGCGCTGAATCAGGAAGCTTTGAAAGTGGCTCGAGACCAAGGAGCCCGAACGGTGGATTTGACTTCTCGGCCCAGCCGGGAAGCAGCCAATCGTCTCTATCAGCGCTTGGGTTTCAAGCAACGAGAAACGAACGTCTACCGGTATTCGTTCGACCGCTAAGTACTGGTGGTGTGATCACCGGCAATAGGAATGCCTGGTCCTTTGATGCCCTGGTGGAGGGCTCGCTTTTTGCAGATACCCTGATTTTGGTTCTAGAAACTCTTGCTGCACTGCCCGCGAAGGAGTGAGCTTTCGGTTGACCGGATCCTGTTACTTCGCGAGAGGGTCGGGACGCAACTGGAAGTGCACGACCTTGCTGGTGGTCCCTTTACCGCCTTCCATGTGGAAAGGTCCTCGGGTGCTCACCGTGGACCACAACCCCTTACCCTTCCAGCCGGTGTTCGGATCATCGATCCGGCCATCCATCCATTTGGTGTAAAAGCCCAGCGGATAGGGCACGCGCATGATGACCCACTCCCCGTCCTTCAGGGCCAGCAGCCCTTCGGACCCATTGCCGGTGTTTATCGGGACGTTTCGGCCCAACCCCAAGGTGTCGAATTGATCCACCCAAGTGTAGTAGCTGGCCTCGGCGCTGCCTGAATCCTCCAGGCCTTTGAGTTGCGGTAGCGGCTCCGGATAGAGGGTCCAGCCTTCGGGACAGTGCTGCCCTGTAGCGGTTGGCCCATTGAGCGGCCCCGTGCACTTGCGGCGGTCGAAGCTGGCCATGTGCCCGCTGGCCAGGGGTGTCCAGACGACGCCGTTACGGTCGATGTCCATGCCCCTCGGAGAGTATCCTTGCACGGGCGCCTCGGGGTTGCCCCAGGGCAGCTCGTAGAGTTCCGTTAGGGCTGTGACCGGTGGATTCGGCCCCGGGTCCAGCCGCATGACCGCACCGGGGAAGCCTAACGTAGATCCCCAGATCGACCCGTCTACGGGGTTGAAGGCAACGCCGTAGTAGCGAGCGTTGATCCGCTTGTCCTTGGTGGGATCGAGCGGCTGGTCAGGCTCCACATACTCGTCCCTTTTGCCGTTGCCGTTGGTGTCTAAAATGAGCGGCGTCCAACCCTGCGACTTTTCCTCATCGCCAGTCTCGTCGAACATCTTCGTGTTCAACCAGCCGATGACCGGGCCACCACCGCTTGTCCATAGCGTGTGGTCGGCATCCTCTGCAAAGATCAGATGGTGGGTGCTGAAACAAGTGCTAATGAGAGTGAACTGCTCGGTTTTAGGATCGTACATGGAGAGGTGGCGGCGGGCGGTTTCGACCGGGAATGCCTTCGCCGACGGATGGTCCGACCCCTCCTTGCAGAAGTCCGGATTCTCACTGGGGCGAACGGTCGAGGTAAGCCAGACCCGGCCCTTGTGATCGAGCATCGGATTGTGGGCGTTGGCTCGACTGGTCCAGATCGCTTCCTCCCCCCAGTACGGTGATGGCTGTAGCGGAGACCGCGCCGCAACCGGCGTGTCGGGATCGCGAACCGATAGTTTCACCTGGCTGGCCGTGTGACCCACCGGATCCAGGACGGGCATGTAATCCGCGCTGGCTTCGAGCGCTCCGTAGATCGGGCCATTGGCGTTGACGGTGGGATCCCGTTTGTCGGTGGAAGCCTCATCGTGGAGATAGGCCTTCGGGTCGGCCCAGTCCCACTGGGTGATGACGATGTTTCGCTCCAGGCCTTGGGGCCGCGGCGGTGCTGGCGGTAACTCCCCGGCGTTGATCCGCTCGGTCCAGTCGGCGAACATAGTCAAGGCTCGCTGCCGGCCCAGCCCGTTGAGTCCTCGAACCATATTGCTACCCGCTTGTCCGGACTGGATACGCCGATCCCAGGCGGCTTCCAGGGAGTCGAATTCACCAAGCTCTACGGGAATTTCCCGCGTGGCCTTGTTGCCCAGTTGATGACAGGCCATGCAGCCACCTGACTTCAGGCTCCTGATCCATTGGGCCTGACTTGTCATGTTTGGCGAGATGCCATTGCCCTGGGGACCTGTGCCCGGAAACTCGTCCTTGTCCGGCACCTGGATCAGGGAGAGCCAGTAGCCGGCCGGGTAGTATTCTGCGGCGGCGCGCGGGTTTGGGGCCTCAACTGCGGTCAGGTTCACAATGTTGCCTGGCTCGGTTTGCACCTTAGGCGAATCCACCAGCCCGTAGCCGCGCACCCACACGTCGTAGTTCGCTGCCGGAAGATCGGGGACAACATAGTGACCCTGATCGTCGGTGACCACGATCTTGACGAACTTGGTAGGCAGGTCAGTCGTTTCCGCGATGACCCAGACGCCTGCTTCCGGTCCCTCCTCGCTGGTGACCACTCCGCCCAGGTCGTCGTTGTCGATTTGGATCGCGTCATCGGTGAGTTGGCAGGCACTCATCGCGACTAGCCAGAGGGTCAACAACACAGCTGTGCTGGCCTCCAGAAGGCCTGTATACCTACCTCTTTTGGTCCTCATGAACGTCCCCCCTTCGAATTGTACAAAGGAATTTCTCCTAAATGATAAGCCTAGAGGGAGTGGAAAGCAATGCGACTCATCCCCTTCAGCAGCCGCGGGTGTAGTACCAGAGATTCGGGTACCCTTGGTTATCTACCGCCTTGAGCCAGCCCTTGGGTTGAACCCGGTTCGACTAAAGACGTTCTTGTTGTTGGGGAAATTCTTTGGTAGAAGTATGGAGCTTTTTACGGGCACTTAGAGGAGTTGAGGATTCAATTTGCAATTACTCATCCGGGCCAAACAAGCCTCCGTTGCTGTTCTTTTGATGAGTCCCCTTTTGGCACAGGAGGCCGATCCTCCTTCTGTACGGGCGGTCCGGATCGAACAGGAACCGGTTCTGGATGGCGTGCTCGATGAGTCGGTCTGGCAGGAAGCCTCACCGATTGGACAGTTTCGTCAACGCAACCCTCAAGAGGGATCCCCAGCCACGGAGCAGACCGAAGTGCGGATCCTTTACTCGAATAATGCCATTTTTTTCGGTGTCACCTGTTATGACTCGCAACCGGATCGGATCATCGCCACCCAGCGGGCTCGGGACGCCGACCTGGAGTTTGACGATAGCTTCGCTATCCTACTGGATACCTTCCACAGCCATCGCAACGCCTTTTGGTTTGAGATGAATCCTCTGGGCGCTCGCTTTGATTCCTGGATTACGGATGAGGGGGCCCGAACCTCCCCCGAATGGGATGAACGCTGGGAGGTGGCTGTAGCCATTGGCGAAGAGGGCTGGGTGGCCGAGGTGCGCATTCCTTTCTCGGTTCTCCGCACCCCCGCGGCAGAGGAGCAGGTCTGGGGAGTCGATTTCCGAAGAAACATCAAACGAAAGAATGAGGAGGTGGCCTGGAGCAACTATCGGCGAGACTATAGTTTCGAGCAAGTGTCCCAGGCGGGTCACCTGGAGGGTCTGCGGCAGATTCCCAGAGGCTTTACCTACAGAATCAAACCTTACGTTCTTTTGGGTCTGAAACGAAGTCTTCCGGAGCTTGGCGGCGCCTCAACCCACAATGAGTCCGACATCGGACTGGAAGACTTCAAGGTTCGTCTCTCTCCCAACCTGACCCTGGATCTAACGGTGAATCCGGATTTTGCCGAAACCGAAGTGGACGATCCCCAGATCAACCTCACCCGTTTTCCCCTTTTTTTCCCCGAAAAGCGCGAGTTCTTTTTGGAGGATGCCGGGGTGTTTGATTTTGGCCCTGGAGGTGCTGTGCCGGAACTAAGGCTGTTTCATTCCCGACGGATCGGCCTGACCGACGATCGGGAGAAGGTTCCCATCCTCTTCGGGGGGCGTCTGACCGGGAAGGCGGGAAGATTTGAACTGGGCCTTCTCAATACCCAGACCCAGGAATCTGGTCTAGAACCAAGACGTAACTACACAGTCGGTCGCGTCAAGCGAATCTTCGGGAGATCCTTCGTAGGCGGTATGGTGACCAATCTGCAGTCGGGTGGGAGCAGCGACTATAACCGAACGGCTGCCCTGGACTCGGAGCTTGTCTTCTTCGACCATCTCAGCGTTAACTCATTCCTTGTTCACTCCTGGAGTCCCGATGTGAATGAGGACACTTGGGCTTTCCGTCCTGCAAAGATCACCTGGGGAAGTGACTTTTTCAACGCCAACGTCGAACATCAGACGATACAGCGAAAGTTTGAGGCGGAGATGGGCTTTGTGCCCCGAAGAGACATGAAGCAAACCCTTGGACAGGTCTCCATTCACCCCAGACCCGACTCCGAATGGATTCGAAGAACCACACTGGGTGCGTTCATCTCCTACATCAGCAATCAAGCCGGAGAATTGGAGACTCGAGACCAGCGGATGACATTCGGTGTCGAGTGGGAGAGTGGAGACCGTTCGATGGCGGATTTTGGTAAGAATCTGGAGAGCATTACCCAGCCCTTCCTTTTACGAGGGAAGCTGCTTATTCCTCCCGGTGTGTATCGAAACAACCAGTATGAGTACCGATTCAGGACTTTCAGAGGGAGACGCTTGTCAACCTTTTTGCGCATTCGGTGGGAGGAGTTCTGGGGGGGAGACCGCTTTGCCATAACCTTTAATCCCAACTTCCTTATCAGCGATCAATTGAGCGTCAGGATCGAGTATGACTTCGATGATATTTCAGTTCCCCAGGGACAGCTCACCTCTCATCTCGTCAACAGTATTTTTCGGTATAACCTCAGCAACGAGTGGTTGACCACGACCACCCTTCAATATGACAGTACTGAGGATCTTTACAATCTGAACGTTCGCCTGAATTACATCTACAGGCCCGGGGATGATGTGTTTCTGGTTTTCAACAGGACCAGCGACCAGGAGAGAACGGACTGGTCCGTGCTGCTGAAGGTGACCCATTCGTTCGATTTCTAATACCCGCTGGGCTAGTCTGTCCGACCCGTGTGGGTTTTTCCCCATTCGGCTCTCAGTGAACCCAGCGTCTCGCCTTCGCCCACCTCGACCCGGGTACCTTTGAGTGTTTCTTCCAGTTGAAGGTAGTCGCCTGCTACGGCCCTTTGGGCCTCTTTTTCCAAGTCATCCGGCCAATACCCGAGTCCATAGCCGTGCCAGGGTTCCTTCGGCTTGAGCTCAGGCAGACCCAATTCCTCCCAGATGACTCTTGCCCGTTCCATATACTTCTTTCGGGGAAGGGAGAGGGGAGGAAAATCGGACTTCCGTGTGGCATCGATGAGCAGAGAGGATTCCTCACTGTCATAACGGCTCCCGGGATAGTTGATGACCATGCCGATGGGGGTCGCACCAAAGGGCCGATTGCCCACAATCTTGGTATCCTGGTGAGGCTGGGAGCGATGGGTGATCGCCCAAAGCACGGCAACAGCATCAGACGGGTTAATGTCCTCATCCACCGTGACCACCAGTTTCCCCACACGATCTCCGTAATCCAATATGGCCTGCATGACTTCCCAGGGCTCCTGGTGATCCTTCTTTTTCATCCGCACCACCACATAGGGCCGCAGGTTCACCAGCGCCTCGGTCAGCGAAACCTCCAGCACACTGGAAAAGCCTTTGTTCTGAAGGTAGCGGTAGATCAGGGTGGACATCCCCATGGCTTTGATCTTGGAACTCTCGCTGGGTGTGACCTGGCTAATGATCGACACCCAAACAGGATTTTTTCTGTGGGTCACGCAGGTCAGTTCAAAGACAGGGCTCAGCGTTCGGGGATCCACAACCCCCATCGACTCTCCGAAGGGGCCTTCCTCCTCCAGGTAAGAGGTGGGGATGATGCCTTCAAAAACAATCTCAGAACTGGCAGGAACCTCCAGATCGACGGTCTGGCACTTGACCAACTGAATCGGCTCGCCGATCAGACCGCCCGCCAGAGTCAGTTCGTCCATGGTTGGAGGAACCTTCTGCGTGGCGGCATAGGAAACAGCGGGCAAGGCTCCAATCGCCACGGCCACTTCAAGAGGCTTTCCCAGTTGCCTGCATTTTTCCCAGTGGCTGGATAGATCCTGGGGTGTACCGATCATCAGTCCACTGAGGCCCGGGCCTCGGATCAGGCCACGATAATTACCAACGTTGCGCTGTCCTGTTTCCGGATCCTTGGTGATCCAGTGACCCCCGGTGATGTAGGGGCCGTTATCGAAGCCTGGAGTCGAAATGGGGATCGGAAACTCGGTGAAGCCACCGTGACTGAGGAGGTCTGAACCGGTGTGAATTTCTTCCTGGACGGGACCGCTATTGACCAGCTCAGGCTCTATAGGATGGTCCATGGCGTGCAGCCACAGGTCGGTAATCTCATCCGGCTTGCACTTCACTCCCAGGCAGTAGATATCAGCGGAACCGGCAAGGCCACCGACCAGAACAGAACCCCGGTACTTTTTGTTTTTCGAATCGGTGACGTTCTCAAACAAAAAAGCCTTCCGATCCTTTTCCTCCAAGCCTCTGAACTGCCAGCGAACCAGTGGGTGAAGCTCTGTATCCTTGTTAATCTCCTTCTGGATGCGCACGAGTTTGTCCGTGTCCTCAAGTACTTGAATAAATTCTCTTAAATCTTTGTAGTAACTTCGTTCTGGTTTCATAGTGAGGATATTCTAGCCTCAACCGTTCAGAAATGCGAAGCGGGCGGCTTACCGAGTATAAAAAGGCGTTTCGACGACCTTGGCTTGAACTCGTTTGCCGCGAATCTCCACCTCCAGCGGCTGACCGATCCTGGCATATTGGATGGGGAGATAAACCAACCCCACACTCTTTTTCAGAGAAGGAGCAAAGCTGCCGCTGGTCACCTGGCCCACCTCAGTTCCATCCACAATGACCGGGTAGTGATCGCGGGCGATTCCTCGCCCTACCATCTCAAAACCGGCCAGCTTGCGCTGCTTCCCTTCTTCCTTGAGCTTTTCCAGAGAATCGTGTCCGATGAACTCTCCTTTACCCAGTCGGACAATCCAGCCCAGGCCCGCCTCCCAGGGAGTGGTGGTCTCGTCGATTTCGTGTCCATAAAGGCAGTAGGCCACTTCCAATCGCAGCGTGTTGCGTGCCGCTAGCCCCGCCGCCATGATTCCAAAGGGCTTTCCCACCTGAAACAGTCGCTCCCAGATGGAGGGAGCTTCCTCTACGGGGATGTAGATCTCAAAGCCATTCTCCCCCGTGTAACCTGTCCTCGAGATCAGGCACCGAGTGCCGTTCACGTTTCCAAAAGTGAACCCGTAGTATTGGATCGAGGAGAGGTCCAGGTCGGTGAGTTCCTGAAGCACAGCTTCGGCCTTGGGCCCCTGGATGGCCAGCTGGACATAGGAATCACTGTTGTCGAGGATGTCTACTCTCCCCTCCTTTTTTGATTTGACCCATTGATAGTCCTTCTCCCTGTTGGCCGCGTTGACGCAGACAAAAATGTGCTGGTCACTGATGCGGTAAACCACGATGTCGTCAATGAAGGTTCCCTGAGGATAAAGGAAAGCGGAGTACTGGGCCTGCCCGTCAGACAGCCGGGAGACATCATTACTGGTTACCTTTTGAGCCATGGCAAGAGCGCCCGGGCCAATAAATTCAATCTCGCCCATGTGGCTGACGTCAAAGATCCCAACCCTCTCCCGGACTGCAAAATGTTCCTTGAGGGCACTGCCATAGTGCACGGGCATCTCCCAGCCCGCGAAATCCACCATCCGCGCACCATATTCTTTGTGAAGGGCATTCAAAGGCGTTTTCTTCAAGGTCATGGAACCAGTCAAAGGGTAAGTCCTGCTATAGTTGTGTCCAGCTCAACGGCGAAAGGAAGAAAGCAATGACCAGGTGGCTGGACGCGACAAAGATGACCCTGACGGTGATGATTTATCTGGCCGCATCATGTTTTGCCGCCGGACAGGCGGCTTCCGGAACGCGCCACTATTTCTTTCTCTCCGATCAGCGCATCATTACGGTCGAACTGATCAATGAACAAAAATCAATCTTAAACTATATTAATCTTGGCGACTCGTTCGAGATTATTCAAGCACCGGGGCTTCTTATTTTAGATGCAGAGGGTCGCCCTTACCATGGACATGTCTTCGAAGTCGAGGATGCCGCCCATCCCAGCGACCGGTTCAAGGTGACAGAACTCGTTCAGCCCGATCGCTTTGTCGGCTACAACATCTGGGGAAATTATCGTTTTCAGGCAGCCCCGGAAAAGGTGTTCTTGAAGGTCGGCTCGCGCATCGTGGAACTGGAGCCCGTTTCCAAAAGTGATTTCAATTTGCTGGCCTCCAAAATCGGAAATCTGGATCTCGTCATGGAAAATGGAAAGCAGATGGTTTTAATGGCGGGTTTTCGTCAAGGGTACGGAACGATTTACGGGAGCGGTGCAGCGGAGGTGCAGCAAATCGAAATTCATTTTCCCGATCTCGAGATTGTGGCTCCTGTGCACCTTCAGGGTGCGCAGCCGGAGCTTCCTTCCTCCTTCGCCCATTTACCCGACCCGGTTGTCGTCGAGTTGAGCGCTCGGGTGAGCCGCTCGGGAGCGCTGTCCGATATCGAGGTCGTGAATGGTATCGCTCCCCGCCTCGACCAGCTTGCCCGGGAGACGGCGCGAAACACCTGGCGCTTCCTGCCTGCTATTTCCAAGGGAAAGGTTGCCGACATCCAGCTGACCTTCAATGTGGTCTTCCGCAGAGGTGCGCCGGAGCGCCCGCGGAGGTAGGGGTGCCGGTCTCGACATCTTGTACACACCGGCACCTCCGGAATGTGGGAGGCACACGTGCCTCCCACATTCAACTTAGCCCCAAGTTTTTTGCAAGTAGCGAGAGTCCTGGCAGAGATAGCAGGGACCATAGGCATGAGAAAGGGACCTTGCGGAGATTGTGGTTTGCGTCATACCCCCCTGCGCCCAGAAGATGGGGGGCTAGGCGGGGAGTTGCTGAAAGTATCGCTCGATGGCACGGACCAGATCGGGGACGGAAGATCTCTCGGCTTGAACCACAATGTTTAATCCATGCTCCCGGGCCGTGGCTGCGGTGATGGGTCCGATCACGGCGCAGCGAAACTGTCGGACATCTTCTACCTCTTCGGCGAGGGTGGCAAAGTTGCTCACTGTTGAGGAACTCGTGAAGGTGATCAGGTCGGGAGGTTGACTCTTGAACAGCTGGGTTAGCTTGGCGCGGCTCTCCATGGGCACAACCGTGTCATAGACTTCAATCAAGTTCACCTCGGCCCCCTGCTCTCGAAGTGTTTTCGGGAGAAGCTCACGGGCCCGGCTGGCCCGGGGCAGGAGGATGCGCAAGCCTTCGATCCGGCCGCCATTGAAGTCCACGAAGTCCTTGAGGATGCCCTCGGCCTGATAGAGCTCTGGAACCAGGTCAACGGCATATCCGTAGCTTTTGACCTTGTCCGCAGTGGCAGGTCCAATGGTGCAGATCTTGGGTAACGGGGAGTCTCCCTTTGGAGCAGGCAATTTCCCCAAAGCCTCGGCTCGATCCATAAAAATCTCTACCGCATTGGCACTGGTGAACATCAGCCAGTCGCAGCTTTTCAGCGCCTCAACGGCGTGGTCCAGTTCCTGATCGGGACGAGGCCGAATTTCAATGGTGGGCAGGTGTAGGACTCGAGCACCCGCTTCCTCGAGAAGATGCTGAAACACAGGAGCCTGACCCTGGGCTCGGGTAATGAGAATGGTGCGATGGTGCAAGGATAGACTCATGGCTGGTACTGAACGCTGGACTCTTCAAGCATTTTGTCCCCACCGTGAGCCAGGAGGTAACGGGCGGCCTCCAGGGCGAGTTCGTCCAGCTCCTGGGGTTTGCCCTGGGAGGAGGTTCTGGCCACTTGCAGGCTGCGAGGCCCGGCCACAAAAGCCGTGAAAGTGGCCTTGTCTTCTGAAATGGAAGCGTGGGCTCCCATGGGGACATCGCACCCGCCTCCCATTTTTTCTAGAAATCGTCTCTCGGCGAACGTACAGTTATGGGTGGCAGGGTCGTCCACCGGTTCCACAATTTGGCGGGTGCTGTCGTCATCTGTTCGGATTTCTATGGCCAGGGCACCCTGACCGATGGCAGGAACCATTTCCTCCACCGGGAAGAGATAGGCGATCTTGTCGTGAAGTCCCAGCCGGTTCAAGCCGGCCGCCGCCAGGATGATCCCGTCCAGATTCTCTTGTTGAATTTTCTTGATGCGGGTGTCCACGTTGCCTCTTAGGGGAGAGATCACCAGGTCGGGACGCAGCAGTTGCAGTTGCACTCGACGGCGAAGGGAACCGGTACCCAGTTTGGCCTGTTGGGGCAGCGCCTGAAGGGAATGAATCGCAGGAGATGCCGTCACCAGCGCGTCGCGTGCATCCTCCCTGGGTAAAATGGCCGCCAGGGTCAATCCTTCAGGCGTTTGGGTGGGAAGATCCTTGAGACTGTGGACCGCCAGATCGATCTGGTGCTGTAAAAGGGCTTCTTCGATCTCTTTGACAAACAATCCTTTGACGCTGGTTGCCAGTTTCGAGAGGTCGGCCTGGGGTGTCTTATCCCCCGTTGTACGGATGATCTGGATACTGGACTCAAGATCGGGATGGTATTTTTGGAGGGCCTCTTGAAGAAGTTCGGATTGCCTGAGCGCCAACTGGCTGCCCCGGGATCCGATGACGAGTTTCCTCATGAGTCTTTGTCCAGGCGGAAGATTTTTCGGATCAGTTGGATCTTGTGAAGACGACGAGTGGGATCTTTATCGGCTTGTCGGATCTCCGTGATGAAGGGGTGGGCAATCTTGCGGGCAGTGCTTCGAAGAGCCTTTTCCAGCCGTTCGTATTCCTGGGGGTCCAGATTTTTGTGGTTGCTCCTCAGCTCCTCCAGACAGATTTCCTCAATTCGGTGCTTCAGAGAACGGATCAGAGGCCCGGCACTGCGGGTGCTGAGTTGGTTCATGTAGTTGACGGTTTCCTTATCCACAATCTCTTCCGCAATCTCCGCTTCTGCGCATCTTTGGCGGATGTTGGCGTCAATGACCGATTGCAGATCGTCGACGTCGTAGAGAAAGACATTGTCCAGCTCGTTGATCTGGGGGTCGACATTGCGAGGAACGGAGATATCGATGATGAACAGCGGACGATATCGTCGCTTTTTGATGATGGCCTCAATCAGGGTCTTGTCCAGCAGCAGGGAAGTGGAGCCGGTGCACACCAGGGCGATGTCCGCCCGGATCAGGTAGGTCTCGAGATCTTCGAAGGGAACTGCCGTGGCCAGTAATTGGGCGGCCAGTTCCTGGCCGCGCTTGGGTGTACGGTTGATGACAAAGATCTGGCTGATGCCTGAGTCGAGAAGGTTGCGCGCAGCCAGTTCACCCATTTCCCCTGCTCCCAGAAGAAGAGTCGTCTTGCCTTTGAGATCCCCAAAGATCTTTCGGGCCAGTTCCACGGCAACGGAGCTGATGGATACGGCAGACGCTCCAATCTGAGTCGAGCTTCTTACCTTTTTGGCCACGAAAAAAGCCCGGGGGATCAAGTCCTTGAGATAAGTTCCTACGCTTCCCGCCTGGCAGGCCTCGGCATAAGCCTGTTTCACCTGGGCCAGGATCTGGGGCTCTCCCACCACCATGGAATCCAGGCTGCTGGTCACTCGAAAAACATGCCGTACGGCGTCACCTCGCAGATAACTGTAAAGAAAGTCCTCGAGGAATGGGGGCTTCAGGGCATGATAGGAGTAGAGAAAATCCTTCACCGATTGGACGACCTGGGCCTGGCTTTTCTGTCCGTGGGCGAGGATTTCCACTCGATTACAGGTGGATAGAATCATTCCTTCCAGCAGATCAGAATCCCTTTGCAGACGCTTGAGGGCGGGCTGTAGATGCTCCTCAGCGAAGGCGATCCGCTCCCGTACCTCCACGGGTGCCGTTTTATGGTTGAGTCCGACTAGAACAAGATCCATTATGGAAAGGAATGCAATCCTCCCAGGTAACGTGCCCCTAAAAAGGTGAAAAGGATGGAAAGAAAACCGATCATGCTGATCAGGGCTGCGCGCTTCCCGCGCCATCCCGCCGTTAAACGTAGATAGATCAGTACCAGATAGATGACCCAGGTGATGAGCGCCGCGATGACTTTGGGGTCGCTTTGCCATCCCCCGACCCAATCCTGCTCGGCCCAAATGACCCCTGCCAAAAGGCCCAAGGTCATAAAGCAGAAGCCGGAAATCAGAAATTTGTAAAACAGGTCATCCAGAAGCACCAGCGAAGGCAGCCAGTAGTAGAAGGTCTTCGGTTTCTTACCCTTCAGTTCTCGTTCTTGAAAGAGATAAAGAAGACTGGCAATGAAGGTGACGAAGAACATTCCATAAGCCAAAAAAAGGCAAATGGTATGCCAGTAAATCCAGGAACTGCTGAAAATTTCAGGAACCGGGGAAGATTTGATGAAAATCGTTCCCAGCATCAAAACGGTGACCAAAGGGAGCAGGAAAAGTCCAAGGGGCTTAATTCGGTAACGTAAATGGGAGATAAAAAAGCACAGAGAAACCGTCCAGGCAAAAAATGTAAGTGCCTCTCTCAAGTCGGTCAGCGGAAGGCGCCCCTTTTCCACCGCGCTGTAGATGAGAAAAGCCGAGTGCAGACCGAAACCCACACTCACCGAAACAATCGCGATCTGATGGAAGATGTTCTTCTGTTTGGACACAAAGGCCGCCACGCTGTGGAGAAGCCCCAGCACGTAAAAGCCAAAAGCTGAGTTGAAGAGAAGTATGCCCACGAGACGCCCATTATAGCAGCAGGGTTGGGGCCCTGTGGTATCATCGGTCGCGTGAATTTCGGTGGGATTGATCCAATAGAGCTTCTGATCGTTATTGCAGTTGTTTTATTTTCCTTAAGTATTCACGAGTCTGCCCATGCCTGGACGGCGGATTGGCTCGGGGATGCCACCGGTCGTTCCTTGGGCCGAGTGACACTGAACCCGCTCGCTCATATCGACCCCATGGGAAGCATTGTTGTCCCGCTCCTGGGCTTCGTCATGGGAGGGTTTATCTTCGGTTGGGCAAAACCGGTGCCCGTCAATTCTCGTCATCTGAAAAACCCCAAAAGGGATCATATCTTTATTGCAGCAGCTGGTCCCGCCAGTAATGTGGTGGCAGCGCTGGCCTTTCTGATTGTGTTGAAAGTAATGAATTTCATGGCACCGTCGCTGAGCAGAGGGGATCACGCTCTTTACCCGTTGTTCCTTTTCTGTTCTTTGGGGTTGTTGCTCAATGTCGTCCTGGCGGTCTTTAACCTTATGCCCATTCCACCCTTGGATGGGAGCTGGGTCCTTTCCGGCCTTTTGCCGCATCATCTTTCTGTTTTATATGACCGCATCAGGCCTTATGGGTTCATGATTTTGCTTTTGTTGTTGTTTTCCGGGGCTTTGGGAGAAATCATCCGTCCGGTCCAGGGTTTTGTGTGGAGTCTGGTCCCTTAGACAAATTCACGCTTCGACCATGAAAAAAAGAATATTTAGCGGGATGCGGCCAACGGGTCGGCTGCATCTGGGGAACTTCTTCGGAGCTCTGCAGAATTGGGTGAGTCTTCAGGATGAGTACGAGTGTATCTTCGGAATTGTGGACTACCATGCGTTGACTACCGATTACGGCGACGTGGATCCGATCGGTCAAAATGTCGTGGAGGTGGCCATCGACTGGCTGGCCAGTGGGATCGATCCCCAAAAATCCACCATCATGATCCAATCCCTTGTTCCCGAGCATGCCGAGCTTCATCTACTGCTCTCCATGATTGTCCCGCTGCCCTGGTTGGAGCGCGTTCCCACCTATAAGGAACAAATACGGCAACTCCCGGAAAAGGACCTTTTAACCTATGGTTTTCTGGGATACCCGCTGCTTCAGGCAGCCGATATTCTCATTTATAAAGCAGACGCGGTTCCGGTAGGCGAAGACCAGGTCGCCCATATTGAACTGTGTCGGGAAATCGCTCGACGCTTCAATCACTTCTACGGTGCCGTTTTTCCCGAGCCCCAGGCCAAGCTGACCCGGATGGCGCGTTTGCCGGGAACCGACGGCCGCAAGATGAGTAAGAGTTACGGCAACGAGATTCAGCTCTCCGAAGACCCCGAGAGCATTTCGAAAAAGGTCATGAAGATGATGACGGATCCCGCTCGGGCACGCCGCACCGATCCGGGTAATCCCGAGGTGTGTCCCGTTTTTGATTATCACAAGCTTCTGACCGATGCTCAGGGCCGGAAGTGGGTGACCGAGGGTTGCACGACGGCGGGGATCGGTTGCACGGATTGCAAACAGCTGCTGCTGAAAAATATGCTTCCCGTCATCGAGCCGCTCCATAAAAAAAGATTGGAACTGGAGAGAGATACCGAGCAAGTCAAGAAGTGGCTAGTGGAGGGAAGCAGCAAGGCGCGGACTGTAGCCCAAGAGACCATGACCGAGGTACGTCAGGCCATGAAGATAGAGTACTAGCGGTTGTTTTCTTGATGAGACTGGCGAGGTGAGGTCAAGGAGTGAGTCACCCATCCATGCATGTGCAAACCGGGTCGCAAACGGAAGACTATACGGTCCAACTGGAGATATTTGAAGGCCCTCTGGACTTGCTCCTCCATCTCATCCGCCAACAAGAGATCGATATCTACCAGATTCCCATCGCCCAGATCACCGATCAATATCTGCACTATCTGGACAAGATGAAGGATCTCAGCATCACCATCGCAGGCGACTTCCTGGTCATGGCCGCCACTTTGATTCATATCAAATCGGGGATGCTGCTTCCTGCTGAGCCCGGTTCTCAGATGGCTGAGGAGGTGGAGCAGTCGCGAAACGAACTGGTCGAGCGGTTGTTGGAGCACGAAAAGTTTAAACAGGCTGCCCAAATGCTCTATGAGCGTGAAACGGTTGAGCTCAGTGTGTGGCCCCCGGATGACAGCGAGTTTGAAGACCAGGAAAAGGAGCTCATATCGGCCACTGTGTTTGATCTGGTGAGTGCCTTTCACCGCATGATGGAACGCTATAAAGATCAGATCGTCCTGGAAATTCAGCATGAGGCGGTGTCCCTTGAAGAGAAACTCGAAGAGATTCGACGTCTGTTGACCGTGCAGGACGAATTCCTTTTCTCGCTGTTTTTTCAGAAAAAAATATCCCGTCTTCATCTTGCGGTTACCTTTGTTGCTTTGCTGGAGCTGACCAGGCTGCAGGAGATTCAACTGGTTCAAAAGGGTCTTTTCGAGGACATTCGTATTCGGGCATGTTAGAAGCGGCACTGCCCAATCAGATCCTGGCTATTCTCTTTGTGGCAAAAGAGCCACTGACTCTTGATCAGCTGCAGGAAGTCTATCCCGACACACCGGTGGAGGAACTCCAGGAAAGTCTGGACCAGCTGATATCGGAATTTAACTCTTTTCAACGGGCCGTTGAGATTCGCCAGGTTGGGGGCGGCTATAGGATGACCACCCGCCCCAATCATCACGAGGACATTCGAAACTACCTGAAAACAAAGCCTTCCGCTAAACTGTCGTTAGCGGCCTTGGAGACACTGGCGGTGGTTGCCTACAAGCAACCTGTGACGCTCCCGGAAATCATGGACATCCGTGGGATCAAGGGAACCTCCACAATCCACACGCTGCTTGAGAAAAAGCTGATCGAACCCCGGGGGCGAAAGAAAGTCGTGGGGCGACCGATCATGTATGGGACCGCCAAGGAATTTACCCTTCATTTCGGGCTCAAGGACCTCTCCGAGCTGCCCACCTTAGAAGAACTGCAAGAGGTTCTCACCCCATAGAAGGGCGGAGAAGCTCGAAACGGTCGTATTCCCTCCAAGCCCGGATGATGCATTATAAGGGCTAAAAGGAGTCCTCATGCTAGAGCGGCTACAGAAAGTTGTGGCAGCTGCAGGAGTCGCCTCGCGGCGAAAGGCAGAGCAGCTGATCCTGGAGGGGCGTGTCTCGGTCAATGGCCAAACCGTCACTCGATTGGGTACCAAAGTTGATCCTCGGAAGGATCACGTCAAGGTGGACGGCAAACTGATTCGGCCGGAGCCTCTGGAGTACTTTATCGTCAACAAACCCCAAGGTGTCCTGAGTGCCGCATCCGATCCTTCAAATCGCCCTCTTGTGACCCAGCTGGTACGCTCGCGAAGAAGACTTTATCCGGTAGGGAGACTGGACTTTCAGAGTGAAGGATTGATGATTCTGACCAATGATGGAGAATTGACCCGAGGGATCACTCGAGCAGGAAACCTGAAAAAGGTCTACCATGTCAAAGTGCACGGCCAACCCAGCCAGGAGAAACTGGATCGGCTTTGTGGCGGAATGAGAATTGAGGGGGAAAAGTTTGCCCGATGCGAGATTAGGGAATTGAAGAGAGCTCGGAACTGTTGGTTTGAAGTGGTCCTTCGGGAGGGAAGGAACCGCCAGATTCGGCGCATGTTTGAACACGTGGGCCATCTGGTCATGCGGGTTCGCCGAACGGCGATTGGACCGCTGGTTTTGGGAGATCTTCCCCCCGGTGGTTATCGGAAGCTGACCTCCAGGGAAGTACAATTGCTGCAGGAGAAGAAAAAACCGAAGCAAAAAAGTAAAAAATCAGGATAATAGAGGGAGATGTTTACCGGAATCGTTCAGGATATGGGAAAAATCCTTGCCAAGGAGCAGAGCGAGGATGGAGCCAGCTTTGAAATCGGATCGGAAAAAGTGCTGGCGGATCTCAAGCCTGGAGACAGTATCAGTGTGGATGGTGTCTGCCTGACGGTGGCAGAGAAGATGAAGGGGGCCATCCGGTTGGAGTTGGCACCCGAGACGCTCCGTTGCACTAACCTGGGAGAACGCCGCTCAGGGGATCAGGTGAATCTCGAGCTCTCGGCCAAACTGACCGATTTTCTGGGAGGACACCTGGTTCAGGGTCATGTGGACCAAACGGGTGAAGTTCTTGCCATCACGCCGGAAGGGAATTCCAAGATCTTTCGCATCGCCGCTCCAGCCGAGATCCTGCGATACTGCACCCTGAAAGGGAGTATCACGGTCAATGGAGTGAGCCTCACTCTCTCGGCCTTAGATTCAGAGAGCTTTGAAGTCACAATCATTCCCCACACCCTCAAGGTGACGAATTTTCAGCAGCTCGAGGTAGGCAACAGCGTGAATCTGGAAGCAGACGTGGTGAGCAAATACGTGGAATCCCACGTGAGTAA
Source organism: Acidobacteriota bacterium (assembly GCA_022562935.1). Classification (GTDB taxonomy): domain Bacteria; phylum Acidobacteriota; class UBA6911; order RPQK01; family JADFOI01; genus JADFOI01. The sequence goes on from JADFOI010000007.1 coordinate 21,047, forward strand.
ATACGTGGAATCCCATGTGCGGCGTCTTCTGGGACTGTTCGTAGGGTTCTTCTTTCTCAGCTCGACACTGCTTTTGGGAGGCGATTTTGCTCTGGGCCCAAAGTCGATACTGGTTTATTCCAACCAATCCCTCGAGCAGAAGGAAACCCAATTTGTGTTGCGACTAGCCCGGTATCGCCCCGACATTTTCCTGGAGTGGGAGTCCAGGACCGATCAAGGGACCATTCATCTTCACCGAAAGGCCGTCAGCAAAGCCGGGAGGTTTACCGTCAGTTCGCTGTTTGATGTGGGTGTCGATGTGGAATCTTCTGAAGTGATGACGCTCTGGCTGTCCGAGAAGATGTACCGGGATCTCATCGAAAAGGGGGAGGCCCGGATTGCGCTCAATCGCTCGCCGATAACACTGACCCTCAAGGATGCGGGAACCTACAGTTTGACCATTAATAAACAGGTTGAGGAGATTCCTGTCATCCATGTGGAGGACAATCGGAAGGGTTCCTGGACCTTTCATAAAAGCGGCGAAAACCCACTTCTAGTGGAGTATGTCACTCCTTACTTCCATCAATACCTGAAAACGGTCTCCACGGATCCGAGCAATAAACTCCGCTGGATCAACGAGTTACCTCCCGTTAGATAGAAAATCCGCAGTCGCTTCTGGGGTGTGATGGGGAATTTCGCTATAATATCGCTCACCTATTCATCAAGGAGAATATGCCTTTAGACAAAGTTAAAGACGCCATCGACGACTTTCGGGACGGGAAAATGGTCATCGTCATCGACGAGGAAGATCGTGAGAACGAGGGCGATCTAACCCTAGCCGCGGAAAAAGTTACTCCCGAGATCATCAATTTCATGGCCAAATATGGACGGGGGTTGATCTGTATGCCCATGACGGGCGAGCGGTTGCGCGAGTTGAACATTCCCCTGATGGTGGCCAAGAATGAATCGATTCATGGAACGGCTTTTTGTGTGAGCATTGAGGCACGCCGTAACGTGTCCACCGGTATTTCTGCCTCCGATCGTGCCATCACCATTCAAACCGCGGTGGATCCCAAATCCCAGCCGGGAGATCTGATCCGGCCGGGTCATATTTTCCCGCTGCGAGCGCGTCGAGGTGGAGTCTTGAAGCGAGCAGGGCAGACAGAGGCCGCTGTGGATATGGCTCGGATCGCAGGGCTCTCTCCAGCCGGCGTCATCTGTGAAATCATGAACGACGATGGGACCATGGCGCGGCTTCCGGAGTTGAAGGTATTTGGCAAGAAGCATGACCTCAGGATTATCTCTGTTGTCGATCTGATTCATTTTCGTCTCAAGACCGAGCAATTTGTCAGACAGGTCCAAAAAGTGCCCTTCGATTCAGAGTTTGGACGGTTCGAGCTCTGCCTATTTGAAAATGAATTAGAGGGTGATCTCCATCTGGCATTGGTGAAGGGGGATCTTAAAGGGAAGGAACCCGTGCTGGTGCGGGTTCAGAAGGAATCGGTGCTCGGAGATGTATTCTTGACCTTGAAGAGTGATCAGGGACGGGAACTCAGACGTTCACTTGAAATGATTGAGCAGGCGGGACGAGGTGTTCTCGTCTATCTCCGGATAAGAAGTGAAGAAAGAATACTTATGCGGGAGTTTCAGCAGCATAAGGTAGCACTAGAGGAGCAGGAACTCCAGCTCGGCCAACCGCACACGGTTGATTTTAGAGACTACGGGATCGGGGCCCAAATTCTTGCCAGTTTAGGCCTTCACAGGATTCGGCTCTTAACCAATCATCCCAAAAAAATGGTGGGATTGGAGGGATTCGAACTCGACGTTGTGGAACAGATCCCGATCGAAATCAAAGAGTCGGTGAGCTGACTTTCTTCTCAGCCCTTTTCGACCAGGTATCCTTCCCGGTGGTGGACCTTTAGTTTGTCCGGTTTTCCATCGCCATCAATGTCTGCTACCACTTCTACCTTGATCTTTCGAAACTTGCCATCCTTCTTGGTATTGGTCGAGACATAGCCTAAGGAATACTGGTTTCTGAGCAGTGCCGAGATGGTTTGAAAGATTCCCTTGTATGCCTGCACAAAGCGAGGGAAAAAAGCCACTCCACCCGTGTATTTGGCAAAGTACTTGAGGACGGCCTCGGCCTGGTAAAGATCCATGCGGGCGCTGGTGCCGTAGTCGTTGCGAACGCGTGCATTTCCACCCAAACTGATGGTGTAAATCACCACGTTTCCCTCTTTCACTTTATCCATAATCTGGTCTAGATTCTTTTTGCTGAAGGTATCCAGCCCCGAGGAGACCAGGATCATGGCCACTTTGCCCTCCACGTCTGCTACCCGATCGAGCACGTCGTAGACGGCGTCATAGAGATTACTTTCCCGGAAGGCGGGATAATTTAACTTGCGAAGGGCGTTGAAGACTTCAGCCTTGTTTTGAGTGAAGTCCACAAGAATCTCAGGCCGAATGTCATAAGCCACCACTGCAACCCAATCTTCCGGACGCATCTGATCGGCGAACAGATGAGAGCCCAGCCAGGCCTCATACAGCCACTCCCAGGGGATCACACTGCTGTACTCGGTGACCAGGACGGCCGTGATGGGCGCTTCAATGGGAGTAAAGAAAGTGACGGTCTGCTCGACCTTTTCTTCGTAGACTTTAAAGTGTTCCTTTCGAAGTCCCTGGATGAGATTTCCATTTTTATCCTGAACCGTGACGTCCACTTGAACCTGTTCGACAGCAACACTTATGGAAGTCCTGCCCTGCGGTTTTTCCTCTTGTTCTTCAATGGGCTTACCCTCTCTTTGTGCTTGAACGGCATCGGAAAAAATGCCCCAGAACAGGGCAAACACAACCAGGATCAAGGCACCGAAGAGCTTCTTCAGGGTAGGCGTGTTCACGCTCTTATATTAGCACACGAAAAGAAAGGGGATGACAGGAAAACTGTCCAGGAAGGAACATTCTGACCTCCCGGACCCGTCAGAGTTTAAGGGCCGGCCACCCGGGGCCTGTCCCAATCTCTTTTAGCTGCCAATGAGGATGAAACGCAGGTCCATGACGTTGGTCAGGGTTGGACCGGTCATGATCAAGTCGCCCAGTTCAGCAAAGAAATGATAGGAATCGTTACGGTCCAGCGAGTCCTGTATGGAGAGATTCCTTTCCCGTGCCCTTCGGGCGGTTTCTGGGGAAGCCAGGGCACCAGCGGCATCGGTGGGGCCGTCCGTTCCATCGGATCCCACACTTGCAAACAAGACCCGGGAGTGGCTCCAATTGGCGATCTCGCGAGCACACCAGAGAGCAAACTCCTGATTTCTCCCTCCCTTTCCGGTCCCGGTCATCCGCACCGTGGTTTCACCTCCTGAAATGACACAGCAGGGCGGATGAATGGGATCTCCAGTCTCGAGGGCCTGGCGTGCAATGGCGACGTGTGTGAGGGCTACATCTGCCGTGTTTCCGGTAATGGAAGAGGACAGGATCAGCGGTGAAAAGCCGAGTTGGCGAGCCTTCTCAGCTGCGGCCTCAAGAGCCTGCATGTTGCAGCCCACGATAACATTGTGCACTCTCTCGAAACGGGGATCACCCGGTTTGGGTGTTTCCTCGCTGCCCGGAGTGCCGGCAGCTCCCGATTTGAGATGCTTCAGTACAGACTGCGGGATTTTCTTTTCAAGACCATATCGATAAATGATCTCCATGCACTGTGAGAAAGTGGTGGGATCCGGGTTTGTGGGGCCGGAAGCAATGCTTGCCAGATCATCCCCCACCACATCGGAGAGTAACAGGGTGATCACTTCAGCGCCCTGGGTGTAATTGAGCAGCTGTCCTCCTTTGACACGACTCAGGTGTTTGCGAATGGTGTTGATTTCCTGGATGGTGGCTTCGCTTCGCAGCAGCAGGGCTGAGGCTTCCTGCTTCTCCTTAAAGGTGATGGCCGAGACCGGTGCGGGGAGCAGGGCAGAGCCCCCTCCTGAAATAACGACCAATAGAAGATCGTTCTTCTGGAGGTTTTCCTGGAGGAAGGCTAAGATACGTTGGGTGGACTCGTACCCTCCTTGATCCGGGTCGGGATGATTTCCCTCAAGGACCTTGGTCTTTTGAAGAGTACCACCATGGCCGTATTTCACGACCACCATTCCCGCTTCCAATTCATCCCCCAGAACGCCTTCTACGGCGCGAGCCATGGGAAGTCCTGCCTTGCCAGCGCCGATGAGAAAAACCCGCCGCTGGCTAAGAGAGTAAGTCTTGTCCGTGACTTGCAGTTGACCGTCCTTTTGACTCAAAAAACGGAGTACGGCACGTTCTGGATCGACGGCTTCAAGAGCGCTGCGCTGAATGTGTGCAAGTACCGACCTCAGTTCCACGGGACCATTATAGGCTTCTTGTCCGAATGGGTCTCAAATGATAGACTTCAAGCCGTGAGCGACTTCCACCAGGCAGGGTTGATCAGTACGCTTCATCGACTGGGAAGTGTCGATCTGGAAGGCCTGGAGAAAGAGCTTTTAAGACACGTCAAAAGGCGCCCCATCGCGCTGGTGCTCCCTTGTTTATATTCCGAACTTGCGGGTGACGCTGTTCCCATTATCGTGGAAGAGCTCAAGAAGGTGGGATATATCGATCAGATCGTGCTGAGCATGGATCAGATGACTCTGAATGAGTTCAAATCCGCCGCCTCATTCTTCTCACAACTACCTCAGCGTTTACGAATTCTCTGGCACGATGGACCCGAGATACAACGGTTGATTTCTGAGCTGGACGAGAACGAATTGTCCATCGGTGAGCGGGGAAAGGGACGAGGCAGTTGGCTGGCCTTTGGATATGTCCTGGCCACACAACGGGCAGCGGTCATTGCCCTGCATGACTGTGACATCGTTTCCTACAACCGGGAGCTGCTGGCAAGACTTTGCTATCCCATTGCCAACAAGAGTCTAGGATATGAATTTTGCAAGGGATATTATGCCCGCTATGGGAGGCGTCTTTATGGACGCGTGACCCGCCTCTTTGTCACGCCGCTTCTGGAAGCGATGACTCGCTTAACCGGGCATGTCCAGCTTCTAGACTATCTGCAGAGTTTCCGCTATCCACTGGCAGGAGAGTTCGCGATTACGACCGGTCTGGCGCGAGCCAATCGCATTCCAGGGGACTGGGGTCTAGAGATCGGTACCCTTTGTGAGGTGTATCGGAACTGTTCTCTCAAGCGGATTTGCCAGGTGGATCTGATCGAAAATTACCAACACAAGCACCAGGAGATTTCTCCCGAGGATCCCGACAGAGGTTTAATGAGAATGGCCGTAGACATTGCCGATACGCTCTTTAGAACCCTGGCCTCTGAGGGAGTGATCATGAGCGAGGCCTTCTTTCGCACTCTCTCAACGGCCTATCAGCGCTCGGCGGAGGATGTGATTCGGCGTTACAGCGACGATGCCGCCATCAATGGATTGGAATTGGATCGTCACTCCGAGAATCTGGCCGTGGGCACGTTTCGAAAGGCTCTCGAGGTCGCCTGCGAGAAGTTTGTAAGGGATCCCCATGGGTCTCTCCTTATCCCCAATTGGAACCGGGTGACTTCCGCACTACCTGATTTTCTCGATCGGCTCTACGAAGCGGTGGAAGAGGATCACCGGATGGTCATGCTGGAAGGAAGTCTGACCAGTTGAACACAGCCGGCAGACACCAGCCGGCAGACCGGCTGGAAATTCAAAATTCAAAACTCCAAATTTCAAACAAATTCAAAATCTCAAATTCCAAATTTCAAATCGAACTTCGAAGCTGACCTGGAACTTGAAACCTGGAACGCGGGCGAAGCCCGCTCTAATGCAGCTTCAGTTGGACCAGATCACCCTTTTTGAGAAGCTGGGGAAAACGCCTCAGGAGCTCAAAACGAGCGAATCCTGCAGTCACTCCAAGACCGAGAGAGAGAAAAACAAAAACCACAATAAATGCAGATGTTTGTTGTAGAAATCCTAGAATGGACGTGATGTGGGTTCGGGTGAGTTCAGCCGCGTCCGGGTCCTTCCGATAGAGCCACGTGATGGTAGGCAGGTAGTGAATCTTAGGCAGGATTTCCTGTGCCCTGGCCTCCGGACCGAAGAAGATGGAAACGAGGAGGCCCGACCGCTTCATGTACACTCCCTCGGTTGAGAAATAGTCCTGCATGGCGTTTTGCAATTTCACAAAATGGTAGGCTGCCAAAGATGGGGTTGGATATCCCACCAGAAAGAGTTCATGGCCATCGTCGGTGTATCGAGCAAGTGTCACTTCAATCTGTTTGTCGAAGCCGATCTCGGCAGCAAGAGCCTCTGGGAAGTTCTCATTCAGGGCGAAAGAGGATTTTCCCAGGTAGAAGCGAATGGATTCGCGGATAAGTCCTTCTTTGGGAAGATGGATAACGGTAACGGGGTGAAGGTTGAGTTGAGGGATGGTGTCAATGATGGCATGGGCCAGGTCAAAAGGAGATGGGTTGGAATTCGTGCCTGGATCGGGATCACTCAAGTGAAAGAAATAAGCGCCCCGCCAGAAAATGAGCCCATGGACACTGGAGTAATTGTCTACAGAAAGGTCTAAGCGTTCCAGGGAAGCTTCTTCCAAAAGGCTAGGCCAAATTGAAAACATGCCAAAAGCCCCAAGGGTATCCTTCATCTCATAGATCTCGAGCTCGAGGGGATGTGACTGAAGGGCAGCTTCGGGTTGAACGGCCCAACGGGAATATGAGAGCAGGATATATTCGTCGAGAATAACTTGGCTATAGGGCCCGATTCCAGCCTGTTTTTCTGTGGTTGAGATCTCGGTGAGTTCTTTGAATTGATAATTCTCTATCTGGGAAAAATACTGATCAACAGGGACTTGTGCCCTTGTGGCCGAGGGAATAGAAAGTGCTAAAAGAAGGACTACAAAAAGACTTCTACAGAGGTGAAGCACCCGAATGAAAGACATCGCTCATGGGTATTATAGGGGATGCTTAGTCCGGATTATGAATAAATTCTCTACGGCAGCGACGAAATCAGGCGGCGTGCTGTGCGCACCGCCCGTGTTGCGCGACCCTCAAGCAGAGCGGCTGCCCCCGGCCTTGTCCGGTCGTAGCCGTCGTCGCTTCGTGACCATAACCTCTGGCCTGGTGCGGGCTAGTCACGCTGGAGACTATTCATGTTCGCGCTACTCTGGGAAGGAATGGTACCCAGGGAACGAAAGTATTTTTCGATTCCCTTATAGAGAGCTTCCGCGACCTGATCCTGCCCTTTTTTTCCTGCGAAATACTTTTCTTCGCTGGGGTTACTGATGAAGCCAACCTCGGTCAAGATGCCGGGCATGTTCAAATTGATGAGGACAATAAAAGGGGCTTTTTTGACACCGCGGTTGCGAAGCATGGGGTGATGGGTTTTCACCTCTGAGTAGAGACTCTGCTGGACGATTTGAGCCAGGTCATTGGACTCCTCATTGTAATCTCCCAGTGCAATTTGTCTAAGCAAGTCCTCAAGTTCGCGAATATTCCTCTGTGAGCCGGCATTTTCACGACTGGCGACCTCACGTTCCTCGGCATTCGAGGTCAGGTTCAAAAAGAAGGTTTCCACTCCAGAGACCTTGCGAATCTTGCTGGAGTTGGCGTGGACCGAGATGAAAAGATCGGCACCCAGTTGATTGGCAATAGCCGTCCGCTGTTCCAGGGATACGAATTTATCGGTATTGCGGGTCAAGACCACATCCGTTCCCAGCCGCTCTTCCAGAAGTATTTTCAGACGTTTGGAGAGGGACAGCACCAAATCCTTCTCCTTGAGGCCGGAGGGCCCAATGGTGCCGGTATCGCCCCCTCCATGGCCGGGATCAATCACAATCCGGCCGACTTTTAGACCCAAGACCCGGGTGAGACTTCGATCACCATTCAGGTTAGTGGAGGGAATGATCGGGGTTTCACTAATCCTGACCGCCGTGTAGGTGCCTGTTTCCAGAGAGAGCACGGCTTCTTCAGTGGTGACGGTGCGCTCAGCCGCCTCCTGGGGCGTAGCCGGCGGACGTCGTCCCCCTAACGTGTCAATGACGATGCGGAAAGGGTCATACAGTGCGAAGACCGTGTGCTTATTAATCTTCTCGAAGTCCAGGACCAGACGGACCGTGTTGGCGGTGTTTTGGGCAACACGAACCTGCTTGATGAAGACATCATTGACCGGATAGGTCTTGCCGTTGAGAGCCGATCTCAGACGTGTGTCCTGGAGGTCGAAATAAATGCGATGGGGGTTGGAAAGAATGTGTTTTTGAAATTCGATTTCCCGATCCAGCTGAATGACCACACGGGTGTAATCTTCATTGGACCAGTAGCGGATCTCAGTGACGTTAGCCAGACCGGTTTGCTGACGTCTCTGCGCCTGCGGGGGATCAGGCGGAGGCTCTGGGGTGACTTTTTCCTTCTGTAGCAGCTTGGCCCGCTCCAGCGCCGGTTTCTTATGTTTGGTTAGTGGGTACTGATCCGCTACAAATTTGTAATAGTAAATAGCACGGTCGCGGTAGGGTTCATTGGTAAAGCGTTTCGCCATCTCCTCGTACAGCATCCCCATAGCGTAAAGTGCGTCGTCACAGGCACTGTAGGTGGGGTCGTGGTCGATGACCGTGCGATAGAGAAAAATGGCGCGGCTGTACTTTCTTTGCAGATTTCGATCCGATTCCGGCGTCTGGAGGAGCTGCTCGTGGTATTGACTAGCCTTCTTGTAGGCTTCGCGCGCAGCAGGGCGATCGCGCCCGTAGACGGACGAGGAGATCGACAAAACCAGAAAAAGACCTACACTGAGCGCCCGATGTCCATTCATCCACTTCTCGATGCCATATCCTCCACGGTGCTGAGGCGGATTTGGCTACACCTACGGCGTTGAACTCTTTCGCCTTTCTCACCGCCTCTTTACGCCTGGATGTGAGAAATACCGCCTAAAGTATAGAACACATGGGTGTCAATGAGCGCAAAAAGCGAGCTCAGCGCGCTTTTTGCGCTTTTCAGGCTTCAGGCTCCAGGTACCAGGTTCCAAGTTTTGAATTTTGAATTTCAGCCGGTCTGCCGGCTGTGGTCTGCGGTCTTATTCCGTATTGGTGAAGAGAATATTTCCGTTGGGCAGGATGATGCGTTTGAGTCGAAACTTGCCTCGTGGCCACTTAACGGGGGCCGGAGCCGCGACTGAATTCAAGGCATGGTACAGACTCGTGACTTTACGGATGTATTCTTGAGTTTCCGGATAGGGAGGCACTCCGTGATAACGAACCACCGTTCTTTCTCCGGCGTTGTAGGCGGCGAGTACGTGCTCCAGGTTCCCTTGAAAATAACTCATGAGAAAGTTCAAATAGCGGATTCCACCGCGGATGTTGTCGGCGGGATCAAAAGCATCACGGACGCCAAATCGCTTTGCCGTAGCAGGGATCAACTGCATCAGACCCTGGGCTCCCTTTTTGGAGACGGCAAACCTATCGTAATTGCTTTCCACAGCCACGACCGCCTCCACCAGATGAGCATCTAAATTGTATCGAGGCGCCCATTCGTTGATTAAAGAAATGTAGCCGGTTCGGAGATCCGCTCCTGTGGCCTTCTGACCTTTGCCCATGTTGGTGAAGACCTTTGGGCCGGTTTTGTCCACGGAAGAACCCATGCTGTCCGCCCAAAGAGAGGCGCTGGAAAGGAAGGCCAGAACCAAGGTCACCAAGATGGTGCTTCTAAGATACATGCGTTCCGGAGAAGATCAGTTTGTGCGCTTCGCGAGCGCTTCAGATTCCCAGTTTCAGGTTTGAAGTCCCTGTGTCAGATTTGAAGTCCCATTTACAGGGTACAAATTTCAGGTTTGACGGTGCAAGTCAGAGCGCGCTACGCGTGCAGAAAATAGAAAATAGAAAAAGACGAGGACTTCTAAGTTTCGAATCTTTAATCTTAGAATGGTTTGGGATTTGGGATTTTGAATTTTGGATTTCAGCCGGTCCGCCGGCTACGGTCCGCCGGCTGTGGTTTGCGGTCTGTGTCAGCTAATCGAGAAACTCTTCCACCACCCGGTAGGTTTCCTCCAGGGCTTCACTCAAACGGGAGGGATCATTTCCACCGGCTTCCGCCATATCCGGCTTGCCACCCCCACCACCATCGACTAGAGAAGCAATCTTGCCAATCAGGTCATGGGCATTGATTCTGTCGGTGAGATCCGAGGTTACCATCGCCACCAGACTCACCTTACTGTTGGTAAGAGTACCCAGGACCACGACACCGCTCTTGAGGCGATTCTTGAGCTGGTCGGCCAATTGGCGCAGGCGGTTGCGATCCAGATCTTCGACTTTCTGAGAGAGGACCCGTACGCCTCTGATCTCACGAACCTCGTCCAGAATGTTGCTGCTTTCCTTCTGGGCCAACTTCAACTGCAGCTCATCGACCTTTTTGTGGGTTTCCTTGAGCTCTCTTACGATTCTTTGCACGGTATCTTCCAGTTCCGGGGGCCGAACCTTTAGATCTCCTGAAAGCCTGCCCAGCAAAGCCTCGTTTTCGAAGAATCGAGAGAGGGCGGCTTCACCGGTCGTTGCTTCCAGGCGGCGGACGCCGGCAGAAACACTGTTCTCGCTCACGATCTTAAAGAGAGCGATGTCGCCGGTTCGATCAACATGAGTCCCTCCACACAATTCCATGCTAAAGCCAGGGATTTTGACGACCCGAACCTCCTTCTGGTACTTCTCTCCAAACAACGCCGTAGCTCCTTCCTGGATGGCATCATCCAGTTCCCGGACCTGGGTTTGTACCTGGATGTTTTCTCGAATCTTCTTGTTGACGAGTTCCTCGATTCCTAGAAGTTCCGCGCTGGTGAGCGGCTTGTAGTGGGTGAAATCAAAGCGTAGACGGTCCGGCGCCACCAGAGATCCGGCCTGTTTGACATGTTCGCCGAGCACTTCACGCAGGGCCGCGTGCAGAAGATGGGTAGCGGTATGGTTGCGGGTAGTTTGGCTTCGTTCCTCCAAGGAGACACTGCACAGGGTGGCGTCGTCTTTTCTCAAGCGACCACTCTCCACCTTAATCTTGTGGAGGCGAAGATCACGGATGGGACTATAGACGTGTTTTACGGTAGCCCGGGTGGTGTCATTGTGAAGGACTCCTTTGTCGGCAACCTGGCCACCGGCCTCGGCGTAAAAAGGAGTTCGATCCAGGACGATCTCTCCCGTCTGTCCCGCGGCCAGTTCCTCCACCAGGTGGTCGCCCTCAAGGATGGCCAAAACATGGCCCGCGACATCACGGGTCTCGGTATATCCGGTGAATTCCGTGGTCAAGTCCTGCTCGGCGAGTTCCTGATAGATGGGTTTGATTTCCTTTTCCCCACCCTTCCAACTGGCCCTGGCTCTTTCACGCTGTTTCTCCATCTCAGCGTAAAAGCCCTTTTCATCCACTTCCAGTTGGCGCTCTGCGGCAACCTCCTGAGCCAGATCGAGAGGGAACCCATAGGTGTCATAGAGACGAAAAAGGTCTTCACCCGGCAGTACCCGCTGGCTCTTCTTGGCGATCCTTTCACAGATCTCGTCCAGAAGTTCCATCCCGTGATCAAGCGTGCTGCTGAATTTCTCCTCCTCGTGTTTCACGATTTTGGCAGAGTACTCACGAGTCTCCAGCAATTCGGGATAAGCATCTTTCATGAGATCACAGACCAGGGCGGTGAGCGTATAGAGAAATGGATCGGTGGTCCCCAGCATCTTTCCGTGACGCACGGCCCGTCTGAGAATTTTTCTGAGCACATAACCTCGGCCTTCGTTTCCGGGCACGACTCCATTGTTGATGAGAAAGGCACAGGCCCGGCTGTGGTCAGCTAGAATCCTCAAGCTGACATCCTTTTTCTCGTCCTCTCCGTAGCTCACACCGGTCAGGCGGCAAGCCTCCAGAATGATGGGTTGAAACAGATCGGTGTCATAATTGCTCTGGACCCCTTGAAGTGCACAGGTGATTCTCTCTAATCCCATTCCAGTGTCGATGGAAGGGGAAGGAAGGGGTGTCAGTTTTCCTGAGGCATCTCTGTTGAACTGCATGAACACCAGGTTCCAGATTTCCACATATCTTCCGCAGTCGCATTCCAGGGAGCAGTCGTTATGCCCGGCTGGACTGATGCCCAGGTCATAGTGCAGTTCCGAGCAGGGTCCACAGGGTCCGGTGTCTCCCATGGACCAAAAGTTCTCCTTCTCACCCATCCTAAAGATGCGCTCTTCAGGTATGCCCACCCGATCTCTCCAAAGCTCCAGAGCCTCAGCGTCTTCTCGATAGACGGTGATGTAAAGACGCTCCCCGGCCAGTTTGTAGATCTTCGTGCACAACTCCCAAGCGCACTCGATGGCTTCTTTCTTGAAATAGTCTCCAAAAGAGAAGTTGCCGAGCATCTCGAAGAAGGTGTGGTGCCGGCTAGTGCGACCCACCGTCTCCAGGTCATTATGTTTTCCGCTCACGCGCATGCATTTCTGACTGCTGGTAGCCCTTTTGTAGTCGCGCTTTTCCAGGCCCAGGAAAGCATCCTTGAACTGGTTCATTCCCGCGTTGATAAATAGCAGAGTCGGATCGTTCTCAGGGACCAGAGAGCTGCTCTTGACTCGCTTATGCCCGTGATCCTCGAAATATTTCAAGAAGGTTTCACGGATTTCACTGGAAGTTTTCATTCGGATTTCTCAATGTTCTTGAGGCCATTCGACCTGCTGAAAATAGGGCTCCAATTGCCCTCGAACCTGTGCGGGAGCATATCCCAGCCGAACACAATGATCATAAAGTTTCTTGAGCTGAGAGGCGACTCCGGGTGTTCCCGCCTTCCCCACCCATAGCTGGACTGCTTCTCGTAGGCTGTCGGCTTCTTCCTTTTCGTTGTTGACCTGCTCTAAAACGCCCGGGATCATTTTAGCATCGATGCCCAGCCTCTTTAAATCTTGAGTAATTCTTCGATCTCCCCAAAGTCCGCGCTGACGTCGATCCAAGGCGCGCTGTAGGGCACAAGCCTGATCATTAATCAGCCCCTGTTCTTCAAGCCGGTCCAAAACCTCTTCAGCGGCCTGAGGAGTGCCGCGGGTAAGAAGTTTTCGACGAAGCTCGAAACGAGTGTGATTTCTTCTGGCTAGCAGACGTAAAGCGCGTGTATAGAGTTGGGTGGTTGCAGGTTCCAAGTTTCAGGTCTTACGAGCTCTCAACGCTTTTTTCCTTGTAGACCGGGGTCATCCAGGAATGTCGATCCTCTACCTTGCCCTCGATATAGTCGAAAAAGTCCTGCTGGATCTGGGTGGTGATGGGTCCTCGTTTTCCGTCACCGACCGCGATGTGATCGACAGAACGAATCGGTGTGACTTCAGCCGCTGTTCCGGCAAGGAAGATCTCATCCGCCAGATAGAGCATCTCTCGAGGCAAGCACTGCTCGAGGACCTCGTAGCCGCGCTCTTTGGCCAGGGTGATGACACTATCGCGGGTAATACCAGGAAGAATGGCGTTGCCCAGAGAGGGTGTATACAATTTTTCATTGTGGACCAAGAAGATATTCTCCCCACTACCCTCGCTGATGAAGCCTTGCCCGTCCAGGGCCACGCCTTCGGCGAACCCACTCTTGACCGCCTCCATTTTGATCAGAATGCTGTTGATGTAGTTCCCGCCCACTTTGGCCATACTGGGAAAGGTGTTGGGTGCGGCTCGATTCCAACTGGAGACACAGACATCGACGCCCTGCTCGACCGATTCTTCCCCGAGATAGCGTCCCCACTCCCACACCAGGATGAAGCATTCCGTGGGAGTTGGAAGGGGGTTGAGGCCCAGACTTCCCGTGCCACACAAAATGAGGGGGCGGATATAACAGTGTTCCAGTTGGTTGACTCGAATGGTTTCCAGAATCGCTTCTTGAAAGTCCTGGGAAGAGAAGGGGATTTCTCTGCGATAGATCTTGCAGGAATCGAACAGTCTCTTCACGTGCTCCGCAAGACGGAACACTTCCGAGCCTCGAGAGGACTTATAGCAGCGGATACCCTCGAACCAGGAAGAGCCGTAATGAAGAGCATGAGAGCTAACGTGAACGTTGGCTTGATCCCAATCGACGAACTGTCCGTTATGCCAAATTGTTCGAGACTTAGGAGCTGTCGTCATGAAGAAAAGAATAGGAGGCTATAGGTTTCAAGTCAATTCTGAGAACTTGGAATTGGATCCTCTTTGGCGAAATAGCCCTTTTTGGCCCGGACCTTCAAACCTCTCTCCTTGGCATCTTTGACGACCACGTCCGTTCTGCGCCAAGTTCCGTCCCGGGTCGTATTGCTGGAGACGTAGGACAGGCGATATTGGTTGCGCAGTTCATAGGCAATGGAGTGAAAAACTTCATTGAGCTGGCTAATTTCGTCGGGGAAGAAAGCTTCTCCTCCCGTGCTTTTGGGAATGTCCCGGATCTTTTGCTGAATCTTCTCTCTTGCTGACTTGAAGACGCCGAAGAAGCCACCGCTCTTCGAGAGATCCGAGTCGAGAAAAGCGACGATATAGAGTTGAACGTCGCTTTCCTCGACCTTCTCGATAAGTTCCTGGTGGGAATAGTAACTGTCTTTGTCCTCTCCGTCGGTAAAAACGATTACGGTTTTCTTCGGTTCGTTCCCTTGCAGGGCCTTATCCACCGCCAGATAGATGGCATCGTACAGAGCCGTGCCTCCTGAGATGATGACGTTATCCAGGGCATCGTAGATGTCTTCGACATCTCGGGTAAAGTTTTGTTCCAACCGGACTTCGTCCTTGAAGGCCACGAAAAACAGTTCATTTTCAGGATTGTTCTTGGAGAGAAAAAGCCGAGTGGCCTCATTGACCAAATCGAATTTATCTCGCATGCTTCCACTGGAATCGATGACGACCCCCAACGTTGAGGGGACGTCATCCCGGCCGAAATAGGTGATTTCCTGCTGAATCCTGTCTTCGAAGATCGTGAAATCTTCTTTCTCGAGATCGGCGACCAGGGTGCTGTCTTTGTCGTAGACTGATGCATAGAGCACGATCTGCTCGACCTCTGTACGAAATTGAGCAGGAGTGCCCTGCCGTGCATACCCGAGCACTGAGCAAAGGGCCAAAAGAGAAACACTCAAGACAACTTGTTTTGAGGAGATAAAGTCAAGCATGAATCTGGGTGAAGGGTCTTACTTCCGAGGGGCGAAATAACCCTCTTTGGCACGAACCTTCAACCTCGGCATACCCTCAGGAGGTTCCAGACTAACCTTGAGTTTACGCCATGAGCCGTCGTTCCTGCGGTCGGTGGGAGTGTAGCCCACCAGATATTGATTGCGCAGCTCGGAGTGGATCAGGTCACAGAAATAGTCCAGTTGTTTGAAATTGTTGGGAAAAAAAGCTCGACCACCTGTGAGACGGACGATTTCGGTAATGATGTTACGCCCGTAACCCATATCACCTCTTTCGCCGATGACGTAGATTTGGGCATCGGATTCCTTGACGAAATCCTTGAGTTCGCTGAATGTGTAGCGGCTGCTGTTGTCCTCACCGTCGGTAATGATGATCAGGGCTTTCTTTTCGCTGCGAGCGGAACGAATTTTTTCCAAGCCAAGGTAAATAGCGTCATACAAAGCGGTCCGCCCCTTGGGAGTTTTGAGGGTAATCTCGTTCTGGATGTTTTCACTCCGATTGGTGAAGTCTCGCACCAGTGAGGAGCGTTCATTGAAAGTAACCAGGAAATACTCGTCGGCTGGATCGCCCTGTTCCAGAAACCGAATCACGGAGTTGCGGGCACTCAGGATATTGTCTCCCATGGACCCACTCATATCGAGGATGATTCCCACACTGATCGGGGTTTTGTCACTGGAGAAATGAGTCAGAGTCTGTTCAAGCTTGTTTTCAAAAACCTTGAAATGCTCCCGTTCCAAACCGACCACGTAGCGATTGAGGGGGTCCGTCACCGTCACTCGCAGCACGACCGTGTCCACATTGATCCGGAAACGGGGTACCAGGTCCTCGCTTCCACCTGCGAACAAACCGGTTGGAGAGACAAGAATGCCAAGAAGACAGGACAAAAATAGCCTTCTCATAAGAGTAACCTTATATCTATAGTAACGAATTAGCGCTCAAAAGAAAAGGTGGACACCTGTCGGAACTGTAACTTTCTCTCGAAAAGGACTCATTTTTAGGGTCCGTGGATTTCGGAGAAATAGTCCGTCGAAACCAGCACCTCTCTGGCTTTGCTTCCGTCGGGTGGACTAATCAACCCCTCATGCTGCATCATGTCCAGCAGCCGTGCTGCCCGTCCGTAGCCGATTCTCAGCCGTCGCTGGAGCAGGGAAGTTGAAGCCCTCCCGGTATCGACCACAAATCGTGCCGCCTCCTGGTAAAACTCATCCTCCAGATCCCCGATCTCGACGATGGTGCTCTCGGCCTTGTCTTTCTCAATCACCACTTCCTTTTGATACTCAGGCTGGGCCTGACTTTTGAGGAAGTCCGTAACCTTCCGGATTTCCTTTTCGCTGATGTAACCGCCATGGAGGCGGATCAGACGAGAAGTTCCAGGAGGCAGGAAGAGCATGTCTCCATCGCCCAACAGTTGTTCCGCACCGTTGCAGTCCAAAACGGTGCGCGAATCAATCTTCGAGGCCACACGAAAAGAGATACGGCAGGGGAAGTTGGCCTTAATGAGCCCGGTCAGGACGTCCACGGAGGGGCGTTGGGTGGCCAGGATCAGGTGGATGCCGATGGCCCGGGCCATTTGGGCCAGACGAGTCACCGAGGCCTCCACTTCCTTGCCAGCGGTCATCATCAAATCGGCCAGTTCGTCTACGATCAAGACAATGTAGGGAAGCGGTGCTATCTCTTCGGAGTCTTTCCCCCTTTTATGAACTAACTTGTTGTACTGACCGATGTTGCGGACGCCCTCCTGGGCCAGCAATTTATAACGTTTTTCCATCTCACTGACGGTCCAGGCCAGTGCAATGGCGGCCCGTTTGGGGTCGGTGACGATGGGAGTGAGCAAATGGGGAATGTCTTCGTAGACTCCCAGTTCCAGCCGTTTGGGATCAATCATGATGAAGCGAACCTGGGCCGGACTGCTTTTGTAGAGAATTGAACAGACGACACAGTTCAAAGCCACACTCTTTCCGGAACCGGTGGCCCCGGCGATGAGCAGATGAGGCATGGAGGCCAGGTCGCTGATGTAAGTATTTCCGTTGATCAGTTTGCCCAGTGCCAGGGTGAGTTCGGAACTGGACTGTTGAAAGGCGGTCCCTTCCAGGAGTTCCCGCAGACGGATGGGCTGGCGGTGAAGATTGGGAACTTCGATCCCCACCGTGTTTTTCCCGGGAATTCGATCAATGCGAATCGACTGTGCCTTCAGTGCCAGGCAGAGGTCGTCAGCCAGGTTGGTGACTCTACTGTACTTGATCCCGGGCTCGGGCTTGAATTCAAAAGTGGTGACAATCGGCCCCGGGTGGATTTGAAGAACTCGACCATGGACGTCGAATTCCGCACACTTGGTGGCCAGGATGTCAGCCCTCTGAATCAGTTGTTTTTCATCGATGGTGTCCTCACCTGCAGGGACCTGAAGAAAAGACAAAGGGGGAGTTCGATAAGGACGAGTGATCTGAGATCCAAGGACAGGATTGAAGCTATCCGCTGGTTCCTCTACTGCTCCTGCAGGCGGTTGGGATGTGGGGGGAAGCATGACCCTGGCGGCAGGCCTTTCCCCCTCTTTGGCAGCGGCTTCCGGGGGTTGATGCAGGAAAACCTTTCTAGGAGGAGACTGGACCACCAGCCTTCTTTTGTCCTGACTCAATTGGGCCAGCTTTTTCCTGTCCTGACGACGTTTACGCCAATCGGCGTAATGGCTACGCATGTCCCAGAGGGCCTTCCAGTTGAGATTCTGGATCCAACTGAGGATCTGGTCTATGGAAAAGCGGGTGGTCACCATCAGAGAGAGGAGCAAGAGGGTGGCCACCACCACCAGCGATCCCGGAGTGTTCAGAAACAGCAGAAGCAAGTGGGCAAACAGAATCCCCAGAATGCCTCCGGCGGTGAAGTTGACCGTCTCTGGCAGGTTGGGAGACAGCAGGGTCAGTCCGGCGCTGAGTGTGGCTACGGTGCAGCAAAAGGCAAAGAGCTTGATGAATGGATATCCCAGGGGTCGATTGCGCAGCGTCTTGTAACCCACCACCAAAAGGAGTACCGGAAGGTACAGGGCGGCCAGTCCCAGAATCTGAAACAAAAAGTCGGAACTCAAGGCTCCCAACTTACCCACGTAATTCGCGTACTGCTGGCTGGAGGAGGAAACACTGGCCGAAGGGTCCAGGCCGTTGTAGCTCAACAGGGAGAGAATGAGAAGCAGCGAAGCGGCCAGAGACAGGACTCCAATAAGCTCACTGGCCTTGTGTTTTGGATAGAAGAGCATAGTACTAGAACTATGCACTCTACCAGTTACGGGTGACTAGGTCTGCGGGTAGTCTTCAATCATCACCGGCAGGATCAGAGGTCTCTTGCCGGTCTTTTTTCGCAGAAACCGTTTGAGACCCTTTCGAATAATCTCCTTAAAGAGTTCCTCATCCTGTCTTTCTTCGGCCGTTGTCTGGGTCACCAATGCGGAGACTTCCTCTTGAGCCGCCTCCATGAGTTCCGAAGAAGCGTCCACGAGCACAAAGCCTCTGGAGACCAGTTCCGGCTTACCCAGAAGATCCCCAGTGAGGCGGTCCATTCGCAGAACCAGGACCAGGAAGCCATCCTCAGAGAGATAGCGGCGGTCTCGCAGGACCACCTCGTCCACTTCTTGAATTCCTTCGTCGATAAAACGTTTGCCCACCTGGACCTTCCCGGCCACCTCCAGGGAATCGGGCGAGAGCTTCAACGAGTCTCCGTTCTCAGCAATGAGGATGTTGGATGGAGGGATTCCTTGATCCCGGGCCAGAGCCGCATGATTCTTCAGTTGCCGGAACTCACCATGGATGGGAACGAAAAACTTGGGTTGAGTCACATTGATCATCAGCTTGAGGTCATCGCGCAGACCATGACCGGAGGTGTGAACCAGCGAGTGGCGGGAATCGTAGATTCGAGCACCCCTTCTATAAAAATGGTTAATCAGGTTAGAGACCAGCTTTTCATTTCCGGGGATGATTCGGGCTGAAAGGATGACGAGATCATTTTCCTCGATGTCCATGGCTTTGAATTCATTCACGGACATACGACTTAGCGCAGCCATGGGTTCTCCCTGGCTGCCTGTGGCCAGAACGATGATTTGATCGGATGGAAACTGTTTGATTTCTTTGGGAGAAATGAGGAGATCCTCGGGAAGGCGGAGATAGCCTAGCTGTGACGCTGTTTTGACGTTGGCCACCATGCTACGGCCCACGGGCACCACCTTGCGGCCAAACTCCAGGGCCAGGTCCAGGACCACTTGAATCCGATGAATGCTGCTGGCGAAGCAGGCCACGATGATTTTCTTCTCTGCCGTCCGAAACAGGTTGCGCAGGGTTTCGTACATGGTGAATTCGGAAGGCGCCACGCCTGAGATTTCACTGTTGGTGCTGTCAGAGAACAAGGCCAGGACGCCTTTTTCCCCGTACTCAGAGAGACGCGCCAAATCGCTGAGCTTGCGATCGATGGGCGTCTGGTCAAATTTGAAATCTCCCGTCCAAATGATTTGTCCCACCGGGCTGGAGATGGCAAAGCAGAAGGCATCGGGAAAGGAGTGGGTCATGTGAAGGGGTTCGACGGAAAGGGAACCAAACTCGAGCCGCTGTCGGGCCTCCATGGGGATCAGTTGGGCCGACTTGTCCAGTCGGTGTTCCTTCAGTCTGGCGGCGACCAGGCCCAGTGTTAGACGGCTGCCATAAACGGGGACCGGAATCTCGCCGATGACATAGGCCACCCCTCCGGCATGGTCCTCGTGACCATGGGTCAACAGAATGGCCTTCAAATGCTCTTGATTTTCCTTCAGGAAGGTAATGTCGGGGACGATCACCTCCACTCCCAGGTCGCTCCCCGGACCGCTGCCGGGAAAGGTGACGCCGGCGTCAATGAGGATCATGTCACTGCCGTAGCGCAGGGCCGTGCAGTTCATCCCAAATTCGCCCACTCCTCCAAGCGGCGTAATTTCCAGAAACTCACTCATAATAAGGGCAGATTATAGCATCTGTGCAAGACAGGCGAATTGCTCGAGAGTGACGGATTCAGGTCGGGCTTGGGAGGCTATGTGGCAGGTCTTGAAAGCGGCGCGAAGGCGCTCCGGGTCACGATTTTGCTTGAGATTATTCCATAAGGTCTTTCGGCGCTGTTGGAAGGCTTCCTTCAGTAAGGTCAGGAACCCCTCATAATCGGACACCTCATGAGGGTGCTGGCGAGGGATCAGTTTCAGAACGTGGGACACGACTTTGGGTTTGGGGACGAAGGCTCCCGGAGCGATGTCAAAGCCAGCCTTTCGTTGAAAATGGTACTCCATGAGCAAAGTGAAATATCCGTAGTCCTTGCTGTCTGGAGCGGCTAGGATTCGTTGCGCCACCTCTTTCTGAATTAAAACGGTACAACTTTGAAACCGATCTTTGATTTCGATCATCCTTTGCAGTATCCGGGTCGAGATGTTATAGGGTAGGTTGCCGATCACTTTGACAGGGCCGGTGTCTAGAATGGTATTCCAGTCCAATGTCAGGACGTCGGCCTGGATGATGGTGAGAGGGGCGCCTTGGTGGGTACTGTTCTCTGGCCACTGATCTCGAAGATAGTTCACCATTTCACGGTCGAACTCGACCGCGGTGACTCTTCGGGCCATACTGAGAAGGACTCGGGTCAAGTGGCCGGTGCCGGCACCGATTTCGAGGACACTGTCCTGGGAATTAATTTCAGCAAAGCGGACGATTTTGCGACAGAGGTTGGGATCGGCCAGGAAATGTTGGCCTAAAGATTTTTTTGCCCGAGGTTTCATCTGCACCAAATTGGGTTATGGTAACATACCCGCTGAGGGATGAAGTTTTCGGGAAAGACGCGAAGGAGAACAAATGAGTGAGAACTTACAGCCAGTTACAGATGAGACTTTTGAAGAGGAGGTCCTGAAATCCGACAAGCCGGTGTTGGTGGATTTTTGGGCCGCATGGTGCGCCCCTTGCCGGATGCTTACACCCATTGTGGATGAGGTTGCTCAGGAATTCTCTGATCAGGCTAAAGTCCTCACTTTAAACGTGGATGAGAACTCGGAAACGTCCTCCAAGTACAACATCAAAGGGATTCCCACCTTGCTCCTCTTTAACGGCGGCGAAGTCAAGGATCAGATCGTCGGCGCCACTTCCAAAGACAATATCGCCAAAATGATCCGGAGCCAGTTGCAGGAAACCAACTAACGAGTAAAAGAGCAGACGATCAGGCTGGATCAGTTGCTCCTCTGCCTTCCCATCATGCCTAACGTAGTGATTGTCGGCACTCAGTGGGGGGATGAGGGAAAAGGCAAGATCGTTCACCTCATCACCGACCGTTTCGACATTGTGGCCCGCTATCAAGGGGGACACAATGCAGGTCACACCGTCATCATCCAGGATGAAAAGTATGTTCTTCACCTGATTCCCTCGGGAATTCTCCACCCTGGAAAGGTCTGTGTGATCGGCAATGGTGTGGTGGTGGATCCTGCGGCCTTGGAGAAAGAGCTGGAGATGCTCAAGGATTTTGAGGTGAAGGACCGCCTGTTTATCAGTGACCGCGCACACCTCATCATGCCCTATCACCGGGCGGTGGAGGCAGCGGAGGAGACTCGTCTGGCTGAGGAAAGGATCGGTACCACCAGCCGGGGAATCGGGCCCTGCTACGAAGACAAGGTCGGGCGGCGGGGAATCCGGCTCGGAGATCTGTTTCATCCGGAGTTGTTCAGGGCCAAGCTGGAGACCAACCTTGCCCTGAAAAATGAGATGTTGACCCACCTTTACAAAGTTGAGCCGCTGGATGCCGAGCAGATCTATGTTTCCTATATGAAACTGGCTCCCAACATCCTGCCCCTGGTGACCGACACGGCAGAGTATCTCAATGGGGCCATTGGCTCGGGGAAGAGCATTCTCTTTGAGGGTGCCCAGGGGACGTTCCTGGATGTTGATCATGGCACCTATCCCTATGTCACCTCGTCCAACGCCACTGCAGGAGGTGCCTGCATCGGAACCGGCGTTGGGCCGGGTGCGATCGACGGCACCATCGGTATCGCCAAGGCCTATACGACCCGCGTGGGAGAGGGACCCTTTCCCACTGAATTGACAGGCAGAATCGGGAAGCACCTCCAGAGCAAGGGGGATGAGTTTGGCGCTTCCACCGGGCGGCCTCGTCGCTGCGGCTGGTTTGACGCAGTGGTGGTGCGCTACGCCTGCTTGATCAATAACATCGATACCCTGGTGGTGACCAAACTGGATGTTCTCGATGAACTCGATGAAATCAAGATCTGCGTGAGCTATGAGCGGGAAGGGAAGCTCCTGGACCGCTTCCCCATGCAAATGAGTGTTCTGGAGGAGGTCACACCGACCTATGAGACCCATCCCGGATGGAAAACCGATACCTCAAAGATTCACGATTATCAGGACCTGCCCAAAGCGGCCAGGGACTATCTGGATCGGATCTCCAACCTGATCAAAACCGATATCTCCATCATCTCCATCGGACCCGAGCGGGACGAGACCATTATTCTGGAAGAGAGCCCGCGACTTCAGAAACTCCTACGTTAGTGTCAACCCAGGCTTACACTCCCTTTAACTCAGAAGAATGGCCTGAGGGGTGAAAACCCTCAGGAGTGAGGATACAACTCCTTTTATAATATGTATTTAAGTGGAATCCTTTAGGGTTTCTCCAGACCCCATGGGAAGTGGCACGCTACGTGCTTATTTCAGACTGAACGGATATGAAGTACGAGGCAGAAAGTCAGCGAGTCATCACGACTGACCAACTTCACAGGCTTGAAAAACTTCTAGGTATTCTCAAAGGTCTTTTCAACATCCTCAGCGAAACCTACAGTTACGCCCCAATCTCCGCCACGATCAACCCGCTCATCGAGGACTTCGACTGCCTCGTCACGGAAATCGAGCGAGGCCATCCCAAGGGGTCCTCGCCCCATGACATTGTTGCTCCTCAACCACGATCCCGACGCTCCTGACAGGGAAGGACGATCCGATCAAGTAGGCGCCCAGACGGCAAGCTGTTGCCGTGAACGGTTTCTAAGATTGCATCTCTTTTTTGGACGATAGGAGGTCTAGAGTGACGCTTTATTTAGCCTTGTTGACC
This sequence comes from Acidobacteriota bacterium, assembly GCA_022562935.1. Classification (GTDB taxonomy): domain Bacteria; phylum Acidobacteriota; class UBA6911; order RPQK01; family JADFOI01; genus JADFOI01. The sequence continues at coordinate 44,211 of JADFOI010000007.1, forward strand.
ATGACTCTGGCTACAAGCCAGACACTAGAAATAGAAGTCAGCCAAACGGTTGAAAAGTATTTGTCCCAACTCGGCCTAACGCCGGATGAATACATCATTGTCATTTCCGATGAGATGTCCAGAGGGGCCCAAATACTTTATGAGAGGGACGCTTCTGGCCACGATTTCGTAACATTCTTCTTTAACCTGAAGCTTCTTCAGAAGCTCTCCAGCGGAGAGAGAAGAGTGTTGATTGGCCATGAGGTGGGCCATCTGGTTCCGGAGTGTCAGCGTCTGTGGGAACGGATCTATCGGGAGCTGTGCGCTGATGAGGTCTCTTTGAAACTCGTTCCTGTGGAGGAGGTTTCAGCCATGCTCTCCAAGTCCATCCGGATGTTCCCCTACTACCCTGCACGGCAAGAGTTTGTGCTCAGGCTCGCCATGATCGAGGAATCGAGGCGGGTGAGGAGCGGGGAAGAGTCCACAGTCGCTCGATTATCGAGGGCCTCGGCAAGGAGGGACTGGATGGACTGCGCCTGATCCAAACTCACTGACAGGCAAAATTGCTGGCCACCCAGTTGGCAGGATCATTCTCTCCACCGGCAGGGCCCGTGTAAACAGCTTTACCAGGGTAGGCACAGATGGGTCGTTCATTGTCCACCACTCCGTCGGTGCTGTGGGTGGCAACGATGAAATCAGGTGCCTCGCCGTTTTCCACCCATTCCACCAGGGGCGCCAGCTTGTCCCAGGAATTCGGTCCGGGACCATTGCGACAATGTTCCATGCCGGGTGCCATGAAAAGCTGCACTTTCTGTTTGGCCGCATCGATGTCGTCGTTGAAGGTGGTCGCCACGACGTCCTTGTAATAATCCAGGGTGGGTTCGGGATTGGCTGCGGAGTCCGCCCATCCGTGGTAAATGATCAATTTACCGTTGTTCTTGAGCAGAAAGCGACTCAAATCGGGATCGGTGGCCTCGGTGATCGAAATCATCAGGTCTCCTTTGCCTGAGGTGACATCGTCAATATCGAATTCCCACCAGGCATACTCAGGAGGCTGTCTGGTCTTATCGGGCACCTGAGAGAGGTCGTTGAAAGCGGGCATGGGGACTCCCGGATCCTTTTCATAAAAGAGGTAGTTGATGTGATCGGCAGTGGTGCCTGGACGCTCAGGCGTGCCCAGTCGAGCAGGTGACATGGAATTACCTGCGTGAGGGAAAAGGCCCGATGCCCAACCCGGCTCGGTCCCCAAAGATTTGCCCTTGAGGATACGGACGCCTTTGCTGTCGTGTGCCCCGCGGTAGATATCCTTGATGACCTGGAGTTGTTGGGTGGTGAAACAGGCGTCACCATTCACATTGTCCGGGCACATATTCTCGGCCAGATCGATCTCGGGTTTAAAGTCACAGGCCAGAGGATTGTCGATGACGCTGTCGGTGATTCCATCCAACCCGTCACACTTGGCCAGCACGGTATCGATCAATAGATCGAACTTGGTCAGGCTTTCCGGAACACCATCACCATCCTGGTCGTAGGCGAGATTGCCGGCCAGATTGTCTCGGAATATTTGCTGCAACATCCAGACGTGAGTGGCGTTGGACTTCTGATAAAAGAGGACAGGGGCCCCGGCCACGATCCCGTCAAAATCGTAGGGAAACCGTTGGGCTTCCATAAGGGCCTCGCGACCACCGGTGGAGCAACCTTCGAAATAGGAATACTGTGGACTCCGGCCGTAATAGGCATCGACGACACTTTTGGAAGCATTGGCCGTCAGATGCACTGCCCGGTACCCGAAATCGATTTCCGCCTGCCGATTGTTGAATCCGAAGGATGCGCCCGGTTCGACCCCGTTGTCGTGTCCCATGTTGCTGTTGGCTACGGCATAACCTTGGGCCAGGCGGTGATCGGCGAAATCCAGGTCCCCATCCTTGCCGCCGTCTCCGATGTTGAGAAGTCGCCCGTTCCAGTTCTCAGGCAAGGGAAGCTGCATATGATAAACAATGGCCGGAGAAATGAGGCCTTTCATATAGCAGTATTGGGGGGTCGTCTCGGTGGCTTCAACCCATCGAGCCACGATAATGGTTAGATTCGGTGTCTGGGCCAGGGCTTCACAGGCCAACTGTTGCTCGGACACGGTTTCGTTTACTCTCAATCCACTGCAGCCCCACAAAACCAACACAGAGATCGCACATAAAGGCGACACCAAGGACGCGATTCGGGTCATGGCTGAATCCTCCCAATTGCTGACGTCAGGCCCAAATCGTAAGTCTTCACCGGATTGAAGGCAACCAAAATCGCCAAGGAGGTCCAATTAAGTCAGCAGGTAGAGAAGGGTCACTGCAGCGAGCGCGACAAACAGAGTCAGGGTCAGGTTGGGACCCGTTTGCTTGAAGGTCTTGAATTCACTGTCATTGAGCAGTTCCTTCAAGGACCCAAACTCGTCCAGCAGATAACGCACTTCCCGGTGCTGCAAATCTCGAGCCAGCTGTTCGAGCTTCTCTCTTCTGTCGATGTCTTTGGCGATGAAATGGTAAATAACCCCCACCCAGATGGAAGTGAGGGCCAAGCCAATCACGGTGTCCATGTACCCAAAGACTCCACCCGTTGTTGGGGAAAGATAAACGATACCGACCCAGACAGCACTCAGAAGGCCGAAGACGACCAGCTGATTCTTTGCAGGCAGCGGGTCGTTGTTGTGATCAATGTGATTACGGATCATTGGATGAACTCCTATTTGTATTCGTTTGCGAAAAAGGGCTCAGTGAGCGATTACAACCATGTTGACCTCTGGAATGGTTTTTCACGGTGACTGCAGTCACCATCCCATACCCGTCCTGTAAGTTACTCACTAAACGTTTACTGTGGGGCTCGGTTAGATGCGGGCAGACTCTGGATCGGTTCAGCCGCAAGCGGGTGTAGGGAGGAGTTTCGCACACGAATTCCCACCCTTGTAGTTGCTTCGGGATAGGGAACTTCGGTATAAGGCTAGCATCCCATTTGTGTGGGTCGTTAGCTCAGTCGGCAGAGCATCTGCCTTTTAATTTGAACCCCTGAGTTTTGACCTGCCCGTGGGAATGGCATTTCCCCGATCATTGTCTGAAGGGTACCCCCCCCTGGGTGCATGTACGCGCACTGACTGTACGCAGCCCTTTTCAATCTGTCAGGGGAGAATTGACTGAGAGTCAAAACTTACCTTATGGCGACACCTGAGCTACTTCCATTCGGGCAATCAATCCTCGTCGAGCGAAACCCGTAAGCGACTTTAAGGACACTCTTTGACAATGATTGACTGTAATCTGACAACTCGTCCCGTTTATTCCAGTAAAGTGATTCCCAACAAAGAGGGTGCTTCTATGATCCAGAGACTCGCTTTTTCCGTCGCCCTGGTGGCACTGACTCCTGTGCTGTTGATCCTTGTCGTAATCTCTACCATCTACTTGCTTAGTGGTCTTCTTTCCATAAGTGGATTCCTGGGATAGCTGGGATGCCTAGGCCAGCCAGTTCCCGGCCCTTAATGAAGTCTTTGGGCTGATGGGGCGGCTCAACGACTATCTTCGGTCGCGCCGCTGACAGAGTCGGTCTTCACGGAAGTAAACTCCTGCCTGGCCATGACGAGTCCGGCCGAGTCGCGCGCCTCTGCCACCCACCGTCCCGCGGAGCCCGAGTGCAGGGTCCTACGGCTTTGGGTTCGCCAGTGAGGACCTCCAAGGATCAGCTCGACTGAACCTATCTCTCGGTTTTCGTGGAGCCAAATGTGCCAGATGGGTTCTCCCGCTTCTCCGCCAAGCACCCGCGTCCAAAACCAAACCTGGGTGCCTTCTTCGAAGTACTCGGCCTGGTTCTCGAGTTGATGATGGACGATGCGTGTTCCCACACCGAAATCCGTGATCGATAGTCTCCTCTCACCCTCGACCGCGGTCATGGTCTCGCCCTGCGCTCGCTGGAGGAGTGCGCTCAACTCATGCACCGCTGGACCTGCCTCCGGTTGACGAGCTTCGCCTCGATCTTCGGAGGGCTCCAGCTCGAAGGCAGGGGCCGGGATCTTCGTACTAATCGTGGCTTCCAGCGGGCCGCCCCGGAAGTAGGCCCACCCCGCGATCCCCACGAGAATCACGGCGAAGGGAACCAGAAGCCAGGTTCTCCGCCACGATCTGAGGTGCATTCCCGTCGACCCGTCCGCGACCTCCGGATGGGACGGGACCAGCGACTGTAACACCTCCGAGGTGTGCTCCGAGGCCTCCGGCTCCTGGGTTTGCTGGGCAAGCGCATAGGCCTTGAGCAAGGGCTCGGGATCCAGACCGATGAACCGCGCGTAGGCCCGGATGTAGCCTTTGTTGTACAGACCTCCAGGGAGATTCGCGAAATCATTGTCCTCGAGCAACTTGAAGCAATTCTGGGGGATTTTTGTCGACTCGGACATCTCTTGGAGTGTGATGTTGCGGCTTTCACGTTCCCGCCTGAGTCTCTCACCAACGGTGGACACCGACACACTCTCGTCCCCCCTTACCCTCTCGCGGCGGTCATCTCTAAGATTCCTCTCACCCATCATCGTCTCTTTTATTTAGGATATTGCCCAAAGGGTGGAGATTCAGGCTCAAGATTCTCATCTTTTGCTTTTTCCCACATGATGCTCCTTCTTGGGGACCAAGTCTATTTGATCAGCTCGAGATTTCTTTGTGATGCTGATCACAAGGCGGGGCTCATCATGTTCAAATTGAAGCGTAGCAGTTCACCCAGGATCCACAGTGACTGGCTCGCTTTCAATGTGCTGAAAAAGCTAAAACAGTAGCGTCACTACCGTCACAGCGTCACATCATTGCCTCAAGGGTACCCCCTCCTCTAAAAATCCTCACGACACTTATTGCCTGGGGATCAAAACTGAGAAAGAAACTAGTCGGCGATTGATCAGCCGCCGACCTGGCTTCGCGCAGGAAACGTTTTCGGGCCGCGGAGTCTTGCTGTAGCTCTTCAGGCAGGAACTTCAGGGCAACATTGCGGCCCAGGCGGGTGTCTTCTGCTTGATAGACCACACCCATCCCACCGCCGCCGAGTTTCTCTGTGATTTTGTAGTGGGAAATGGTTTGGCCAATCATGTCATTG
>JADFOI010000008.1:0-816 GCA_022562935.1 Acidobacteriota bacterium
GATTGAGCAGCACAAATATCAACTCCTGGGGCCACTATTTCCGGCTTCAATATTATTTTTAAATTCCCTTCCTCATCTTTCCACTCAACAGGACCCCTTGAACTAAACCTGGCAAAATTATCCTGTTTGTCTGTGGCGCCAACGGTTATTGCTTTTTCAGCACATCCCGGGCAACCAATGGTTTCAAATCTGGAACCGAAGTTTCCAGCAGCAATAACTGCAATAATTCCTGCATCTACGGCATTATCAATAGCTTTAGCATCAGGAGAATCTGGATTCCCTCCACTATAACCTAAACTTAAACTAATAATATCATATTGATCATCAAAATTTCCATCTTCATTAGGATCTACTGCTCTTTCAATAGCAGCTATTACATTACTCAAATAGCCTGATCCTCCTGCGTCTAAAACTTTATAAGCAACCAAGTTAGCATCCGGAGCAACTCCTTTTAAAACACCGCTACCGGCAGCAGTAGCAGCAACATGCGTTCCATGACCATGATCATCCATTGGATCATTATCATTATTAACAAAATCATAACCATCAATAACTTTACAATCATTTCCAAAACAACCACCCAAATCAGGATGGGTGTAATCAACTCCCGTGTCAATAATACCGATAGTTACCCCCTCACCAGTGGGAAAGCAGTCCTCACTGCACCAATCACCCAAGACCTGTAAGAGATCAGTGACATCAACTGATAAATCATCATTCGTGTCTCCCGGACATGCCTCTCCCGGAACGCAAGGACCCCACGCGCCGAGAACAATAAGCTGATCAGTTACGTCTACGGTCCCGTCCTTGTTCAGG
>JADFOI010000008.1:826-49208 GCA_022562935.1 Acidobacteriota bacterium
TTATCTTCCACGACCTGAATACCCTGGTCTGCCAGATACTTTTTATCTGACTCTGTAAGCAGCGCATCGATAGCGACGACACCAATAAATGACTCAATGGTGTGGTATCCCTGCTGTTTAATTGTATAGGAAGAGGATATGCCACTCAATGCCGTTATTGTTCTCTGAGTGAGCACTTCTCGTGACATGCTTTTTTGGCTAGACTCGATTGGAATAAGAAGCCACCGAGTTTCTTCTTCAGGTTGTGTGTACAGAAGAACCTGTTCTTTCTGAAAAGGATCGTTATTTTGTATGAAGAGGCTCTGACCCTCTTCTACTATCCGATACCCAGGAAAATTTTCTAGCACTCGTAAATCAATGAGACTATTTACGGTAACAAGTCCAATCTCTTCATCGAGATTCTGCTGCGTTTCTATTGGCTGTGTAGAAGAACGAGGATCATTTATGGACTCCGGGAATGACTGGATGATGGTTCCTGGTCTGGTGAACTCTCCACCGGGTCGATATAAGTCATTTTTCCCACTCGTATGAAGCCCGGCCAGGAGCTCCACCCAAAGTAAACCGCGCCGCTCGATTAACGTCGATGTTCCGAGTTTTGGCGTGAGGCTAGCCCACTCCGGTGCTATATTCAAATTTCGGTCATCGCCGGTTTGATTCAGGTCCTGTTGACCCAGGAGAAAGTCGCTTATTGGCTGGGAGAAGGATCGGGCTGGCGGGGCATTTTCCTGGCCTGCGTCGCTGGGGCGCTGATTCCTGGCGGACCCTACGTTTATTATCCCATCGCGGCAGCCCTGTTAAGAGCCGGTGCCAGTCTGGGGGTACTGGTGGCCTTTGTCTCAGCCAAGAACGTGTGGCCGGTGGTACGCCTGCCGCTGGAGTTCGCCCTGCTGGGCCCACGCCTGACCGTGGCCCGACTCCTGACCACCTTTTTAATACCTCCGCTGTTGGGATTTCTCGCCCAGGCACTGGCTGGGCGTCAAGTAGAAGCCATCCGGGAGAACATCAAGCTATGAACCTGGCAACTTTCACCCTCCTCATCCCCGCAGTGATCCTTTTCGCTTACGCCCGGCGGCGCGGCGATGGCAGCCACCGGCGCGGTCTGGCGCGAGGGGGGCGTACCCTGCTCAGTGTCTTGCCTCTTCTGCTTCTGGCATTCACCACTATCGGTTATGTCAGCATCCTCCTGCCCCAGGAAGGGCTGCAGAACTGGATGGGTCCTGATTCCGGGTGGAGAGGGTTGTTGCGTGCCCAGGGGATGGGGATGTTGATGCCCGGAGGTCCCTACGTCGTTCTTCCCCTCATCAGCACCCTGTACCAACTGGGCACCGGACTGGGAGCAACAATCACACTGGTGACCAGTTGGTCTTCCCTGAGCCTCTTGAATGCCCTTTGGGAAGCTCGCTTTATCGGTTGGCGCTTCACGGTCATTCGTTGGACTCTGCTGTTACCCTTTCCGCTGCTGGTGGGCCTTCTGGCCGAGGCCTGGTTCGGCACAACATCCTGAGTGTAGCGGCCGCTCTTAGAGCGGCCCGAAATTATGGCCCAGCAGCAGCACCGGAGCCGTTCACAGAACGGCCGCTACAAGTTTTGAGACAGTTTCTTCAGCCTGCGGGCTCGTGTGGTTCTTTTTGCACATGAAACCAACAGTTTTCGATATCCTAAACTAAAGGGGGATAATCTATGATTCCGGCACTCATTTTCCTGGTCGTGGTGGTGGTCTTCATCGCCTGGGTGGCCAGCATGTACAACAAGCTGGTCAGTCTGCGTAATCGTTTCAAGAACGCGTTTGCCCAGATTGACGTCCAGCTCAAAAGGCGCTACGACTTGATTCCCAATCTGGTCGAGACCGCCAAGGGTTATATGAAACACGAGAGGGAAACTCTGGAGGCGGTGGTGAATGCGCGCAATCAAGCCGCGGCGGCCAGCAAGCAAGCGGCCGAGAACCCTGGAGATCCCGATTCCATGAGAGGCCTGGCGGGCGCTGAGACGGCCTTGACCGGTACCCTGGGACGCATGTTCGCCCTGATGGAGTCTTACCCGGACTTAAAGGCCAATCAGAACATGGCCCAACTCATGGAAGAGCTCACCACAACCGAGAACAAGATTGCTTTCTCACGACAGGCTTACAACGATTCGGTCATGGTCTACAACACGCGGTGTTCCGTGTTTCCCAGCGTCATCATTGCCAACTCCATGGGCTTCAAGCAGGCAGAGCTGTTTGAAATCGAAGCTCCCGCGGAACGCAAGGCCCCAAAGGTCTCCTTCTCATAGTCCCCATGAATTACACTGTTCTTCGAGACTCTGAGGAAATATGGCGGTAACGGCAACCCATACGATGGATTTCTTTGAGCGTCAGGACCAGGCCCGCCGGACTACCCGGCGCTTGATCGCTTACTTCATGCTGGCGGTGATCCTGATCATCCTTTCCATCTACATTGCTGGCATCACCATCTTTTTCGGCTTCAACGTCAATACCGATCCGGAACTTCCCTTTAAATGGTGGAACCCCGATCTGTTCCTGTGGATCACGGGGGCAACCGTGTGTGTGGTGGTGATCGGGAGCCTATACAAGATCTTCGCCCTCTCACAAGGCGGAGAGGTGGTGGCCCGCTGGCTGGGAGGTCGACTCATCGATTCCAACACCTCCGATTCTCAGGAACGCCGTCTTCTCAATGTGGTGGAAGAGATGGCCATTGCCTCCGGAACACCCGTTCCCTCGGTATTCCTCCTGGAAGAGGAAAGGAGCATTAACGCCTTCGCCGCAGGTTTCACTCCGGCGGACGCCGTCATCGGGGTGACCCGAGGAACCCTGCAGATCCTGTCTCGCGAAGAACTGCAGGGAGTGATTGCCCATGAGTTCTCTCACATCCTCAACGGAGACATGCGCCTGAACATCCGGCTGATCGGCGTTTTGAACGGCATCCTGGTGATCGCCATGATTGGGTATGCGATCCTGAGAAGCACCCGAACTTCCAGCAGCAAGAAGAATGGGGGTGCTGCTGTTCTGGCCTTCGGGGTCGCGCTTTTGATTATCGGTTATGTGGGGGTCTTTTTCGGCAAGTTCATCAAGAGCGCCGTGTCCCGGCAACGAGAATTCCTGGCCGACGCTTCGGCCGTCCAGTTCACGCGAGATCCAGACGGCATCGCCGGAGCACTCAAAAAGATTGGCGGGCTGGCTAACGGCTCACGTATCAAAAGCCCAAAGGCTGAAGAAATGAGCCACCTCTTTTTCTCCGATGGAAGGCATGGGAAAGCACCTCCTCTCCTTTCCATGAGAAGTCACAAAGCTACCAGTGCCTTCAGCTTCATGGCCACTCATCCCCCGCTGGAGACGCGCATCCAACGCATCGATCCTTCTTTTGACGGAAGATTTCCCACGGTTCACTTTCCTTCCAAGGAGGCACTTGAAACCCGCGACCAAAAGAAACTGGCTGCTTCCGCGGCGCAGGCCGCCGCCAAACCAACCGCATCCACTCCATCCGGGGGAGCTCCAGCCGTCCCCCTCATTCCCATGATTCCGCAACAAATGACCCAGCTCTTCGGCAAGCTGACGGAGGCCCATCTGGCCTATGCCACACTTCTCCTTGCGGGGCTGCCCTCCAGGTTGACCGCTCGGGTCCGTGAGCCGTCCTCGGCCCGGATCATCATTTTCGCCCTACTCCTCAGCCACGACTCGGAAACCCGCCGGGCCCAGTTTCAGCTGCTCAATGAGTCGAAGGATCCGCTGGTGTCTTCTGAGGCGACCCTGGAGGCCTCGACACTGATTGACCGTTGCCCGCCCGAAGCACGCCTTCCCCTGGTCGACTTAGCCTTACCGGCCTTGCGGACTCTCTCCCTTTCCCAGTACCAGGACTTTACCGGACTGGTCGAAAAGTTGATGAAGGCCGATCAGAAGATCGACCTGTTTGAGTTTACTCTGCAGCACATCTTGCGCCGCCATCTCGATCCCCACTTCAACCAGACCCGGCCTCCAGCTGCCCGGTATGGGTCCCTGACACCTCTGACCCACGAGATTTCTCTGTTGCTGTCCAGACTGGCCCGTGCCGGACAAGATAGTGAGGAACAAGCCCAGCAAGCTTTTGCCCAGGGAGTCAAGGAGTTAAGTGGGAGCCGGCTGAAACTCTCCTGGCTCGAGCAGGAGGACGGCTTCGAAGCACTGAGCAACGCTCTGGACCGCCTCAATCGAGTGACCCCTTTGCTGAAGCGACGGCTCCTGCGAGCCTGCGGTGTGTGCGTGAGTCATGATGATCAGGTCACCCTGCGGGAAGGGGAACTGCTGCGGGCCATCGCCGATGCTCTCGATTGTCCGATGCCACCCTTTCTGGCCGGCCAACCGACTGTCGGAAACCGCCAGCCAGGACCCCTAACCCGTTGAGCGGTTTTTGAATTTTGAATTTTGGGTTTGTTTGGAATTTGGGATTTTGAATTTTGAATTTCCGTCGGCCGAAGGCCGGCGGTGATTTATGATTTCCAGGTTGTTATTTTACCTGGTAGTTTTTAGCCTGTTCCCGAACCTCTTGGGGATCGAAATCATTGGCGCAATCCACCACTTCATTGGTGTACAGCGACTGCACCATCTGGTCGGTCACCTCGTCTTTTAAACCCATCAGCTCAACAATCTTCATCCACTCTTCATGACTGTAGGCCCCATGTTTTTTCACCAGTTCGTCGCTGGGATCCCACTTGTACATTCTCGAGCGCAGCACGGCCAGTGAAAATTTCAAGGCCTCCGCTTCACTCATCCCCTTGGGTTTGGACTCGGGATAGATTTTCCAGTGGATGCGAATGGCAGCCTCAGGATTCTCAAAGGTGAACTCGACTCCTTTGGCAATTCCCCGAACGAAAGCACAGACCTCTGTTCGGTTCGTCTTCAAATAATCCCTGCGGACAAACAGCCCTCCCTGGAAATAAGATTCGGCGTACTCGGTTTCGGGAAGATACCGGTACACTGCCCCCACCTGCTCCATGGCGGCGAGGATGGTGTCGGACTGGACCAGTGCGGCAATCTGACCCCGCTGCAGCAGCGCCGTGGAACTGGGACCTGTGCCCACCGCCACAAACTCCACATCATTTTCAGGGTCAATCCCCAGACTCATCAACACCCCTTTGGCATAAGAGGTACCGGCGGCGGCAAGACTGAGGGTGCCAATCGTTTTTCCCTTGACGTCCTGGATACTCTGGATGGGGCTGTCGGGCCTGACCACCCACAGGAACATGGGATCCCGATTCTGGTTGAAGATCAGGATGATACCTGGATCTCTGCCCCGGGAGGCGTTCAGTATCAGCGTCTCGGCACCGATGTAGCCGATTTCCGACCGTCCCGAGGCGACCAGAGGAACCGAACGGCCCCCTCCACCAAGGGGTGTGACCTCCACATCAATTCCCCCTTCGGCGAAATAGCCCATTTCTTTGGCAACGCTGGTCTGGGCAAGGAGAGGATCGATTTGAGGGGCGCCCAGTGCCCATCGCAGGATGGTTAACGACTTGGCGGCCTGGCCCATCATGGCAGGGACTGCCATGAGCAGGAGCCCCAAAACAATCAACCCCGATCGATTCGAAAGCAGATGTGTCTTCAAAATGGTTTCCTTCCTCGTTTCAAGTTCCAGTTGTCAGTCCTCATCACTCAGTCCTCACCACCCTTCCACCACAATCGGGTCCATGGGATAACCGTGGAGGCTTTCGGCTCCATTTTCCGTCACTACACATAGATCTCCAAGAAAGATGCCGCTCTTTCCGTCCAGCGTGCTGGGATTGGGTTCAATCACTATGGTATGCCCTTTTTGGAAGGTGTAGCTCTGTATGGGATGGGCTGAACCCTTGACGCCCATGATGGGAGGCTCGATAAAGTTCCCCCACCCGTGCAACAGGGGAGCCTTAACGGTCAAACCTGCGTCCAGAATAGGTTGGGCGCCCTCCTGAACTTCCTTTTCCGTGCTTCCCGGTCGAATGGATGAGAGCACTCTGTCAAAAACCTCCCGGCCAATCTGGAACAGTTTCTCGTAGTGTTTGGTGGGTGGACCGACAAACACGGTTCTCAGGATCTGTCCGGAATAACCCCCATAGGCAGAGCTGTGTTCGCTGATAATGACATCGCCCTGGGCAATGGGTCGATCCGACATGTAGGCGTCCGGAAAGGCCATGTTGGGATCCTCCATGGGAGTCGACCCTAACAGAGTAAAGCACAGCGTGCCTCCCTCTCGATGGGTCCGGGCCAGAACCTCATCATAGAGGTCGATGTTGCGGACACCCTTTTTAATCGCCTTCACATAGGCGTCCAGAGACCGGTCCGTGATCTGTGCGCCCCGCCGAAGAAACTCGATTTCCTCGTCGGATTTGATCCGCCGTAAACTCTCAATTAAGTCAGTGGCGATTTCAAACTCGGCCTCGGGCAGGGATTCCGTGATCTGGACATATTGCTCGTGAGGAATGGAAACCCGTCTCGAGGAATTCACTCCCACAATTCCAATTCTTCCCTTCTCCATTCCCTTTTCGCGCACCATCTCCACGACCTTTTCATCGATTTTCAGCCCGCCGAACCGAAAGTCCCTAACCACCGAAACTTCCTTGCCCGTGGCAATGTGGCCATTGAAGCTGGTGACCAGCGTCGCCTCACCGGCCTTGGGAAAAACACAGTAGGCCTGAAACTGATCCACAAAATTGGTCACGTAGCGCAGGTTGGCCTCTCCCGGATCACTGCCGAATGAGCAGTAAGCACCGTAAATCAGCAGACAATCAAACTGCCGCTCCTCCATGGCATCACGAATCTTCTGCCAGCGACTCTGAACTTCCTGATCACTGAACTTGGGAAAATGAACCCGGTTAATCATCGATTCTACCTCCTGTCTCTTTCAAAGTTCAATCACATCCCTGCTTCGGGAGGCCCAGAAAACAACTCGGCGCTCGATAAGGCGCATAGCCAGATAAAAAGCGATCCCAATGACGGAAAGAACCACAAACACGGAGAAGACTCCCTGCATGTCCATGTTGAAATTCATCTGCAGAATCAAGATTCCGAGACCATGCCTCCCCCCGATGAACTCACCCACGATGGCACCGATGAGGCTGTAGACGATGGCCATACTCAGTCCTGCGAAGATAAAGGGTAAGGCAGAGGGAAATCGCACTTTGCAAAATATTTGCCAACGGGTGGCCTTAAAGGAGCGCATCATCTCCAGAAGATCTCGGTCCACAGACTCAAATCCTGCTATGGAGTTGACCAGGAGAGGGAAGAAGGTGAGCATGGCTACGATCACCACCTTGGACGTCATTCCCACGCCGAACCAGACAATCAACAGGGGTGCCAGGGCGACCTTGGGAAGGCTCTGAAAGGCCACGATGTAGGGAAGGAAGACCCTTCCCACGAAGGGGCTCTGGGCAATCAGGGTGCCCAGAATAAGTCCCAAACCACTCCCGATGAGAAACCCCAAGAGGGCCTCACTCACCGTGTAGTAGGTGTGAAGATAAAATCCCACACGGCTGGTCAGGCTCTCGGAAAGACCGTCTCGAAGAGAAGTCAGAACGCCGCTGGGTGCCGGCAGGAGAAAGAAAGGGACTTCAAAATATTTTACGGTCACCTCCCAAATCACCAGCAGCACGGCTAACAGACAGACGCTGCAAACCCACTCTTTTTGGAACAGTTTGCTCATTCTATTCCTCCCACTTCCTCTCCGATGCCAAGCAAAGAGCGAATCCGCTTGGCCAGCATCCCGAATGCTTCGGTCTGCATCACGTCCAGGCGACGAGGCCGGGGCAGATCGACCTCAACAACATCGGCCAGCCGACCCGGCCGCGGCGTTAGAGCCACCACCCGGTCGGAAAGGAAGATCGCTTCCGAGATGCTGTGGGTCACAAACAGAACGGTCTTGCGATGATCGCTCCAAATGCGCAGTAGTTCCAGATTCAGGGACTCGCGAGTCATGGCATCCAGGGCCCCAAAGGGTTCATCCAACAACAGAACGTCAGGGTCATAAACCAGCGCCCGGGTGATGGCGACCCGCTGCTGCATGCCGCCGGAAAGCTCAAAGGGGTATTTATTAGAAAACCCCGAGAGGCCTACCCTATCCAGGATGTCCTGCGCGCGCCTTCCATACTCCTCACGCGGCAAACCCATCACCTCGATGGGAAGCAAGGTGTTTTCCAGAACGGTTCGCCAGGGAAGAAGCACCGGCTGCTGGAAAACAAACCCGATGTCCTTTCGCGGACCCTTCACCGAAGAGCCGCCAATCAGGACCTCTCCGCTGCTGTAGGGAATGAGGCCCGCTATAATTTTCAGCAGCGTGGTCTTGCCACAGCCACTGGCTCCCACCACAGAGACAAATTCGCTCTTGCCTACCTCAAAAGAGACATCCTGGAGGGCCAGGAGATCTTCCTCCTGCAGGGTTCGATACGACTTGGTGACGTTTCTCAGTTCGATAAAGGAAGTCATGAATCGTGAGGGTAGCGCGCTTCGCCTGCAGAGAAAAGAGAAAAAAGAAGACGGGAGACAGGAGACGCGCTTCGCGCGCGTTCCAGATTCCAGGTTCCAGGTTCCAAGCCTGACTCCTGTCTTCTTCTTATTGTCAGTTGTCAGTTGTCAGCGGTCTGCGGTCTGTGGTCTGTGGTCTGTGGCCTTTGGTCTGTGGTAAATATAAATATATATAGTTACTTAAATACATTAACCTATGAATTAACATTCACTATCTCCGATACCCTATTCCTCCCCATGTTATACTGCACGGGTTCATGCCGACACATCCAGAGTGGGACCATGAGCGCGGTTCAAATTGACTTTTATACCAAGCCCGGTTGCCACCTTTGTCATGAAGCCCTGGACGTCCTGAAGAAGCTGCAGAAAGACTTTGACTTTGAGATACGAAGTGTCAATATCTCGGAATCATCCGAGTTCACGACGCGGTTCCAAGACAGCATCCCGGTTGCCACTTTGAACGGAAGAACCATCCTCAAACACCGAGCCGACGAAAAACAGCTGCGGCGAATTCTCAACCGCCAGGTGGCACAGGGAGAATCATCCAACTCATGAAAAAACTCACCCTCACCGCCGCGCTCTTTTTGTTATCAAGCTGCGGCAACCCCCAACCCGGTGAGCCCACGGCCATAAAAAACCCGGATACCTATACTTACCTGACCATTTCCGATCTGGATAGTCTGGACCCTGCCTGGTCCTATGACACGGCCAGCCATCTGGTCATTTTCAATGTCTATGAGCCTCTTCTGGGATACAAAGGCTCCAGTACCGAGGAACTGGTTCCCGTGATCGCCTCCCAGGTTCCCAGCACAACCAACGGCCTCATCTCCCCAGACGGTTTGACCTATACCTTCCCCATTCGCCCAGGCGTGGCGTTCCAGGACGGTACGCCTTTGACTCCCGAAGATGTGAAATATTCCCTGATGCGCTTCCTGCTTCAAGATCGAGCCGGAGGTCCCTCATCCCTGCTTTTGGAGCCCATTTTAGGATACTCCTCGACCCGGGACGATAGGGGACGAGTCATGGAAAAAGCCTTTCAGGAAGCCAATAGTCGGCTACAAGTCCAGGGGGATAACCTGGTTATTGAAATTCCAGAACCCTACGCTCCGCTTCTGAGCATACTGGCAACCTGGGCGCCTTCCATCTCCAAACAGTGGGCGATCAGTCACGGAGACTGGGACGGGACAGAATCCACCTGGAAGGAATACAACAACCCCCAAAAGGAATCCTCCTACCTCTTTGAACACATGAACGGCACCGGGCCTTTCATGCTGGAAAGATGGGACAAGAAGAACAAGGAGATCGTTCTACTCCGGAACGAGAACTACTGGCAGGCGCCTGCCCAACTGAGGCGAGTGATGATCAAAGGCGTGAACGAATTTACCACGCGAAAGCTGATGCTGAGTGCGGGCGACGCAGATACCATATCCGTGGAGCGCTCGCAGTTGTCACAGCTACGAGGTATTCCCGGGGTGGCCATCATTGATGACTTGCCCACGATCATTATGTCTCCCGTGGTCTTCTTTACCTTCCACATCAACCCGGTAGGAAATCCCCATATTGGTTCCGGGAAATTAGATGGAAAAGGCGTCCCCCCTGACTTTTTCTCCGATGTCGATGTGAGAAAAGGCTTTGCCTATGCTCTGGATTATGAGGCCTTTATTCAGGACGTCTACCAGGGAAAGGGCACCCAGGCCACCGGCTGCATTCCCAAGACTCTACCGGGCCACGATCCCAATGCTCCCCACTACAACCATGACTTAAAGAGAGCGGAAGAACATTTCAAACAGGCCTGGGGAGGACAGGTCTGGGAGAAAGGGTTTCACTTCACTCTCACCTACAACGCGGGAAACACAACCCGGCAAACCTTGTGCCAGATTCTAAAAGTCAACGTGGAAAAACTGAATCCCAGATTCAAGATTGACATCAGACCGGTTCAGTGGTCCACCTATCTGAGTGCTTCTCAGAAGAAGATGCTGCCGATGTTCACACTCGGCTGGGCTGCCGATTTTCCCGATGCTCACAACTTTGTCTTTCCCATGCTCCATTCCCGGGGAAATTATCCCGCCCAGCAGGGCTACAAGAATCCGGAAATTGACCGGCTCGTCGAGCAGGCAATTGCAGAAACAGACCCGGGAAAAAGGAAGGAACTTTACTCCACGATTCTGGCCTTGGCCTACCAGGACGTACCCCACCTGGTGGTGTTGGACACAGTCGACCTACGCGTCCAGAGAGATTGGGTCAAGGGCTGGTATCACAATCCCGTACTACCTGACTCTGCCGGAGGCGGCGACTTCTACCCCATCTACAAAGACGCCACTGAGATGTAGCGATCATGGCCTCATACCTGATCCGAAGACTGGCCATGCTCCCCTTTGTGGCTTTGGGGGTGACGCTCCTTCTCTTTGCCCTTCTGCAGTTGCTCTCTCCAGAGATGAGGGCCTCTCTGTACGTGAAAGATCCCCGCCAGCTGTCCGCCTTGGAATCCGTTATCGAGACCTACCATCTGAGAGATCCCTTCCCGATTCAGTATTGGACCTGGCTCAAACAGATATTAGTCGGAGACCTGGGCTACTCCGAGACGGCCAGAATGCCGGTGGCGGAGGCCATCAAGGCCTTCTTTCCGGCCACCTTTGAACTGGCCCTGACCGCCTTTGTCCCCACTCTCCTGGTGGGAATCTGGCTGGGAACCAAAGCGGCCGTCTATCAGGATCGGCCTCTGGATCACTTCTCACGGTTTATGGCCATCACCGGGTATTCCCTGCCCTCTTTTGTGCTGGGGCTTCTCCTGCTCATGATCTTCTACGGGAGATTCAATATTCTTCCTCCCGGCCGCTTTTCCCTGGAGGCGGATCTGTTCATACACTCCGCCAACTTCACTCCGTTCACCGGCTTCCTTCTGCTCGACTCCCTTTTAAACGGCAAGCTCTGGATCTTTTGGGATGCGCTGAAACATCTGATCCTGCCCGCCGCGACGCTCTTTTACAACAGCGTCGCCCTGCTGATCCGCATCACCCGCTCTTCCATGCTGGAGGAAATCCACAAGGACTACGTACGCACAGCCCGCGCCAAGGGAGTGGAGGAATCTGACGTCATCAACAAACACGCCCGCAAAAATGCCCTGATCCCCGTGATCACTTCATCCAGCCTGCTCCTGGTAGGACTTTTGGGGGGGGTGGTGATCACGGAAACCATATTCAATTACCCGGGAATCGGAAGATGGGGGGTCAACGCGGCCCAGCAGCTGGATATTGCCGGCATCATGGGGTTTGCCCTGGTCTCGGCCACCCTGTTCGTGCTGGGCAACCTGGCGGCCGATCTTCTCTATGCCTTCGTGGACCCCAGAGTCAGGTTGAAGTGATGCTGAAAAGGCTCCGGAAAAAACCCCTTTCCCTCATCGGTCTGGGACTGATTGTCTTTTTCGCGCTGGTGGCGCTTCTGGCCCCACTGCTGGCTCCCATGGCTCCCAACGCCCGCGACCCCTATCTCATTCCCCAGGATGGTTATACCTCTGATCCCACCCCTCCCAGCTCGAAACACTGGTTCGGGACCACCGAACAGCAGTATGACCTCTATTACGGCATCATCTGGGGAACCCGGACCGCCTTCAAAATTGGACTCACCATCATCTCCATGGCCCTTCTGGTGGGCATCACTTTGGGATCCCTGGCCGGCTATTACGGGGGATGGCTGGATGAAGTCCTGATGCGTTTTACCGATATTATTCTGGCCTTCCCCGCCATCGTGCTGGCGGTGGTGATCGTGGCCGTGCTGGGCCCCAGCCTCTCCATGGTGGTCCTGGCCATTGCCCTGGTAGCCTGGCCTTCCTACGCCCGCCTTCTGCGCGCCGACATACTCTCGGTCAAGCAAAGGGAATTTGTCCTCGCCAGCCGGGCGCTGGGAGCCACTGACTTTTGGATCCTGACTCGCCGCGTGATCCCCAACGCCATTTTTCCCGTTTTGGTGGTGGCTTCCTTGGACATCGGTTCGGTAGTGATCATGGCGGCCGCCTTGAGCTTCCTGGGACTGGGAGCCCCGATGGGCTACGCCGACTGGGGACAGCTGATCTCCCTTTCCCGCAACTGGATCCTGGGAACGCCCCAGAATCCTCTGCAATTCTGGTATACGGCAGTCATCCCCGGCGGTACCATTTTCCTCTTCGTTCTGGGTTGGAATCTCTTGGGCGACGCCTTCCGCGACATCCTCGACCCACGGCAAAAGTGAGGGGGACCGTTTAGCGAATGCCGGTAATGTAGTTCTCGAGCTGCGATATGAGAAATTCCTGCTCGGAGATGACGACTTTGACCACGTCCCCAATGGAAATCACGCCAACCAACTTCTCGTCTTCAAGGACAGGCAGATGTCGGATATGTTTATCCGTCATCAGCGCCATACACTCTTCAATGGTCTGGTCGACACGGACGCAGGCCACCTTTCGGCTCATGGTTTCTCCCAGAGACGTACCCCGGGAGGATTTTCCTTTCAAAACAACCTTCCTGGCATAATCCCTTTCCGAAAAAATGCCCACTAATTCACCCGCGTCCAGCACCAGTAAGGCCCCGATGTTGTGCTCGGCCATAATCTCCAGGGCCTCATAGACAGAGGTATCCGATGTGGCCGACAAGATCTCGTGGCCTTTGTTTTCCAAAAGCTGCCGTACGGTTTTCATGGCCTCATTCCTCTGCTCGCGGGTTGTAGGCTTGGGCGACCCACTGCGCCAAGTGTAGATTTTCACCATTATGCACCACACCGGGCTCAAGAGCCAGCCCCTATTTGTGCTGTTGTGCTGTTGTGCTGTTGTGAATTTGTGAGTTCGTGCTTTCGTGAATTCGTGCTTTCATGAGTATGTAACTTTGACCGCTGGGCGGCCCGTGGGCTGAAGCCCAATATGTTTTTCTCTCTGTTTTCTATTTTCTATTTTCTACGCGGAGCGTCTCCGCGACGCGTTCAGGCCACCTCTTTGACTGCGGTCATGAGATCCATGGCCACCTGCTTGGCATCACCAAAGAGCATGAGAGCGTTGTCTGCAGCAAAGAGAGGGTTGGCGATCCCTGAGAATCCTGGACTGAGGCTGCGCTTGACGATCACCACCGAACGGGCCTGGTCCACGTCGAGGATGGGCATGCCGGCGATGGGAATGGAAGGGTCCGACTCTCGGGCCAGCGGATTGACCACATCGTTGGCCCCGATGACCAGGACCACATCGGTTTGTCGAAAGGCAGGGTTAATCTCGTCCATATCCTTCAGCTTCTGGTAGGGGATATTGGCCTCCGCCAGCAGGACATTCATGTGCCCCGGCATACGCCCGGCCACGGGATGAATGGCAAAGTCCACTTCGACGCCCTTGGATTCAAGCAGTTCAGCCAGATCCTGCACCACAAATTGGGCCTGAGCCACGGCCATACCATAGCCCGGAACAATGATGACCCGCCGGGCATCCTGCAACAACATCGCCACTTCCTCCGCCGAGGCCGCCTTGACCCGACCGGCATAAATGTCCTCGCTCTCCTCGATGGTGGCAACGTTCGCCCCCACACCGGCGAACATGACGTTTACCAGGGAACGGTTCATGGCCCGGCACATCAATGCGGTGAGTATGAAACCGGCAGCTCCCACCAGAGAGCCGGCAATGATCAGTACCGTGTTGTTGAGGACCCATCCGTGGCCCGCAGCTGCCACTCCCGAATAAGAGTTGAGCAAGGCGATGACCACGGGCATGTCGGCCCCTCCTATGGGAATGACCAGCATGATTCCAAGAAGAGAGGCAACCCCGGCCAGGATCCAGAACGACAGCGAAGAGGTGCCGTCTAAAACCAGCCACACGCTCAGGCCCAGACAAATCATCGCCAGTGCCACATTGAGGACGTGCCGGCCTGCGATCAGGATGGGTTTATCATTGACAAGTCCCTGCAGTTTGCCGAAGGCGACGGCGCTGCCCGTGAAGGAGACGCCGCCGATCAGAGCAGATAAAGCGGCAGCCACCGTGAACTGGACCGATATCTCTTCTACAAATCCTCCCCTGAGGGCCTCCTCCAGGGCGGCTCCAACCGCCAGGGCCGAGGCGCCGCCCCCGAAGCCATTAAAGACAGCCACCACCTGGGGCATGGAGGTCATGGAAACTTTGTAGGCAAGAATCACTCCCACTAAAGCACCCACCACTATCCCGGCCACGATGACCTCAAAACTGACAATACGTCTGTCCAGGAGCGTCACCACGATCGCCAGGAGCATGCCTGCCGACCCCAGCAGGTTCCCTCGCACTGCCGTACGGGGATGGGACAGTCCTTTCAGACCGAAAATGAAAAGGACTGCAGCAATTAGATAAAACAGGTCAATCAGTTCTGGGGACACTTAGTCCTTCCGGCGAAACATTTCCAGCATGCGGTGGGTGACCAGA
This sequence comes from Acidobacteriota bacterium, assembly GCA_022562935.1. GTDB lineage: Bacteria > Acidobacteriota > UBA6911 > RPQK01 > JADFOI01 > JADFOI01. Next base: position 15,688 of record JADFOI010000008.1, read on the forward strand.
AATCCTCCCACCACGTTGGCCGTTGCCATGGCCACTGCCAGAAAGCCTAGAATCGTGGTAAAAGTGGTTAATTGGACACCCGCGGTGACCAAGGTCCCCACCAGCGTGATACCTGAAATAGCGTTGGCCCCGGACATGAGAGGGGTGTGCAAAAGAGGGGGCACCTTGGTGATTACCTCAAAACCCACAAACAGAGCCAACACGAAAATGGTCAGGGCGGCTACAAAGACCTCCATCAGGAATTTTTCCTTTCATCGTTAACGGGAGCGGAGGTAGGCTGAGCCAGAAGCTCTCGCACCTGGGGATTGATCACCTCTCCCTGGTGGGTCAAAAGAGTATCGCGAATGATTTCGTCTTCCAGGTTGAGGTCCAGCTGGCCTTCCTTCACCAGATTATGGAGAAAGGCGGAGACGTTTTTGGCGTACATCTGGCTGGCGTGGTGAGCCACGGTCGAGGGTAAGTCGGTGGGCCCCAGGATGGTGACGCCGTTGTATTCCACCCTCTCCCCGGGCCGAGTCAACTCACAGTTCCCGCCCCCTTCTGCGGCCAGATCCACAATGACCGATCCTGGATGCATTCCCTGAACCGCTTCCTCAGTGATGAGCATGGGAGCCTTTCTGCCAGCAACCGCTGCTGTAGTAATGACAACGTCGCTTTTGGCAACCACTCGAGCCATCATTTCTCGCTGGCGCCGGTAGAACTCTTCGTCCATGGCCTCGGCGTACCCTCCCGATCCCTCACTTCCCTCTGTGTTCAATTCCAGTTCCACGAACTTGGCCCCTAGGCTCTCCACTTGTTCCTTGACCGCAGGGCGCACGTCGTAGGCCTGCACGAGTGCTCCCAGCCGGTGGGCGGTGGCAATCGCCTGCAACCCGGCCACACCTGCTCCAATAACAAAAACTCGGGAGGGCCGGATGGTCCCGGCAGCAGTCATCATCAAGGGGTACATCTTATTGAGCTCTACGGCGGCCACAAGAACGGCCTTATAGCCCGCAATGGTGGCCATCGAGGTCAGAGCATCCATGGGCTGTGCCCGGCCAATGCGCGGCAATAGTTCTAATGCGAAAGCGGTGACTCCTCGTTGGGCAAGTTTTTGCGCGGTTTGGGGGGCTCCAAAAGGATTCAGGAGTCCCAGCACAATCTGACCCTGGCGCAGCAACTCCAGATCATCACCGGCACCCGGGTGAGCGTCTAAGAAATTCACCTGCAGGATGACGTCGGCCAAGGAAAAGAGTTGAGTGCGATCGGATACCAGACGCGCTTTTACTTTCTGGTAGGCGGCATCGGGAAAGCCGGCCTTCTCACCCGCTCCCGGTTGCACAACGACTTCCAAACCGGCCTTGGCTAAATCGGCCGCAACCAAAGGCACCAGGGCCACTCGCCGCTCCGCCGGATAGGTCTCAATAGGGACTCCAACGATCATCTGGACCTCTACAGTAAAGTCTTCACATCATAGGCGGTCTGATCTCAAGAATGTACTTTTTTTGTTTGAAAATTAAATGACGGCCTCTTGCCGTTCTGAAAACAGAAGCTACAAACCCAAATTGCATCCTCATGTTGGAGTGGCCGCTTTTAGCCCTTCGCTTACACCCAGCACTATCCCAGCATCATATCGCCGCCGTTGTGATACACGATCTGCCCGGTAAACCAGCTGCAGGCATCGGAAGCCAGAAAGAGAACCGTAGTGGCGAGCTCTTCGGGGGTCCCCATTCGGCCCAGAGGAAGTGTGGAACCAATCCTCTGCTTTTCTTCCTCGGTGTAGAGTCTTCCCCCTCGGGGCAAGGGCGTATCTACGGGACCGGGAGCCACGGCGTTGACCACGATCCCGTGAGGAGCGAGTTCCAGGGCCAGGGTTTTGGTCAGCGCATTCACCCCGGCTTTGGAGGCGCAATAGTGTGCTGCTGCTGGAAACCCCCGCATCGCATGCCCGGCCGAGATATTGATGATCCTCCCTTTTTGATTTTCAATCATGTGGTCCAGCACCGCTTTACAGGGTAAGAAGGTCCCCTTCAAGTTGACCGCGATCACCTGATCCCACTCCTCCTCGGCCATGTCCTGTACCGTCGCCTGGGGAAAGATCCCTGCCGAGTTGACCAGGATATCTATGCAGCCAAAGGCTTCCAGTGTCTGATCGACCAACTCTCTGACCTGTTCCTGTCGGGTAACGTCCACGGCACCTCCCATGCTCTGCTGTCCGGTCTCCTTGATCTCACCCGCCACCTGCTCCGCCCGTTCCGCAACAAGATCACCAATGGCCACTGAAGCACCATGACTTGCCAGTGTCAGAGCAACCGCACGTCCGATTCCGCTGCCTCCGCCCATGACCAGAGCCTTTTTTCCTTGAACATCCATTCCATTCCTCCCTGATATCCTAAAGTGTCTCGCTCCCTAAAATACGATGGTTCTCTTCCACATATATCTCAGGCTGGGGGAAGAAGCAAAGGAGAGTTCGGGGACTGTCCTCGAACTCTCCTTGGCCCTTGACATGCCTGAAAATGTTTACTAACTTCGAGCACTTCACAAGCCCGGCAACCGAGTGGTTTCGGTTTGGGTTTGCATTCATCAAAGTTACGGCCAATCCATGGACAGGAGTACGTGATGGGAGAGCTTGACGGACGTGTTGTCGTGGTGACGGGAGGGGGAATTGGACTGGGTAAGGCCTTCTCTCGTGGTTTTGCTGCCGGCGGCGCCCAGGTAGTGGTTGCCGACATTGCGGAAGAGGAGGCCAAAACGATTGCCAAGGAAATCGATGGATTGGCGGTCCGTGTCGATGTCTCCAGCGAGTCCGATACTCAAGCCATGGCCAAGGCCGCCCATGACAAGTACGGACGCATCGACGTTCTGATCAATAACGCCTCCCTGTGGACTGCCCTTCTTCCTATGAAGCCCTGGACCGAAATTCCCGTTGAGGAATGGGACCGGGTGATGGCGGTGAACGTCAAGGGCTACCTACTGGCGGCACGAGCGGTGTTCCCCTACATGAAAGAGCAAGGATGGGGACGCATTATCAACCTGTCTTCCAATACTGCTCTGAGCGGCGTCCCCGGCATATTGCACTATGTGACCTCGAAGGGAGCCGCTTTAGGATTCACCCGGGCCCTGGCTCGCGAAATTGGCGGTGACGGGATCACGGTCAATGCCATCACCCCCGGTTTGACTTCGACGGAAGGGGTTAAGGCGCACTATTCAGAAGAGATGTTAGAATCGCGAGTCACCGCTCGATCCATTCAGCGCATACAGCAGCCCGATGATTTGGTGGGAGCCGTGATGTTCCTGGCCTCCGATCAGGCCGGATTCATCACCGGTCAGGTTCTGAACATCGACGGCGGTCAGATTATGTATTAAGCCCGCTCGATGCATCATCCTGGCTACATCATTATTGACTTGAAATAGCCTATAATAAATTGAACGATCTTTCCTCCTTATTGGAACCCCAGTCGGTGGCGGTGATCGGAGCTTCGTCGAATCCGGAGAAATCCGGTCACGTCTTGCTCAAGAGCATCATTGTCAATCGCTATAAGGGGCAGATCTATCCCATCAATCCCAACGCCGACGAGATTCTCGGCTATAAGGCCTACAAAAACATCCTCGATGTACCGGGCACCATCGACCTGGTCTTCTTTCTTCTGCCCGGCCAGTACATTGAGGATATGATCGAACACTGCAAGCAAAAAGGGGTAAAGGCGGCCGTGATTGTGGCCGCCGGGTTTGCCGAGGTCGGAGAGGAGGGCGCCCAGGCCGAGACCAAGCTGCGCAAGCTCATCAAGGACTCGGGTATTCGCTGCATCGGACCCAACACCATTGGCTTTATCAATATGCAGGCCAGCCTGGTGGCCAGCTTCGTGCTCTTCACCAACTGGCAGGACGGCCCCATCGCACTGGCTGCCCAATCGGGCATCTTTGGAGGGGCTGTGGCCGACCAGTTGATGGCACGTACCGTTCAACGACTGGGAATTTGTAAAAGCGTCGCTTTCGGGAACAAGATCGACCTGGATGAAACGGACTTTCTGGAATACACCTGGAAGGACCCTGCCACCCAAGTGATCGCCCTTCATTTGGAGGGACTGAGTCGACTTCGCTCCTTCCTTTCCCTGGCCAACAGAGTCAAGCGTGAGAAACCGATCATCGTCCTGAAACCGGGGCGCACCGACCTGGGTGCCCGGGCCTCAGCTTCTCACACGGGTTCTCTGGCGGTGGACGACGAATTGCTGGGGCATGCCTTCCGCCAGTACGGCCTGGTGCGAGCAGACGACCTGGAGGAGTTTCTCGAGTATATGAAGGCCTTCTCCTATCAACCCCTTCCCCAGGGAAACCGGGTGGGGATTGTGACCTTCAGCGGCGCCAATGGGGTGATGGCCTCCGATGAACTGCGCCTGCACGGATTCGAGCTGGCCGACTTTAGCGATACCACCTGGCAGAGAATCAAGAAGTTTTTACCGACCTGGCAACCGGCGACCCACCCTCTCGATCTGTGGGCGGCCCTGGGTGCCGGAAACAGGCTGGTGCATGAGGAAGGAATTTTGTCGGTGCTCGACGATGAGAACACCGATGCAGTACTGGTCATCCTACTGGCCCTCTCCAACGCCGACTTCGATGGCATACGCGAGATCTACCAGGCAGCCCGGCAGCAGCACCCCGAAAAGCCGCTTTTCACCGTTATGCTGGGGGGAAAGGTGAAGGACAAATGGCTTTCGGAAATCGAAGGCTTAAGGATGCCGGTGTTCGAGACCACCCGCATGGCCATTAAATCTCTCCAGGCCATGCACTGGTATGCCCGGATCCGAGACCGGATGCAGCCCGATCCCCGGTTGCCGGAAGCGGAAAGTCCTTGATTCCCTTTCAGCCGTCGCTATATACTCGCTGCCAGAAACGGTATCTTCCGATCCAATTGCAGGAGGTTTTACATGGGAAGAATGATTCAGAGAAAATCGTGGCTGGTGGTCGCTGTCCTGGCAACCCCCTTGCTGGTGACCTTTTTCGCCCTGGGACACGGTAATGAACATGGTCTCACCAGCGCTCAGATCGGGCAGGGAATGGTATCGGTCGAATACCATAAGCCCCTGGCCAAGGGCCGGGATCTGCTCAGCATGATCCAACCGGGGGCCTACTGGAGAATGGGCGCGGACGCAACCACTCTACTCAAGACGGAAATCGATCTGAACTTCGCCGGGACAACAATCCCCAAGGGTGAGTATGCCCTTTCGGCTCATTTCACCGACAGCGAGAGTTGGTCGCTTGTTCTCTCCAAGAGTCCGGGACGCAGAGGGGGCAAACCAGCGGACATACTGGTCGAAGCTCCGGGAACCCTGGGCAAGACCCAAGCTCCCGTGGAGGCGATGACCATCGAACTGAGCGGCCAGGGCTCCAAGGGAACGCTGGTTCTGGAGTGGGGAAACAGTCGCCTGAGCGTCGATTTCTCCGCCGCTTGAATCGACCGTCCCGCCCTTAGATTCATAAGTTCGTAGCACACCTGGGAGACTTGTGTCGATCACAACGATTCCAGTCTGTTTTCCGGTCTTTCTAGCGTGCTAGCATTCACTTGCAGCCTAACTTGACTTGGGAAGCGGGGAACAGGTATCTTCATGCGTTCGCACGAGGAGGTAATGGATTGGCAATGGATTTGGGAGGACTCATTTCGTGAAGGATGGTACCGCTACGATGGTCATGACGCCCCCGGCAACCAAACCCAAGAAGAAGGAAGTTAGTGGCCAGGAACTGCGCAAAACCTGGGTAGGCCAAAGTATCAAACGACGTGAAGATCCCCGCCTCTTGACCGGTCGAGGGACCTTTGTGGATGACATCACCCTGCCCAACCTCCATCACGCCGCCATTTTGCGAAGTCCTCGTGCCCACGCCAGAATTCTATCCTACGACACCCGCGAAGCAGAGAACCATCCCGGTGTGATTGCCGTGTTGACAGGGGAGGAAGTGGGCCAAATGAGCAAGCCCTTCCCGGTGGGTGTAACGGCAGCCTTTAAGTACTACAGTGCCGCCGTGGGGAAGGTTCGCTACGTGGGAGAGCCGGTAGCCGTGGTGGTTGCCTCGGATCGCTATGTGGCCGAAGACGCCATGGAATTGATCCAGGTCGAGTACGAACCTCTGCCTCCCATTGTGAACTGCGAGGCTGCTCTGGAGGCGGACGCGCCGGTCCTTCACGAGGAACTTGGAAACAACATTGGCTGTCATCGGCTGCTGAACTATGGTGACGTGGATCAAGCCTTTGAGGAAGCCGACCTGATACTCAAGGAACGTTTCGTCTTTCCTCGCTATAGCTCCCTTCCTTTGGAAACCTATGCCGTCATTGCCGATTTCGATGCCATAACGGGAATGTTCACCGTCCATTCAAATTTTATGGGTCCCTTCAGCATGCATGCTGTGGCGGCAAGAGCTCTGGATGTTGAGGAAAACAAGCTGCGCTTTATTGTGCCTTCAGACATCGGGGGAAGTTTCGGCATCAAGACCAGCATCTACCCCTACATCGTGCTTCTGTCCCTTGCCTCCAGAAAGGCTGGACGACCAGTCAAGTGGATCGAGGACCGCCAGGAACATCTCATGGCCAGTTCCTGCCAGACCGACCGGGTGGCTTATCGCGAAGTGGCGGTGAAAAACGACGGAACGCTGTTGGGAATCAAGTCCAAAGTCATCGAGAATGTTGGAGCCTACCTGCGCGCTCCCGAGCCCGCCTGCACTTTCCGCCCCATTGGTAACTTCGTCGGACCTTATAAGGTCAGGAACGTTCAATTGGACGCTTACGTTGTCATGACGAACAAGTGTCCGACCGGTCCGAACCGCGGCTACGGATGTCAGCAGATCTACTTTGAGCAGGAACGGATGATGGACAGGATCGCCGAAGAGCTCGAACTGGACCCCATAGAGGTCCGTATGAAAAACCTCATCACGGCCGAGGACATGCCTTACACCACTCCGACGGGAGGCATTTACGACAGTGGAGACTACCCGAAGGCTATGGATTTGGTGGTTGAGATGAGCCAGTACACGAAACTCCGGGAGCGGCAGAAAAAGGCCAGAGCAGAGGGTCGTTTGTTTGGAATCGGTATCGCCACGGGCGTTGACCCCTCGGTGTCCAACATGGGCTACATCACCATTGCCTTACCCCCGGAGTTCCGGGCACGAGCCGGCTACCTGCCCAAGTCAGGATCGGCCGAGTCAGCCACCATCCAGATGAACCAGCGGGGTAAGGTCAGCGTGACAATGGGCACGACTCCGCAGGGACAAGGCCATGAAACAGTGGTCACACAAATCGTGGCCGATGAATTGGGCATCACTCCTGATGATGTGGTGATTGTGGATGAATTCGACACCGCCAAACACGGCTGGAGCATTTCCTCAGGAACCTATGCCAGCCGGTTTGCTTCGGTGGGGACCAGCGCAGCGGTCCTGGCGGCCCGTAAGCTCAAAGGGAAGATCATTCACCTGGCTGCCGCACTCCTGTCTGTTCCCGAGGAGGATCTGATCATCCAAGAGGGAAAGGTTTTTGCCAAGGACAATCCCGAGAAGAACATAACCGTCAAGCGGGTTGCCGGAACCGCCCACTGGAATCATGAACTTCTCCCCGATGACGTCGAAGCAGGCCTTCAAGCCCGAGCGGTCTTCCGCTTCCCCGCCAACGTGGCTCCCGACCCTCAGGACCGAGTCAATTCCTCCAACACCTATGGCTTTATGGTCGAGATCGCCGTGGTCGAAGTCGACCCGGATTCCGGGAAGGTGAACATTCTGGACTGGTTCAGCGTCCACGATGCCGGAACCATTATCAACCCAAAGATTGTGGAAGGTCAGATCTACGGAGGAGCTCTGCATGGCATCGGAGGAGCCCTGTTCGAGGAATTAGCCTACGATGACGATGGCCAATTTCTCACCGGCAGCTTCATGCATTATGTGTGTCCCACAGCGGTGGAAGCTCCCAAGTTAACGATCGGCCACATCTGCTCGCCTTCACCCCTGACTCTTTTAGGATCCAAGGGGGCGGGGGAGAGCAGCAGCGAAACGGCACCGGCCGCCATCGCCGGAGCAGTCGCCGATGCCCTGGGACCTTTGGGAATCCGGATCAACGAATTGCCCCTGAATCCCAAGAGGGTTTGGACACTGATCCACGAATCCAAGACACCATGAAGCCCCCAAAGTTTGACTATTTCGATCCCACAACCGTCGAGGAAGCCCTCGATCTACTGAAGGAATACGGTGAAGATGCCAAGATTCTGGCCGGCGGTCAAAGCCTGGTACCCCTGCTCAACTTTAGGCTGGCTCGTCCCCAGGTTCTGGTTGACATCAATCGGATCAAGGATCTGGATTATGTCCGTGAAAACAATGGCACCCTGGCCATTGGTGCCATGACTCGGCAAAGAACGCTGGAGACCTCTGAGATCATTCGCTCCAAGTGCGGGCTGCTGACGGACGCTGCCGAGTTGATCGGACATCCTCAGATCCGCAACCGCGGTACGGTGGGAGGAAGTCTTGTTCACGCCGATCCCACAGCCGAACTGGCCGCCATAGCCAAAGCTCTGGATGCCCAGATGAAAATTCGCAGTTCCGAAGGAGAACGAACCGTCGCGGCCAAGGATTTTTTCGTCACCGTGATGACCACTGTCCTTGAACCCTCTGAAATGCTGGTGGAAGTCGAATTCCCTGCCCTTGCGCCCTCGGCTGGATGGGCATTTGAGGAGTTTGTTTTGCGTCATGGGGACTTCGCGGTGGTGGGCGTGACCACTGTTGTGACTCTCGATGCGAAGCAGACCTGTACGGAGCTCCGCCTGGCCGCTATCGGCGTGGATGAAACTCCCTTTAGAGATCCAGAAATCGAAGGACTTCTTCAAGGTCAAAAAATCACGGATTCGCTCCTAGACGAATTGGCTGCTCGGGTGAGTGAAAAGGTCGATCCCTTCACTGACCTTCACGCAACGGCCGAACAGCGAAAGCATCTGGCCGGCGTACTGGCAAAGAAAGCAATCAAGAAAGCCGAGGAAGCGGCGATACTGAATCTCAAGAAGGAAAGCTAAGAGAAATGCCCCAAGCGTACCGATCCGTAGAAATCACCGTCAATGGACTCACCTACAACAGGCAGGTCGAGCCCAGGAGACTCCTATCCGACTTCCTGCGCGAAGACCTGGACCTTCGGGGTACCCACGTGGGCTGTGAACACGGGATTTGCGGAGCCTGCACGGTCCTCATGAACGGGTATACGGTGCGGTCTTGCTTGATGTTTGCAGTGCAGGCCAATGGCGCAGAGATTACCACCATCGAGGGATTGGCCAAAAACGGCAAACTTCATCCCTTGCAGGAAGCCTTCTGGGAGAATCACGGCTTGCAATGTGGATTCTGCACTCCCGGATTTCTCCTGAGCGCCTGTGAACTTCTGGAGAGAAACCCCGATCCCACCGAAGAGGAAGTCCGAGTGGGTCTTTCCGGAAACATGTGCCGATGCACCGGCTATCAGGGAATTGTCGAGTCAGTGCTGGCAGCTGCCTCGAAGATGAAGGCTCAGAAGTAAAGCGAAAATATGGGGATATCCCCATATTTTCGAAAATTCAAAATTCAAAACCTAAAATTCAAAATTCAAAAACCCCTCACCGGGTTTAGGAGGTCCTGGCTGGAATCCTTGATTTCAGGTTTTGAATTTCTGATTTTGGATTTTGAATTTGTTTTTAATTTTGAATTTTCTTGAAGAGTTTCAAACATTCCCGATAATCTTCCGGCGTATCCATATCCTTCATGATATAGGGATTGGCAACCGGGACATGGACGACACAGTTTCGGAACTTCTGGATGACTCCGTTGACCGGTTCATCAGGGTCCAGGGCCAGGATTTCCTGTCTGAGTGATATCTCGAATAAAACAGGGCGCCCCTCCTGTCCTTCAAAGGTCGGAATGAATATCTTTGCGGACTCCTGCCGGTTCCGGTAGGCCTGGATCAACGCGTCAATTTCCTTGCCTGTCACCAGGGGATGGTCCACGGGAAGGTTCAAAAAAGCTTCCGTTCCCGGATCCATCGCTTCAAGGGCACTCTGAAAAGAGCTGGTCTGCCCTGATTTGTAGTTGGGATTTTCCACCACCTGGGCGCCTGAAAAATCGACTTGCTCCAGGATCCTCTCTTTTTCATGTCCCAAAACCACCACCACCGCATCCGCCAGGGACTGCCGGCACTCTTCGAGAAGTCGTGAGAGAAGGGGCATCCCTGAAAAATCCAGGAGAGGTTTGGAGCTTTTCATCCTGACGGAAAGGCCAGCGGCCAGCAGGATCTGAGTAATCATAAACAGGAAGGGGATTAGTCTTTCTCTTTCTCCTGCGCTTCCATCCGCTTGGCATGGTAATCCAGCAGTCGCTCCATCCAGTGGGGCGGCTCAAAATCAGGCAATCCTGCCTCTTTCCAGCTTTCATACCCCTTGTAAAACAAATCCTTGGGCGGGAGAGACAGGTTGGGTTCGGAACCCGACTCGGTGGCATCGATGACAAGCTTCGAGCCCATACCGTCTACGGCGGAGGGGTCGTAGATTTGATAAACGTCCTTGATGATGACCAGATCCCGTTCCGGGTTGACGCGAGAATTCATCATCCAATCCAAATGCTGCTGGTGGCGAATATCAATATCGGAATTCACCACCATGACCGTCTTGAAAAAGACACCCATCTCGGCTACCAGGCGGCCCACCCTCTTGGCATGTCCCGGATAGGTGGGATCCATTTGAATCACGACAGAACCGAGCAAACCCCCATGGGTCTGATTCAATGCCACATCCAGGACCGTGGGCTCCGACCAATCGTCAACCAGCAGCTTATGAATGACACACTCATTGGCCTGACCCTGGATCAGGGTACTTTCACTGGGCGGATGTTGGCTGAGATAACCATAGTAGATGGGATCCTTGCGGTGAGTGATGCACTGGACGTCAAAAAACGGCCGATCCCCAACGGGCCCCATGTAGCCGGCAAACTCTCCAAAGGCGTCCTCCTTCATTCGACCGGTAGGATGGATTTCTCCCTCCACCACAATTTCCGCCTGGGCGGGCACCAGCAAATCAGAAGTCTTGGCCCGAACCATTTCGACGGGAGCACCCTTGAGCCCTCCGGCTGCCGTGACCTCGTCTATCCCCTTGGGCAGAGCGGCCGCCGTGGCCATGTGGACCGCCGGTTCACAACAAATGGCCACCGCCACAGGGGCAGGTTCCCCATTTACAGCGTAGGTTTGATAATTCTCATAAGCTTGGCGGCCTGGGTTCGTATTTAATGTGCAACGGTTCTTGGACTGAACCTGACAGCGGTAAGTGCCCATATTTTGCACTCCCGTGTTCTTGTCCTTGGTGATCACGCAGGCCGTAATGCAGGGTCTGCGATCCTTACCGGGCGTCCAGATGGGCACAGGCAAATAGGAAAGATCAACCTCTCCCTTCCCGATCACCACTTCCTGAGCAGGAGCCGACTTCACCTCCTTGGGGGCGATGGGCTGACGCAAAGCCTGCAGCCAGACTTCGTGAATCTTCTGAGGTGTCGTCCCCAAAGCCAGTGCATACACCTGCCGCGAAGCTCCGATCAAAGGCGTGGCAACCGCCATGCTTGAGCCCTTGACATTTTCAAAGAGCAGCCCAAAGCGCTCTTCCATGGGAAGACCCTGGTAAATCCAACGGGCCATGCAGGAAACCTCCCAACTCGGATCCACCTGCTTGCTGACCCGGTGGAATTTGCCGTGAGCCTCCAGCACATCGATGAATTCCCGCATACTTCCACACATTTTGCGTCCATTCTTAACCTTCCGGCTCTCTTCCATGCTGATGGTCATGGGGGAATTTTGGCCCAGAAACCTGCCCTTGTAAAGTGTGAATGGGGGACTAGCAGGCGACTTTCGCGAGTTCGTGCAGTCGCAGCGCGCTCCGCGCGCGTTCCAAGTTCCAAGTTTCAGGTTTCAGGTTTCAGGTTTTAAATCTTGAGTCCAACGAGCCACCCCAAGTGTCTAACCCAAGAATTCAGGGTTGCACGAAGGCACGAAAGCACGAATACACTACCGCCCGATCAACTATCAATTCTGGCGTTGCCCTTCCTCGAGTCCCAACGGGCCAACAGCCCCCTGCGCAAATAGCCAAGAAGCTCCAAGCCAAACGCCGCTGCCAAAATCATCACGATCGAAACGATCAGCGCCAGTAAGATTTCTCCCCACTCGCCCACCATCATCAGCCCGGGCCAGTAGATGACCAGAAACGGGATCAAGTAGCCGGCAATTCCCAGTCGAAAAGCGGTAAACCCGGTTCGGTTCACGTCGGAACCGGCGATGGCAGCGGCCGCATAGGCCGCCAGCGCTACGGGAGGAGTGATGGCTCCGATGGAGCTGCAGAAGAAGATGAAAAAGTGGCAGCCCAGCGGACTGAACCCGGCCGAGACCATTGCCGGCACGGTCAGACCCGCCATGATGATGTAAACAGCGGTAGGAGGCACCGCCATGCCCAGGCAAAGACAGGCCAGCATAGTCACGGCAAGGAGCAGCACGGGCTGTCCCTCAGCCAGTCCAGTGAGGGCTCCAGAAAGAGTAAAACCCAGGCCTGTCAGGTTGATGATGCCCACAATGATTCCAGCCGAAGCACAGGCCGTGGCGATGGGCATGGTTTTAAAAGCTGCCTCTTCCAGGGCGGAGAACAATTTTGACAGGCTAATCCGGGTGTGGGATCGGAGAAGAGAGAGTCCGACCGTCAAACCCATTGCCCAAAATGCGGACAGCATCAAGCTGCGCCCAGTGAAAATCAGCACCACCAGAAAGATCAGAGGGGGGCTCATATGTCCGTACCGGATGAGCGTCTGCCCTAATTTGGGCACCGACTCCGTGTCATGAATCCTCAAGTCCTCTCGCCAGGCCGTGAAATACACGACCGCCAGCAGGGAGAGAAAAAACAGCGCGGCGGGAAAGACAGCGGCTTTGGCCACCTCGACATAAGGGATGGAAAGGAATTCGGCGATCAGGAATGCCCCCGCTCCCATCAACGGCGGGGTAAACATGCCCCCCGTGGAGGCCACCGCTTCAATAGCGCCCGCCATGTGCGGTCGAAATCCTGTGCGTTTCATCAAGGGGATGGTGAAATTCCCGGTGGTGACCACATTAGCTACGGGAGAACCGGTGAGCATGCCCATGATGCCGCTGGAAAGGATGGCGCTCAGCGCCGGTCCACCCCGGAGCCGGCCCGTCAGAGTGTAGCTCAAGTCGATGAACCAACGGTCTCCGCCGGAGCGCATCAACAGCATACCGAAGATCACAAACATGATGACATAGGTGGCGGAGATTTCCATGGGGAGGCCGTAAATCCCACCGTTACCAAGATAGAGGGTGCCCACCAGCCGGGGAAGACCGTAGCCCTTATGAACAAAAATACCCGGCGCGAACCGACCGAAGATCGCGTAAAGGAGGAAAATCACCACCAGAAAAGGAAGAAACCGACCGATGGCGCGGCGGGTCGCCTCCAACAGCAGCAGGACCATGAGCACGCCCGCGACCAGCTCCCACTGGGTGACCAGTCCGGTTCGTTCAATGTAGTAGGACCAATCCACAATGACAAAAACACTGGTGGCCGCCGTAAGAGCCGCCAGGGCGATATCGGTCATCCTCGGATTGCCTTGGGCCGATCTGTCTCGTCGGTAGCTGAGAAAAACGACTGTGGCTAGAAGGCCCCAGTGCACCATGCGGTTGTAGGTGGGAGCAAGAACACTGAAGGCATTGGCATAGAGGGCAAAAACGGAGGTACCGATGAGGATCAATCGAACGATCAGGCTCCAACCGCCTGCCTGATGCGAGCGGTCACTCACTCTGATGTTGTCCTCTCCGACACGTTAAGTCCCTCCCTTTTCCGGCAATCTAGCCCATCCGAACCGGAATGTAAAACAATCCCAATTCGAAATTCGACTTTCTCATTTCTTCACGAGTGATCTCAAGAGCTTCAAGTTTCTCCGGTCTTCTCGATGGGTTTTTCCCTTAGGGGTCTCCAGAATCTTGGGAATCTGATCCAGGCGCTCATCATTCAGAAACCAGGAAAACGCCGAGGTCCCAATTTTCCCCCGGCCGATGTGTTCATGACGATCCACACGACTTCCCAGATCCTTCTTACTGTCGTTGAAATGGAAAACACGCAGCTTCTCAAGTCCTACCACACGGCTAAACTGTTCCATGGTCCTACCATATTCCGCTTCCCCTCTGATGTCATAGCCGGCCGCAAAGATATGACAGGTATCCCCACAGACAACAACCCTCTCAGGATGACGCGTAGCAGCCAGAATGTCGCGTAGGTGTTCGAATCGATAGCCGACACTGGTTCCCTGGCCAGCCGTTGTTTCCAGGGCGATGGGAACATTGCATTGGCCGCTCCTTTCGTGAATCTGATTGATGGCCTGAGCAATCCTTCGAACCCCGGCTCCCTCTCCCTCTCCCATATGGGAGCCGGGATGAGTGACTAACAGGCTCACCCCCAACCTCTGGCAGCGATCCAGCTCATCGAGCATTGCCTCAATGGATCGCTGCCACAGCTCCTCCTGCGGAGAGGCCAGGTTAATCAGGTAACTGTCGTGAGCCACCACCTGGTGAAGTTTTGAATCGGCCCAGGCCTTGCGGAAGCTGCCCACCTCTTCGTCACCCAGAGTTTTGCCCTTCCACCGGTTGGAGTTTTTCACGAAGATCTGAAGAACCCTGCATCCCGCCTGCAGGGCACGCTGGATGGCAAGTGGCGTTCCCCCGGCAATCGACATGTGTGCCCCTAAAAGGGGGTCGCTAGTGCTCATCGTTTCTCCCTGCACGGGAATTGTTGGTTCACCGCATTCTCGTAAGGGTCAGCCGGTGGTGTATGGTATCAGGACATCCCGAACAGAATGAGTGCCACGATGTTTACCATTGTGGCGCCGGTCTTGGCAATCCTAATGGTTCGGGCGAGCCACTCGTGGCGAGCCACTCGTGGCTAGCCACCGGCTCGCCCCTACGAGGCCCGACAGTAGAACTTTAGCCTCTCCGACATTGACGCTCAATGCCTGAGAAAGCACAATATGCATCCCATGAGTTACCGATACGAGGATCTGCGAGCTTTTATCAAGCGCCTCGAGAAAGAAGGAGAGCTGAAACGTATTCCAGTTGAAGTGGATCCGGTTCTCGAGATTGCTGAGATTACCGACCGTGTCTCGAAGGAAATGGGGCCCGCCCTGCTCTTCGAAAACCCCAAAGGATCCGAGCATCCCCTCCTCATCAACGCCTTTGGATCTTATCGGCGGATGAATCTCGCGCTGGACGTTGAGTCGCTGGAAGAGGTGGCCGCGCGTATCGAAGAGTTGCTCGAGATCAAAGCTCCCGAGGGAATGCTGGACAAGCTGAAAATGCTCCCCAAACTCGCTGAACTGGCCACTCTAATTCCCAAGATCGTTCGCTCCGGGGCCTGTCAGGACGTGGTCAAGACTGAGAACTTCTCGCTTCTGGAGTTTCCTATTCTTCAGTGCTGGCCTCAAGACGCCGGCCGCTTTATCACCCTGCCGCTGGTTTTCAGCAAAGATCCCGAGACAGGCAAGCGCAACTGCGGCGTCTATCGAATGCAGGTCTTTGACGAAACCACCACAGCCATGCACTGGCAGACACACAAGCACGGAGCCCAGCACTTTCGGGAAGCTGGGCGTGTAAAGGGTGGCACCGGAGGGGACGGTCGCATCGAGGTCGCGGTGGCCATTGGAGCCGACCCGGCCGTTGTCTTCTCAGGGATCGCCCCTCTACCCGACGACCTGGACGAAATGATGTTTGCCGGCTTCCTACGCCGAAAATCTGTGGACATGGTTTCCTGCAAAACCGTTGATGTGGAAGTTCCGGCCAATGCCGAGATTATTTTAGAAGGTTATGTGGAACTGGATGAGCTGCGGCGGGAGGGTCCCTTCGGTGATCACACCGGATTTTACTCTCTGGCCGACGACTATCCCGTCTTTCATGTGACCTGTGTGACCCATCGTAAAAACCCGATCTACCAGACCATCATCGTGGGGAAACCGCCCCAGGAAGACGGCTACATGGGCCATGCCGTGGAACGAATCTTCCTCCCTTTGATCCGTAAACAGCTGCCCGAAATCATCGATATGCACATGCCCTTTGAGGGCATTTTTCATAACCTGGTGTTGATCACGATTCGCAAACGCTATCCCGGTCACGCCCGCAAGATCATGACCGCCATCTGGGGACTGGGCCAGGCCATGTTCTCCAAATGCATCATTGTATTGGATGAAGGAACGGATCTGACCCGTTACGGAGAAGTCGTATGCAAGACACTCAATCACATCGATCCGGAGCGGGATATCCAGTTCGTGTTGGGTCCCGTGGATTCTCTGGACCACGCCTCGCGGCTCCCCAACTTCGGATCGAAGATGGGAATTGATGCGACCCGCAAATGGTCTGAAGAGGGATTTCAAAGAGAGTGGCCCGATGAGATCCTCATGTCTGAGGAGATCAAGAGCCGCGTCGATGAACTCTGGCCGAAATTAAACCTCAAACTCAAAGGGTAGCAGCTACCCTTTGAGAAATTCAAAATTCAAAACTTAAAATTCAAACCAAATTCAAAACCTAAAATTCAAATTCCAAAACCGCTCAGCTGGGTAACAAGTCCTGGCTGAAATCATGTGGTTTCAGGGTTTTGAATTTCAGATTTTGAATTTTGAATTTCCGGTCCTCCGGCTTTAATCTGACGCTTCTCGACCCTGAATCCGCCGCATGGCCAGATTGGCTGCTGAAGCCAACTCCGGATTGGTACTCTGCATCAGGTTTTCAATCACGGTAACGGCGGAAGAATCCCCGCGCAGGCCGATAATATCCAGCAATCGGAGCCTGATCGGATGCTCCACAGTGAGTAGGTAGGGATAGAGTTCCCGGATCTCGCTGGTATTGAATTCCAGGAGATAGTGATAGGCCTGATCCTT
Source organism: Acidobacteriota bacterium (assembly GCA_022562935.1). Lineage (GTDB taxonomy): Bacteria > Acidobacteriota > UBA6911 > RPQK01 > JADFOI01 > JADFOI01. The sequence goes on from JADFOI010000008.1 coordinate 32,605, forward strand.
GTCCGAGCTGTTGACCACTTCAATCAGATGCTCCTCCCGCCCCATCCGATAGAGAGCCAGACTCATGCCCAATTTGGCCTTGCTTGATTTTTCACGAAGATATTTTTCAGCCACCCGAGTGATGTCACTCGAATCCCCTATCCTTCCCAAACCCTCGGCTGCAAGCAGACGGTAGGAATCCCGGGAGTCCTCAAGAGCACTCAAGAATAGGTCACGACAGCTGGGATCGCCGATAAAAGCCAGGGCTTCCAGAAGCTTCTTCTGCAGATTATCCTTGCCACTGACGGGAACAAATCCCAGGATCTTCCTTCTTTCTTCAACCCCCGATTCGTAGAGTTCTTTAAGCAGAGGAAGGGCTTCCGAAACACGGAGTCGACCCAAGGTAAAAATCGCTTCATCGTGCACCTTCTTGTCGCGGTCATTCACCAGAGGAATGACCGCTGTACCGGCAGAAGGATCACCGATCTTGTAAATGGTCCGAATCAATTCCGTCTTGACCCCGTTGTCTGGCTCCAGCGATAAGGCCTGCTGAATGGAAGCTAAAGTGGAATGAGCCCGGAGAATACCCAGAGCGACGGCCGCATCCTTACGAATTCCTGTCTCCGGCGAGAAAAGCAACTCTGCCAGCGCATCCTTGGCATCCTGGCTGACCGGAACATAGGACTCAACCAAAAGAGGGTTATAGTCGTCGCGGAGCGGATTGACGGCATCCGCCAGTTTCTTGACTCCACTGATGAAACCACCCTTTTCGTCCGCGACGTAAATCTTGATGATTCCCTCAATGGCCTTCTTCTGGATCTCTTTTTTGGGATCCCGAGTCATCCTGACGTGCGCCTTCAGGGCACGAGTGTCATTGATGCGCACCAAGGCCTTCGCAGCGGCCAGACGAAGAGAAGCATCCCGGTCCTCCGTCAAATCGATCAGTCCAGGCACCGCCTGGTGGACTTTGGACTGTCCTAAAGCCGTGGCGGCCCGCTTGCGACGGTCGTTGTCCGGGTGTTTTAAGTCGTAGATAAGCCCGTCAACGCTCACCTCCTGAGGCCGTTGTGCCAAAAGGGAAGATGAAATCAGTGCCGTCAAACAAACGATGAGTGTACAAAAAAAGGTTCTGGAGATAACCATGGTGAAGCTTCCTTTCCCGAGCCGGGATGATTCGTAAACACCCTACTCCAGGGACAGAAACCCCGACTGGGTTACCAGATTATCACATCAGTCTGACCCTGGAAATACAGGCTGAATGGTACAGGAGATTATCCTGAAGGACCGGTAATGGACTGGGGTCCTTGGACCATGAAGGGTGAGGGGGCCGGGGGACCAATCAGGTCGGGCCAAAGTTCGTCCAGGTCTTTTTCAAAGAGGGTATCGGAGTCACCCCGGACCAGCCTCCAGGCACCCTCTGCGATCTCTGCGGCCAGCTGACCCGGTGACCAGCCTGAATTACCCAGGAAGACGCGCAGCTCACCGGCGCCCTTGTTTTGCTTCAGGAACTCCTTCAGCAGATTTCTGTCGCCACTGTAATAGACGTCCTCCATCACATGTTCTGCCCGTTCAGGTGGCTCAGCATTCCGAGTCAAAAAAAGAATCCCGTCCAGCCCTACCGGGCCGCCGAAAAACAACAGATTCGACTCTTGACCGGAATCCTTCAGCTCCGGCAACACCTGAGGCAGGGATATCTCGGTAACCTTATTGACGATGAGCCCCAGTGTCCCGTTCTCTCCATGTTCCAGCAGCAGGACCACGCTGCGGCGGAATCGTGGATCTTGCATGCCGGTAGTCGCCACCAGGAAAGTCCCTTTCTCGGGCACAAGGGCTTGCTGGGAAGGATTCTCCCTGGAAACAGGGGTACGGCCTCTCACCACAGTTGCCGGTGGGAGCAGCACCAGGAAAAGGGCCAGAACCATACGATGCCGAGACTCACCCCACACCGCCCTTCCTAGGTTTTTTCTAGCCCGGATCAATGAACACATTTTCAGCCTGCAAACAGCTCTAGCCCGGATTATGCATAGTCCGGGTAGATCAACCGTAATCTTCCCAGAGAGAAAAGGCAATGAATTTTGAAGTGGATTGTGAGGTTAGACTCTCAAAATGGATTTTGCAGGCAGGTGACACCCTTGGATTGGCTCGTCATCAACTGGACCAGGAAGCGGCGCAGTCGCTTTTTCTCGGCTTCAGCCAATCGGGAGAAGCTCAGACCGGCGAAGAAGCTCTCAACGGAGCGGACGGTCGCCCTCTCCACCCGAATCTCAATGTCGCTTCCGGGTACCTGCAGCTTGAGTTCCAGGGGGGTATCCTCGGTCAGCTTCACGTCGGTTTTCAACCGGCAGCCGCCCATAGCGAGATTGGTCACAACACCCTCGCCGTGTGTTTGTCCGCATGAGAATACGACCGGAAAGTGAGTCTGGAAGCGCCTGTGGCTGCGGCGAGGCGCCTGTTTCCTCACGTAGCGGGTCCCCCATCGAAGGGCTCTGAAACGCCCCCAGCAGGCGACGCACCGATAGGGATAGATGTAAACAAAACTCAACAGGTGCTCAAGCACTCCGCCTCGCTGAAGGCGATTCCCGCCTTCCTTACCGCACTTCGGACACTGCAAGGACATGACACCTCCGCTGGATTGAGAGATCTTCCCTCATCTTCAAAAAGAGTTCGATTGCATTAACGGAGCAAGTCCGGTGCCAAAGCCTGATGAAATTCCCACATGCTTGAGTGACCCAAAACCTGTTGATCAACAAGGACTTATGTGGATCGTGTCAAAAACACGGAGGAAAGACATTGAGCAAAATGCCAACTAAGGTTTACATTTCATCAAACTCAGCGGCTCTGCTGGAGCCAACAAAAGCAGTCACAACCGTGGGCTTTAGCCCACGGGCCCGTCTGGAACTCCCACCCATCAAATTGCCTTTACCCTTTGGAAGGTCTACCCTCTAACCAAAGTCCGGTGGCTCAGTCGGGGAGAAACATGGTCGAGAAAAAAATCATACCCATTCGTCTTTCCCTGGTGCTTCCTCTGATCCTCTTCAGCCAATGCACGTCGAATGTTCCCGACCTTCTGGCACCCGAGAGAATATTGCACAACGGGAAATTCGTGACAGTAGACCAGGATTTTTCCATTGCCCAGGCGGTGGCCATTAAAAATGGGCGCTTTGTTGCCGTGGGGTCGGACAGCGAAATTCTGGCCCTGGCCGGAGCCCAGACCGAAAAGGTGGATTTAAAGGGAAAAACCGTTCTACCTGGATTGAACGATTCCCACGTGCACCTGGCCCATCGGGTCGGTGAACCTCCTGATCCTTTAATCCCTAAATTCGCTCAAGCCAGATCCATTGCCGAAATTGTGGAAGTGGTCGCTCAGAAGGTGGCCGTCACGCCTGCGGGAGAGGTGGTCTGGATTCCTCGCGGGCCCGGGATCCAACAAATCCAGGAAAAACGATGGCCCACCCGCTACGATCTGGATCCCGTTTCACCGGAAAACCCGGTCATTCTTGCTTTCGCCGGAGATCAGGCCAACGTCGGCAACAGTCTGGCTCTGGCCGCCGCCAATATCGATCGAAATGTCCGCCAGCCTTACAAAGAGGGCCTTTTCGGAAAGTTCGATATCGACCCCAGAACGGGAGAGCCTACAGGAGTGGCTACCGGCTTTAGCGCATTTCACATGCTGCGGGAGGGGAAAACGTTAAATATCTGGACCGCAGACAAATTGCAGGAAAACATCCGCAGCGCTCTGGAGAGGGACATTCTTCCCAACGGAATCACCAGCCTTTCTGATCCCCTGACCAGCATGGAGAATCAGCCCACCCAACACGCCTATCAAAGACTTGCCCACAGTGAAGAGGGGCTGCCCGCACGCATCAATCTGATGGTTCGGATTCCCGTGCGCGCGCTTTCTACCGAGGACTGCCTGCAACTCATCGACAATCTTCTCTTTGCACCCCCTTTCAGGAGCGATTTTCTGCGAGTGGGCACCTTCAAGCTCAGCCTGGACAAGGGAAGCGGGGATGAGCTTTACGTTGTCCCGGCACAAAAAGGGAGAGCGGTGCTCATTGAAGGACACAAAAGGGGATGGCAATTGTACGTCCACATCCGCGCTCCGGAGGCCTTCGACTATGCCACCCAGGCGCTGGAGGAGGCCTTTCGACTTTATCCTCGAGAGGACGCCCGGCACGTCTTTACCCACATCAACAAACCCACGATAGAGAACCTGGAGACCATGACACGGCTGGGCATTATTGCCGATTTGCAGGTCGGCCCCATCTATCACCTGCCCGATGACACGGAAGAGACCTACCCCCAGAATCCTCAAAGACCTGATCTGGGTCCCCATCCTGTGGCCACTTACCGGGACGCGGGTATTGCTGTGATCCTCAGCAGTGATCAGTCTCCGCTGGGTCCCCTGTTCAGTGTTTGGGAGGCCGTCAATCGAGTGCGCAAATCGGGCAAGGTCTTTCAACCGGAAGAGAGACTGACGCTGGAGGAGGCCATCCGGGCCGTTACCCTCACCTCGGCCTGGACTTTCTTTGAAAGTGACGTTAAAGGATCGATCGAAGCGGGAAAATATGCCGACCTGGTGGTTTTAGGACGGGATATTCTCTCCATCGACCCCATGGAAATCAAGGATATTCCCATTTTGATGACGATGACCGATGGAAAGTTTGTTTACATCAACCCCAATCAGGATCCGATGCAGAAGGTGGACTATCTTCGACCCCCTGTGAGAAATTCCTATTTGGATTGAGAACCTGGAGAGTTAGTGCTCTTTTAGGAGGATTGTAAAAGATGGCCAAAGACTGGGCTTTTGTGGATCGATTCACATCGGATAAACCCTTCGAGCTCCCCGCAGATGCCTTTCCCCCACCGGAACGGATAGACACCGTGTCGGTCTCCCAGGCCGATGATGTGCGAGCCACCGACCCCGTGATCTGGCTCACCCACAAGAGCATTTCCCGCTGTTATCCCTGGTGGATCGCCGACAACTACCACATGATGAATGATGTTCTGGAGGGGGATCCCGTCTGGGTTGCCTTCTGAGAGAACTGCAGCTCCGGGGGAGCTTATTTAAGCAGGTCCGACGGCATCGATCTCACCTTTTTTACGCCTGGACTTTACAACGCCACGGCGGCGGCCAAGGATCATCAGACCAACAACTGGTGGTCTCCCAACGACGGTGTCTGTCTTGCCGGACCCAGAGCGGGCCAGATCCTGCCCCGCATACCGCTTTACAACGGTACCTTTGAAGATTTTTGCCGGCTGCATCCCCAGGGAGAAGTGATGGTTTGGAATCACCCTACCCATCGTGACGGCCGCCATGGTCACGGCTCCGACGAGTTTCCCGGCCGGGTAGGGGTGAAAAAACATTTCTACGACACCATCCAACTAGGCGATCTCGACCCCAGACTTCAGGAAAACGAGATCGTGCTGGGCATCAATGAGGACTTCGGCCCACTGGCAGTTCCCCGTGTGGAGATCTGGAAAGAGGATTTCGTGCTCAACACCACGGTCGGTGAGGTTCCCTTTGTAGCCCTGTGCCTGCCTTCGACACACACCATGGGAGCCTACCATCGGTCGGTGGATGGGGAGGTGATCTCGCTGAGTCGCTCAGGCGATTCTTTTCTCGACGATTCCTCCGGTTCACTGTGGAATGTCGAAGGCCGCTGTGTGGAAGGACCCTGGGCCGGCAAATCTCTCCCGCCCCTGAACTTTGCCACCCTGGAGTGGCATGCCTGGGTTTCCTATCATCCTGAAACAGAGATCTATAAAAGCCCAACCCAACAGACCCTCATGGAGGTCCAGGACCCCTGTTTGGCGAAAGTCTGTCGACTCATTGGCGAAAATCACACCATTGAGCGGCAGTGGCCGGTACTGAAAGCATGGCTGCCGGAGCGTGCCGATTCTGGAGTCGAGGTGGTGATCGAGAGCCACCCCCTACGCCTCTTTCATTTCACAGGGGCCCGCGAAGGGGAGGATTGGGCGTTTTGCCGTAAACACAGTGCGGGCAGCGGCTGCCTTGCCGCTACCAGCTTTCCGGAAAGTCTCTACTCCGATCCAGCTCACCAGGAACGGCTGCCTGAGGATCAGATCCAGTGGTCTCCTCTGATTGAAAACGGTGAGATCAAGGAGGTTCTGGAAACGGTACGCACCCACTGTTCACTGGACCATCCGACTTTTCCCACATTGGGGGAGTTCGTTGAGCGCCTGGAGGAGGCGGGTTACCGGGTCCGCCAGAGCCGATATCTTCTCAGCTCTGAGCTCACAGCCCGGGCCGAAGTGGGATTTTCCTTAATGATTGGACGGGACCGCTGGCAGTTGTTCCGCTTCCCTTCCCGGAAACTGGCTGCCCAGGAGGCGAAAAGAAGAGGACACTGTATCCAGGCGGGAAAATTTCTACTTTGGTCCGATCCCCCCGGCATGTACGTGCAGTGGCTGACCCTGACCCGCCCCGATCATGAAGTTTCCTGGTCCGAGGCACTCCAGGATGAAGCCTTCCGGACTCTGATCGAAGATTTTGGGGACCTAGCCTTGAAAATGCAAGGATAGCTCCCTGGCCAGTTTTCATTTGTAGAGGATGTTCAATCGAGCTGCAGCCGCTCGCAGATTCCTGCCGGTCGTCCACAGTAGCGCTTTCGTCAACAAAGCGGATGCCAGCAGATGAACGTCAACCAGGCCGATTCCGACACCGATCAGTTTTTGGTCCTCGATAAACTCCAAAATCTCATCAGTTTCGGCCATCGTTGCGCTCGGAAGAGCTTTGAGTAAAGAAATGATTTCCTTGCGGTTCTTGAGACCTCCACAAGCCACTTCACCGATGATAAAAGGATGGCACAGGACCTGTTCATCCACCAGAAGTTCCTGCAGGTGAGGGTCACCTTTCCGGAAGTGGGAAACCCATATCGACGTGTTCACCAGGACCCTGGTCACTGGGTGTTTAGCCTTCTCCTGCGAACGGGGTGAAGCGACTTTTCGGTCCCTGCCAGGTCAGCGAGTCTCCTGGCACTCTCTCGGGCGATAAGAGCTTCCAGGCCCGCATGAAGTAAGGCCGTCTTTTTTGTAATACCGGTAAGTCCCGAGGCCTTGTTGATCAATTCTTCGTCTAGATTCAATGTCGTTCTAATATGCATAAGTATGCATAAATTATGCATCACGGTCAAGGAGATGTAGAAACTTCCCCATCACGCACCCTGAAAAGAGTTCTCCTGAACAAACTTCTATCCCTATTACCATTTACCGTGTTCTCTTACCTGTCGAAACTCATTCGGTGCCAGCCCGAGAAAAAAAGTAGTATCCGTAGGACTTTAGCCTTTGCATTGTGGACCTGTCCCCGTCAGACATCCGTCAGACTCTCCGCTTCGACCTCCGATTGGCGCAATCCCACTGACTGTTTTATCTTGTCTTTAACCCGTTTCGCATCTAAGATTCAGAAAGCATCACCGGACAGCTTTTTGGAGAAACAAAAGGAGCCTCAAATGAAACACCTATCTTTTCTGGTCCTGATATTGATGATTTCTTCATGCGGAGCTCCTTCCGATTTGGAATCCGCTGGAGAACCCGGAGAGGAAGTCTCGCAAGTGACCGAGGAGGGGAATGTGCAGACAGAGTGGGTGAACTTTGGCGACGGACACCGAGGATATTTGGTCCGGCCCAGCCAGGAGGGTCAATTTCCAGCCGCGGTCATGATCCATGAATGGTGGGGATTGAACGAGAATATTCAGGAGATGGCACGTGACCTTGCTGGGGAAGGATATGTGGTGTTGGCGGTTGATTTATACGGTGGCAAAGTGGCCTCGACGCCTCAGGAAGCAGGACAATATGCTTCTCAGATCAGAGAGAATGTGCCTGAAGCCGTCGAGCATATGAAAAGTGCCGCTTCTTTTTTGAGGGAAAGCGACTTTGTGATCGAGAACGCCATTGCTTCCATCGGCTGGTGCTTTGGGGGAGGGATGTCCCTGCAGCTCTCACTGAATGAGAACCTGGCCGCAACCGTCATCTATTATGGAAATCTGGAAACCGATGCAGAACGGCTTTCCACCATAAAATGGCCCGTACTGGGGATCTTTGCCGACCAGGACACGGTCATTTCGCTCGATTCCGTCCACCAGTTTGAAGCCGCATTGAATCAACTGGGAATCGAAAATGAGATTCACATCTACGAAGGGGTTCCCCATGCTTTTGCCAATCCCTCCAATCCAGGGCACGATCCTGACAAAACTGAAGATGCCTGGGAAAAGACGATTGCATTCCTGGACAGAACTCTCAAGCAGGCGGGAAGCTGATCAGCGTGGGTCGCGTACTGATCGGAAAACTCTTTCCATAAACTTGGGGGTGTACATCATGGTTCGACATTTATCTCAGCGAACAAATTTACTTTTCATTCTGTTGGCAGCGGCGATCTGTACCGTGTTTCCGACATCGCTTCTTGCCCACGTGGCCCTCTTTCCACAGACGACTCAGGCCGGGGCCCGACACGAGTCCTTTTACATCCGAGCACCGGTTGAAAAGGATATTCCCGTGGTCGAGTTAGGTTTTGAGGTGGACCAGGAGTGGCTTGACAACGGGGGAGAGATCACCTTTGAAGATATACCCGACTGGCGACTCCATCTGGAGCTGGACGCAGAAGAGCGAGTCAAAAAGGTGTACTGGACGGCCACCGAGGAAGGAGCGTTGCCCAGGACTTTCCAGATGATCTTCATGCGGGTGAATGTCCCGGATAAGCCTGGCTTATATCCCTTCGTTGCCTGGCAAAAGTACACCGATGGAAGCGTGGTGTGGTGGAACGAACCGCGAGGTCCGGGTGTCAGCAACCCTTACCCAACGGTGAGAGTGGAGCAGAAGCCTATCTTTACGGCGGGTCCCCTGCAAATGAGCGTCGGGGGTATCGCCCTGCTGGCCCTGGCGATGTCTCTATACTGTCTGATGACCCTGAAAAAGCTGCTTGCTGCAAGAGAGCTGGACCGGACTTAGCGAGACTTCAGTCCCCATTGGTTGATTGCGTAGGGGCGCACGGCCGTGCGCCCTAGAAGCTGTTGATAAAGCAAGGTTTTTGGGCGCACAGCCGTGCGCCCCTACAGGCCTTAATCAAGATCAAGCGTGGTCTTGAGGCCCTTTCGATGGGCCCTGGCCCCGCAGCAGGGACAAGACCGCTCCTACCGCTGCAAACGCTGCGCCCGCAAGGGCCACACCACTCATTCCATGTATAAAAGCAGTGTGGGAATGGTTCAACGCATCTGAAGCCAGCGAGTCTCCGCTGCTCAGTGACGACAAAAGATGCATCCCATCCCCGCTGGCATCCGTGACCAGGAAAGCGAACAGGGAGCCCGCAAAAGTGACTCCTACAGCTTGGCCGAGGTAACGAAACATCCCCAGTAATCCCCCGCTAACACCCCGTCTGTCTGGCGGAACACAGGACATGATGGAGTTGTTGTTGGGTGCGATAAACATCCCAAACCCTGCCGCAAACACCATGAGCCTCACCAGGACCTGCGGGATAGGCATGGTCTCGGTAAGCTGCGAGACCATGAGCAGCCCCGCCATGATAAACAGCATGCCCGTCGTAGCAATTCCCCTGGACCCGAAACGGTCCGATGCTTTTCCGGACAAGGGTGCAATAATCATCAAGGTCAGGGGCACGGGTAACATCAACAGTCCTGCCGTTTGCGCTGAGAAACCCCGCAGACCCTGCCAGTAAAAGGGAAGCAGAAAGGTCAGCGAGGAAAGGGACATGGTGGCAAACAAACCGGCCATCTGGGCTGCTGCGAACTCACGAATTTGAAAAAGTGACAGGTCGACCAGTGGAAAGCGAGTGTGCAACTCACGCAGAACAAACAGGCTCATAATCACCAGACCACTGATGATCAGAGCACCGACCGAAAAAGAGGACCAACCCCAGGCAGGTCCCTTGGTCAAGCCCAACAAGAGAGTACTCATTCCTCCAAGTAGGGTAAGGGCACCGATCCAGTCAATCGGTTCCAAGGTACGATTGCTCTTCAAAGTGGGCAAGACTAGAGCTGCCAGGAAAGCCGCTCCGATACCAATCGGCACATTGACGAAAAAGACTGCCTGCCACCCAAAATGAGTCACCAGAAATCCACCCAGTGTGGGCCCAATCGCCGCTCCGCCGCTAATAATAATGGCCTGAGCACCCATGGCCACTCCCCGCTTTCCTGGAGGAAACGTATCCGTGATAATGGCCAGGGTGTTGCTGGTAATCAGGGCGCCCCCTACGGCTTGAAGCAGCCGGGCTGCGATTAACCACAGAATGGATGGAGAGAGGCCGGCCAGAAAACTTGCTGTTGCGAAGATGAGCAGTCCCATCAAGAACAATCGCTTGCGACCCATGACATCGCTGATCCGTCCAAAAAAGGGCACCAGTCCTGTGAGCGCTATGCTGTAAGCGATGAGAGCCCACTCAATCTCCTCCAATGAGGCGTTCATGTTCCTGGAAAGCGTGGGCATGGCAATATTGAGTATGGAAATGTCAATCACAACCATAAACAGACCCAGGCCCACACTAAAGAGGATCATCCACGGGTTACTCTGGGGGGTATCGGGTTCTGTTCTTGCTGCTCTCATCTTCTGAATCGGAAACCACATTGAGCCCATACAGGACGCTCAAGTCAATTCCTGAAGAAGAAGAGATTGGGGATAATCCCCGGATTCAGGGAGAATTCTTGGGACAGTCCCCAAACTCTTCCAAATTGACAACCTTTTGCCTGGGTGCTACCGTTCCTTTAAAGATCAATTCTTTAGCTGGGGGTGGTGATACAATTCCCAATATCTCAAATCTTGGTGTGCACTCATTCATATTGTTCATAGAGAACAGCAGGAGGCCGGCATCATGAAAAAGATCCAGGGATGTCTTTTTGCAGTCGTGTGCGTTTCGCTTGCTCTGTCGGGATGCAGTGGAACCCGAGGAGATGATTCGTCGCTTCCGGATGACTTGTCGCCTCAGGCGGTTTTTCCCTTTGAGGAACCCATCCTAGTGGGAGACCCTGAGGCCAATCCCGCCGATGCCTACTTAGTGACTTCCGATGAGGGCAAGGTATTTTTGAGCTGGACGGCAGAGCGCTCGGACGGGCAGGGCCGAAATCTCTTTATAGCCAAGGTAACCCGTGACGGTCAACAACTCACGGAGATCCGACAGGCCAACCAGAAGTCGATCTCTGGTCATGGGGGCGAAAATCTGGCCAAGTTCGCCGTTGCCCCAGGTGAGAACGTGGCGGCGATCTGGACTCCCTTTTCGGCTGAGCCGGGCCATCCCGGCCTGCCTCTGAAGTTGACCCACGCCGAAAGCGGTGGATCCTTCTCCCCGGAGACGGTATTGAATGACGACCAGAAGGAGATCCACCGAGCCAATTTTTCCACCATCGGTACCTCACCCAATGGAAAGATCTTCGCTGCCTGGCTGGACGGACGCAACGATCTGGATGCCAAGCAACTCTTTATGGGGGTATCCGAGGATGGGGGGAGAACCTTCGCCAAGAACTACTCCATTGCCCCAGAGGCGTGTCCCTGCTGCCGGCCCTCCATAGAGTTTCTGGAGAGGGGTCAGACGGTGGTGGTGGCCTATCGTCAGAACGCTCTCCCTTCCGGGTATATCACACCGGATAATGTGCGCGACCACGTCATGATTCGTTCTACCGATGGTGGCGAGACCTTCAGCGATCCGGTCCTGATCAGCGACGATGGTTGGGTCCCCATCGGCTGCCCGCACACAGGGATCTCTATTGACGTCGACAGCGAGGATAGGATCCATGCGCTGTGGTGGACCGGTGGCCGGGCGGCCGATGATGAAGCCGGCATCTACTACACCCACTCTGAGGACGGCGGCAGGAGTTTTCTCCCCCGGCAGCTCATTTTCAAGACCCCGGCAGATACGGTGCTGCACACCCAGGTAGTGGTCGACAAGAACGACACGCTCTATGCCGCATGGGTGGGGATCGAGCAGGAAAGGCCTCACATCTTTCTGGCCTACCGCGGCGCCGGCCAAGAAGAATGGAGCCCGATCTACAATGCCAGTAATACGACCTGGAATGCCCTCTATCCGATGGTGACGGTCGATGACGAGAGACTCTATGTGGCCTGGACCGAAAAGAAAGGCGAGGCCTCTCAGGTCAAACTGCGGACGGCACCCCTGGTGGGAAATTGAGCGGACCCCGAAGATAGGGGTAAGCAATGAAATTCAATAGCTCGAGCAAATGGGCGCTCCTGATCTCCCTGGCCATCCTGGTTCTGGCCACGTCCTTCTTAGGGACCCGGGCCAAGGCCCAGGGAAATGATCCCCACACGGTCATCTTGAAAGGACGGATCATTGACCTCACCTGTGCCGTCAAAGGAAAGGTGGCGATGGGTGCCTGGAACAACATTGCCCAGGACCACATGATGGAGGATGGGAACCTCCAAAAGGGTTGTGCCACCCTATGCCTGCTTGGGGGTCAACCGGCAGCCCTCTTTTCCGACAACAAGATCACGGCAGTTTTTGCTTGCAATCCTCAGGGCTCGGGGGCGGCTCCACACCAAGGATATACTCTGGCCGGAAATGTAGCTCAAGCCTCCGAAGTCGAGGGATATTGGTTGGATGACAATGCCGAAACAGGCATATTTGTACCCCTCAAGATTCGACGTGCCATATTGACTGCCGAAAGACGTTACGGCTCAGGTGGCTGGCTTGAGCTGGACTGCGGCGCCATGCACGAATGAGGCGGTAGACCCGCTATAGAAACCCTATCCCTAGCCTACCACCCCCCTATGCTATCCTGTCTGCTCCGGAGCATGCTCGCTACTGAAAAACGGGAAGTGTCCATTCGAAATCGCCCATGAGACTGAAGGAACTCTCCATCATTCAGTACCAGAATGTGAGCCCCACACCCGAGGTTTATCGGTTGTGGCTTTCCCTTCATGCCTTCAAAAAGCAGCTCGAGTATTTCGCCGCCAACGATTTTCAACTCCTGTCTATCGATGATGCACTGGATACGATGGAAGGGAAAAAGAGCATCATCAGCGGACGTCCGATCTCCCTTACCTTCGACAACGGATATCAGGACTTTCAGGAGCACATCCTGCCCCTCCTCTCCCAATTTGGCTTTCCGGCCACGCTGCTGATCTCTCCTCTACGGGTCGGCACGTCGGTAGAGATCCAGACTCAAAGCGTGCCCTATCTTTCCTGGAATGCCCTCAAGGAGCTGATCAACAACAATGTCACCATCGGAGCCTATGAGGATGACGACTGGAACATCAATGACCTTCCTGAAGAGTCGGTTCGCGAGCACATCACGACCTATAAGAAGATGCTGGAGGACCAGTTAGGAACAGAGATCCGCTATTTTGGCGTTAAAGAAGGAGTCCCCAACCGTAAAATTCGTGATCTTTTGGTTTCTGAGGGCTACAGGGCTTTTCTCACCCAGTGCCCCACCAGCAGAAGACCGGATCTCTATTCGGTGGGAAGGATTCAAGTGGATGATGACGACTTTAACATCTTCCTGACCAAGATCTCCCCAACCTACCTCTTTTTGAAGGACAAGAAGAGCTGGAGATACATCCGGAAATATCGCCTGGATCGGGTCGCCCACAGATTATCAGAGACCTACGATAGGTTGAGAGGAAGACGCCCGGGTTAAGCCGTTGGAAAATCCAACCGACAAGCCATCACAGGCCATCTCCCTTCAAGCCATAAGATCCCCTACCGCCATTGCCCTGATCGTGGCCAATCTGGTGCCACTGGTTGGAGTCCTGTTCTTTGACTGGAGCCTATTCACCATCATGTTTTGCTTCTGGCTGGAGAGCGCTGTCATTGGGTGTTTGAACATCCTGAAGCTGGTGATCGTTGCCAATATCCTGAGCATCATCATGGTGCCCTTTTTTATCGTGCACTATGGCGCCTTCATGTCCGGACACCTGGTCTTTATCTTCGCCCTCTTCTCGCCCGATGAGATGTCCTTCTCAGGGTTTCTTCCTCCGCCAGATCTCTTGATTCCCCACATCATGAATGTCTGGCCGGCATTTCTGGGTGTTAGCCTGAGTCACGGGATCTCCTTTTTTTACAACTTCATTGGGGAAAAGGAGTTCCGCCATTCCACGCCCGAAAAACAAATGATGGGCTCCCTATGGGCGAATCATCCTGATGCACGTCACCATCATTTTCGGAGGATGGCTCATCCTTGCCCTGGGAGCTCCCATCCTGGCGCTGGTCTTGTTGATCGGATTGAAAATCGTCTCCGATGGGCGTGCCCATCACAAGGAACACGCGGCTTTGCGGTAGGAGGGGAAGGGGTTTCGCAAGCGCGCGCCCAACGGGGACTCATTCAATGACGGGCGGTAGGGTCCATCCCTTCTTGGGCCCGGGAACCTTATAATAGAGCCATTCCTGCTGAGGATTCGGCTTTTCTCCCCGGATCAGATTGTCCATCCGGAGAAATCCCTTACGCCACCAGCGCCACTTGGGAATCCCCCAGGTAATGACTCGGGCCCACCGGGTATCGGGGAGATTCCACACACAAGTGGTAAAGCAGCGGCTGCAATCGTTGAAGCGGTCTCTATTGGCTACCCAGAATTTCATACACTTTTTATTATCCACCGCCCACTTTTCTACGTTATTTTCGATTACCTTGTCTCCATAGGGGATGCATTGGACCGGGCAATTGATGGCGCATTTGTTGCAGTCCGTACACATGGCCTGAACGCCGATGTCCACAGGGCTGTCGAGGGCCAGAGGCAGGTCCGTGGTGACGGTTCCAAGCCGAACCCGCGGACCGTACTTGCGGGTAATGACGTTGCCGTTGCGGGCCAGTTCGCCCAGACCGGCTTCCACGGCTATGGGAATGTGGATGACTTCCTCGTCGACCAGGAAATGGGCCTTGGCAGGCCACCCGATCTCTCGAATCCAGGCCGCCAGGGTGACCGCCACCTTGGCAGCCTCCAGGTAACCTTTTCCGGTGGCCGCGTTGTCGATGAAGTTTGGGGAATTACTGTAATGGAACCGTTCCATCTCCACCGCCATGGAAATGGCGTATTTGTGATTCAGCTTGATGGGTTCTCCGGCCACACCCTTGTGGTGATCAATCCGCAGACCGCGATGAGTAAAGACCCAGGCCTGGTTCAACTTGCAGACTCCCACCAGATCCGCACCCAGAAATTCAGCTACTCCCTTGATGATTTCAGACATGCGTGCGGGGTTTTTGACCTCGGTTCGCTGGGGGTTGAGCGGTCCATCAGACACGGCACGCCAGGAGCGTATTGGGGAATTTTGAGGCCGAGTTTCGGGGAAGAAAATACGTCGAAAGGGATCCACGGATTCTGAAGTCCATCGCTCCTGTACCCGCTCACCCAGACCGCCCATAGCTGCCTGAGTGTGGAGCTCCTCTCTTTGATCCACTCGTCTTAAGGGACCGACGACCTTGGTTGTGGGTTTCGAAACTGTTCTTGTCATTTTAGCCTCACCTCCCCTACTCATGCGCCGTGACCGACGCACAGACGCACTCTGTTCGATTCATAGATGTTCCCTATACAGTACATGGAATCCATCGCACAGTGAAAGGTCACCTCAGCCCCACTCCCGGGTCGACGGTTGCAATGCCCGGATCAACCGCCCGAAGGTCCCTCCGTTTTCCCAAAAATTCCAAATTCGGGTGAGCCTGTTTTGTGCTGTTTTTCACATTTAGAGATAGACAGGAAAAAGACCAACACAGACAGCTTCGGCAATGATGAAAGGAGTAAGCAAATGAAGGAGAAAAGAAAACGGTTCTTGATGCGCAGTTGGCAATTTCCGTTATTGGGCGCATTTGTTCTGTCACTGATCTTCGGAGACGTCACCCTCGCACAATCTCAGCAAAAGCCTTCGGACATGAGCGTAGCCATTCGAAAAGCAATCGTGACTCTCCCCAATTATGGGGTCTTTGACGATCTCAGCTTTGAAATTCAGGAGTCTACCGTGATCCTGCGGGGTTTTGCCTCACGGCCAAGCCTGAAAGAGTCGGTATCGCAGGCTGTGAAGAAAATCCAGGGTGTGGAGAAGGTGATCAACCAGATCGAGGTGCTGCCCCTGTCCCCCCGCGATGACGATGTACGGGCCGATCTGTATGCCAATATCTACGGCGACACCGCGCTGAGCCGGTTCGGTTCCAGGCGTGCGACGCCCCAGTATTCATCCATTGCCCGAGAAGGATTTGGAATCACCAACGATCCCCCCATCGGATACCATGCCATTCATATCATCGTCAAAAGCGGACACGTCACACTAGCGGGGATGGTCGACACACCCGGAGACAGCATCATCGCGGAGACCCGGGTCCGAGGCACGTTCGGAGTCTTCAGTGTAACCAACCACCTGATGGTGAGCAGCGAAGTGAAGGAATGAGAAACCGTCCGTAGTTAGCCCGGGAGCGGTATCTCCTCCCCTCCTTCCGCTCCCCCGTTGGGGTCCCCCGAACCGGACAGCAGACGGAAGGGGACTCCTACCTCAGCCGGGATTATTCATAGGTTCTCGTTACGAAGCGGCGAAAGCGCCGACCTGACAAGGCGCGCGACAGAGGCCCCCGCAAACGTACTCTTGAGTACGTTGAGGAGGCCGACCGAGCGGAACGCCGTCAGGTTGGATGGTTTCGCTGCTGCAGTAGAGAATTTATGAA
>JADFOI010000105.1 GCA_022562935.1 Acidobacteriota bacterium
AACCGGCCAAGTGAATGTCATGGCGGGGACGACGTCTCGCGTGTCGATAGCTATAAAGACAATTAACAAATCGCCACTAGCGATACCGGCTGGAAGGCTAACCACATGAGACGTTGTGTCAGTATCGTTTACAGAAGTGTTGGTACCGACAACAGTCGGAAATTGCGCCTCTGCATGAGATGCCGCCATCGCCCAGGTCGCCAGCAGGACAACCAGAAATCTTGTCCAGGTTTTATGCCGTTGCCGTTTTACTTTTGCCATGGCTTGATTCAATGCAGTTGACCTTCAACGACGGTTACCGGTTTTCGTAAGAAGTCGAGATCGGTGTTAGAGCCGGTCCCGGTTTCACAGATCCACCCCTTGAGCCCAGAGGCCAAGCGGCGGGCCTTGTGCCACATTTTGGCTCCCCGGCTGGCCAGAGCTACGCTGCGGCCATTTCGCTCGACACCCACGACCCGGCCTAAAATCTGCTCCGCTGCAACGGGTCGGTCGCAGCTGAGGGAGGCATCGCCCTGTAGCCGAAAGACCCGTGCATCTCTTGAGGCGATCTCGACAACTCTATGGGCGATGAGTCCTCTCTCGGAGCGGTAGAGGACAATGTCTGCAAGTTTCACATCAGAGGCCTCGACAGGCTCCACCGCGATGACCTCTCCTTCGCGAATGCTGGGATACATGCTTCTGCCACTGGGCCGGAAGCGCACAGTGGCGCCCTGGCTCAAAAGCTCTGTGGTGAGATCCAGAAGTAAATTCGATGCGTTTCCCATATGCCTCAATCTTTGTGCTCAGGTCCCCTACCGATCGGCGTGCCTGTACCCATACCTCGGCCTAAGTAGACCTTCTTAAAGCACGTCCCGTTCCAGGTTAGGGGGTGGTGAGGGCTTGACGCTTGGCATCGCTTAAACCTTTATTAATCAGCTATTTATGGGAATAAAACAGGTATTTAGCTGTCGGGGGAAAAACGCGAAATGTTAACGGCGGTTTACATTTTCGTAAAGTTCAGTTTCCCAGAGGTTTGCGGGCGAAAAGGCCCAATCGGAGGCCCGCAGGCAGCAAACACTAAAAAGTCATTCCGCCGGCCAAAATGTCTTTCATCTATGCTAAATCTGCCTAATCTGAGGTAAACTACAGGAGGTATTCTTATGAAGACTGCGAAGAAAGAAGTTCGCAAAATTCTCGATCAGATTCCTGATGACGCTTCTCTCGAAGATATCCAATACCACATCTATGTTTGCCAAAAGATTGAACGGGGACTACAAGACATTGATGATGGCCGAGTGCTCAGCCAAAAGCAGGTCGAGAAACGGATGTCCCGATGGATCGGGAAGTAAAATGGACTGCCTCAGCCTGGAATGATCTCGAGCAAATTGCCCAATACATTGGAAAAGATTCCGAACACTACGCGGCGGCCTTCGTTCTAGAAGCCCGAGAGGCGGCTCGGTCATTAGAACACTTCGCAGATCGAGGCCGACAAGTACCGGAGTTTGGCAATCCAGCGGTTCGGCAACTCATCGTAGGAACGTATCGCCTTGTTTATCACGTCAACCCCCAGATGGTACATGTTCTGGGCGTGATTCACGGTGCGCGGGAAATGCCGCTTCTTTAAACCACTCTGCACTCGGTACTCCCTCCCCACTGCCCCCCTCTTTTGCGAATTCCAAAATGCGGGGAGCCGTCTTGTGCTCTACAGCGGGAGTTGTTTTAGGGATAGTGCCATTCGGCACCGCTCTATCTTTCTCTTCACTCAGTCCTCAGTCCTGACTACTCAGTCCTCAGCACTCATTCCATGGGCTCCGGTTTGAACCCGCTGAGGAATGTTTGGTACGTTGTCTTACAGAGCTTCTAGGAGGCCGCGGGATGGGAAAAACCCCTATGAGTCCTCAAACCAGGCGTTTTATTCAGGACAAGGGCGTGGTCACGCGCCAGATCGCCGGGGAAACGGTGTTGGTTCCCATAAGGAGTGGCGCGGCCGATCTGGACTTCATCTATACCTCCAACGATACGGGCACCACCATCTGGGAATGTCTGGATGGTGAGAAAACGGTTGACCAGATCATTGAAACCGTCTGCCGGGAATATGACGTACCCGCGGAGGAAGCCACCCAGGATGTGATGGACTTTCTGAGTGCTCTGGAAGCGGCGGGTCTGGTGCATTCCGCTGAGAGTCCATGACCGAGACATCTCCCACCCTAGCCACTCGGGGTCGAGCACTGCTTGACCAATTGCCCTATCTTCCCCGGGCCTTCTCCATGGTGTGGGAGGCAACCGGTTACTGGACCCTCACCTGGGCCATCCTGCTGCTCCTGCAGGGCGTGCTTCCTGTGGCCATCGTCTACCTGACCCGCTGGCTGGTGGATGGCCTGGTGGCAGCCGTAGAGGCCGGGGGCAGCTGGGAGAGTGTACAACCCACCTTGATCCTGGTGGCCTTGATGGCAGGAGTCATGCTGGCCAACGAGCTTCTCAACAGCGCCACCGGTTGGATCCGCACGGCCCAGTCCGAGTTGGTCAAGGATCATATCAGTACCCTGATCCACGAGAAGTCGGTTGCCGTGGACCTGGCCTTCTATGAATCACCCGAATACTACGATCATCTGCACCGTGCTCGTGCCGAGGCCCAGTACCGGCCCCTGGCTTTGCTGGAGAACGCCGGCAACCTGGTCAAAAACAGCATTACCCTGCTGGCCATGGCAGCCGTCCTCATTCCCCTGGGTGTGTGGTTGCCCATCGCTCTTCTGCTGAGTACCTTTCCCGCCCTGGTTGTGGTGCTTCGCTACAGCTCGCGCCAGTACAAGTGGCGTCTGAGCAGAACAGCGGATGAACGCCGCAGCTGGTACTACGACTGGTTGCTCACCAGTGGTGAGACCGCCGCCGAGCTCAGGCTTCTGGACTTGGGGAAACACTTTCAAGCGGCTTTTCAAGCCTTGCGACTGCGACTGCGTGAGGAAGGCCTGCGGCTGGCCAGAAATGAAGGTCTGGCCGAAGTGGCAGCCCGAACATTCGCTCTTCTGATCACCGGTCTCTCCCTGGCCTGGATGGCCTGGCGCACCATGCAGGGTCTGATCTCCCTGGGCCAACTGGCTCTTTTCTATCAGGCTTTTTATCAGGGCCAGGCCTTGATGCGCACCTTATTGCAGAGCGTGGGTCAGGTGTACGCCAACCTTCTGTTTTTGAGCAATCTCTTTGAATTCCTGGATCTGCAGCCCCAGGTCCTCGATCCTCCTCGGCCCTCCCCGCTGCCTGTACCCTTGAGGGAGGGGATCCGCTTTGATCAGGTGACCTTTCGCTATCCCGACAGCGAGCGGCTGATCCTTTGCAACTTCGATCTCTTCATTCCCGCCGGAAAAACGGTGGCCATCGTGGGGACCAATGGGGCCGGAAAAAGCACGCTGATCAAGCTGATCTGCCGCCTCTATGACCCTGAAGAGGGACGCATCGAACTGGATGGAATCGATCTGCGAGAACTGTCCCTTCAGGAACTTCGGCGCTCCGTTGCCGTGCTGTTCCAGGAGCCGGTCCGTTACAACGAGACGGTGGCCCAGAACATCGGCCTGGGCAACCTGGCCGCAGCCGCCGACCCGACGGACGCGGTCCGAACGGTCGCGGACCGAACGGTCGCGGACCGACCAGACACGATCCGACCTGCAATCGAAAGGGCGGGCGAGGGAGCCGGCGCCCGGGAGGTGGTGGAGCGTTTGCCCCGAGGTTATGACACCCTGTTGGGGAAGTGGTTTGTGGAGGGGACGGAGCTCAGTGTGGGGGAATGGAAGCGAATCGCCCTGGCCCGGACCTTCTTCCGACAGGCCCCCGTCTTCCTATTGGATGAACCCACCAGCAGCATGGATTCCTGGGCCGAAGCCGAGTGGATGGATCGTTTTTCCAAACAGACCCAGGGGCAAACCGGAGTGATCATCACTCATCGATTTACCACTGCCATGCGAGCGGACATCATTCATGTGATGCAAAACGGACAGATCGTGGAATCGGGAAGCCATGAAGAGTTGTTGGACAGGGAGGGGGAATATGCGAGGTCGTGGACACGACAAACGCGGGAACCCCATAGGATGACGGAGAGCTGATCTCCGCTATCTCAAGCCGTATCGTTTGATCTTCTTGAATAAACCCTGGCGGCTCAGTCCCAATCGGGCTGCGGCACGGAGCTGATTGTTCTGGCAGGCCTCCAGAGCGTCCAGAATCATTTCCTTTTCCAGTTCCGCAACGGTTTCCGCCACTACCTCCTTCAGGGAATGGCTGGCCTTACGATCGATTCGAACACTCTTGCGGATGTTATCCGAGAGGTGCTCTCGATCAAGCACCCTCTTGCGAATGGAAACCACCAGTCTCTTCATCTCGTTTTCTAATTCCCGAACATTTCCCGGCCATTGGTAGTTGGTCAGGGACTCCATGGCACCGGGAGAGAATTCCTTTTCTCCCTTTCCCATTTCCTTGCAGTAGAGGGACAGGAAATGATTGGCCAAAAGGGGAATATCTATTCGAATCTCGCGAAGCGGAGGCGTTCTCACGTGAATCACCTTGAGGCGATAGTAGAGGTCTTCGCGAAAGTTGTTCTTCCTGATCTCTTCTTCCAAATCCTTATTGGTGGCGGCCAGGACTCTCACATCCACCGGAATCCATTTTCTGCCTCCCACTCTTTCGACCATGTTCTCCTGTAGCGTACGAAGGATCTTGGCCTGGGCTACTAGACTGAGATCTCCAATCTCATCCAGGAAGAGCGTGCCACCATCAGCCACCTCGAATTTCCCAATCCGCCGTTCGACTCCGGTGGCTACACCCTTTTCGATCCCAAACAGCTCACTTTCCAGGAGAGTCTCCGGCAATGCCGCACAATTGACGGTGACCAGTGGGCGCCGGGCGCGGGAGCTGCCATGATGAATGGCTTTTGCCACCAGCTCCTTACCGGTGCCACTCTCCCCTTCGATGAGGACACTGACTTCGCTGTCACTAATCTGTTCCAGCAGCCTCACGACCTTCTGAATCTTTTCGCTGGTACCCAATAGGTGTTGGGTGGCGAACTTGCCCTCGACTTCTCTCCACAGCTGGGTATTTTCCTCCAGCAGTTTATCCCGGTGCTGCTTCAGGTTCTGGAAGAGCTGTGCCGTTTCAATGGCAATGGCCGCATTGGAAGCCAAAGCCAGCAGGATGTCCTGATCCTCGCTGTTAAAGGTGCCCTTCTTCTTATTCAGCACCTCGAAGGTCCCAATGATCTCCCCGTCGTAGTTTTTCAAGGGAACCGCCAATACCGACTTGGTTTGATAGCCCGTAGTCTGATCCACATTCAGGTAAAAGCGAGGATCCTGCTGGGCATCCTTGACATTGATCACTTCACCGCTCATGGCCACGGCCCCGGCAATGCCCAGACGGGCATCGAACCGAATCTCTTCACTTTTAAGAGCAACCCAGGACCAGAGTTCCCGCTTGTCCTTATCCAATAAAAAGATGGTGGACCGATCGGCCTCCACCAACCGGGCGGCTTCGCGAGCGAGCAAATCCAGCAAAAGGGCCGGATCCCTTTTCGAGTTCATCTTCTGACAGATTTTCAGAATGGCTAAGAGCTTTTCCTCAGAAGGGGTATCGCCATTTATGGCTTTTTTCTTGGGCATCTTTTGTTCCCTTAATCCAGTGCCGTCGCCCAGTTCAAGGGGGCGGCTAATCAATAACCAGCGGTGATGTCCCTGTCACCCTTCGTAGACATTCGAAGTATGAGTGTAAACCCATTGGACCGTTTATGTCAACACAGGTTTACATTTCCTGTGGAAATCTTGGCTGGTGCTGTGGAAAAAGTAGGGAGAAGACGAGACAGGAGACAGGAGGGTACAATTACTACTATGCCTAAACGCAGAACAGTGCGGATTGGAAACGCCAGCGGATACTGGGGAGACGACCTGGACGCACTGCACCAACAGCTCTCCGGACCGCTGGACTACGTCACCTTGGATTTTCTGGCCGAGATCACCATGTCCATCTTGCGCAAACAGCGCTCCAGGCGTGCCGAGCTGGGCTATGCCACTGATTTTCTCGACCAGATGCGGACTTGCCTTCCCCTGGTCAACCAAACCGGGACTCGGATCATCACCAATGCGGGGGGCATCAATCCACGCGGCTGTGCCCAAGAACTGGCCAAGATTGCACACGGTTTGGGAATTCAGGTCAGGATCGCGGTGGTTGAGGGCGATGATCTCACCGATCGTCTGGACGCACTCCTTCAAAAGGGAATCCCTCTCAAAAACATGGAAACCGGCCAGGAGTTCAAGACCATCCGCAAACAGGTCCAGGGCGCCAATGCCTATCTGGGCGCTGCGCCCGTCATCAAGGCTCTTGAAAAGGAAGCCCAGATCATCATCACCGGCCGTGTCAGTGACGCCGGCATCACGGTGGCACCACTGGCCTTTGAGTTCGACTGGAGTTTACAGGATTGGGATCGACTGGCGGCAGCGGCGGCAGCGGGCCACATCCTGGAGTGCGGAGCTCAAGCCAGCGGCGGCAATATCACCGACTGGCAGGACGTTCCTTCCTTTCTGAACATGGGCTACCCCATCGCCGAAGTCCTTTCCGACGGAAGCTTCCTGGTCACCAAGCACGAAAAAAGCGGAGGTGTGGTCAATCGCCAAAGTGTCACCTCTCAACTGGTTTACGAAATCGGGGATCCGACGAGTTACATCACCCCGGATGTCATTGTCGATTTCTCCACCATTGTCCTGGAAGATCAAGGAAAGGACCGGGTCAAGATTTCGGGTGTCAGGGGGAAACCCCGTACCGATCAGCTGAAAGTCTCCCTCTCTTACCGGGCCGGCTACAAGGCCCACGGCACCCTGATTGTGAGTGGCCCCAAGGCGGTTGAGAAATGCCGTCTTGTGGCCGATTTGCTGTGGAAGCGTCTGGGGCTGGAATTCGAGGAGACGAGTACCGAACTGGTGGGTTACAGCGCCTGTCTCCCTCATCTGCCTCCGCCAGAGGATCCGCCTGAAATCCTTCTTCGATTGGGAGTCCGAGACTCCCAACGAGAAAAGGTTGAGGCATTCACCAAAAAGTCGACGTCCCTGGTCCTCAACAGCGTTCCCGGAGTGTCCACGGGGACACGACCCCGGGTTCAGGAGGTCATGGCTTACTGGCCCTGTCTGATTCCCGCCTCGGAGATCACGGCAAGCGTGACCCTGCTGGAGAGCCGCCAGACCTTTCAGATTCCCTGGGAGCCGGTCCATCGGAAAGCATCCTCATCGCCTTCCAGGCCTCCGGAGCCTCAGAAAGAGGCCCCATCCCCCGCTACCGGCCGCTCGGCCAGGGTGCCCCTCATGCAACTTTGCTACGCCCGCTCCGGGGACAAAGGAGACACCTGCAACATCGGCGTGGTGGCCCGCAGCCAGGAGATCTACCCTTGGATGTGCCAACAGCTCACTGCCCGCAGGGTGAAGGATTACTTTGCAGAGATCTGCCAGGGAGAAGTGGAGCGCTTCGAGATGCCCAATCTCCTGGCCTTAAACTTCTTGCTCCACGAGTCTCTGGGAGGAGGGGGAACGGTCTCGCTTAGAATCGATCCTCAAGGAAAAACTCTGGCCGAAGCTCTGCTGAGGATGGAGGTGGAGGTGCCGGACCACCTGACCCCTGACCAAGGTCAGGGGTCAGGTGGAAATTCAAAATTCAAAATTCAAAACAAATTCCAGATCCAAAATCGAACTTGAAACCTGCAGCTTGGAACCTGGAACGCACGCGAAGCGCGCTTCTTCAGACACCTGGCGTGGCTGCTTGCCCCTTGCCCCTCATGAGCATCACGGCGATGGCAATAAGTGCCAGGTTACTGCAGGCTCGGGAAAAGGACTCGGCCGGAAAGCCCATGAGGACACCGCCCATTAAGCCTGCTAGGACTGCACCGATAAAAGATAAGACGGCAAGAGCGACTAACCCTTTGGCAACGTTCTCCATGAGCGACCTTCTCCTTTCAGGTGGATCAGACTCATTCGTATGTTTGCGCTGAGCTTAGCATGGCCCTGTGAAGTTTTTAGAAACACGGGCCCGCAGGCTTAAGCCTGCGGCTCTGACGGAGTAGCGGGGAACACTCAGAGCGGTGGGTTAACGAGGGACAAACAGAGCCGTGGGCTTTAGCCCACGGGCTTCTTATTACTCTCCGATTAACCTGCCCAACTCCTTTTCCAGGAGTTGCTGGCTGTACTTTATTCCCTGAGGCAGGTTGCGATTCTGCATCCACAGGGTGGGGTCCGGCGGTTGGTCTTCCCAGGTGAGTTGGGGTTCATAGAGGACAAAGATGTCCCAGGCAGTGTCTCCCCGGGGATATTTCAACTGAGCGGTGTAGGTCTTGAGACCGAAACCCCACAGGTCCCAAAAATGTTCGACTCGGGGATCTGCCAAAAACGCCGATGCCTCTTTGGCCGTCGTCTGATTATCACTTTGAAGGATCGGAGACCAAAGGGCAAAGACCTTCACTTTGGCGTCGGGAATCCGCTTCAGGATCTCAAGAGTTTCGAGGGCCCCTCGAAGACAGCTGGGTCAAGTGGGAGAAAACACCAGGACCAGGCGGGTACGATCCGCCGTAGCATTAAAAGCGTTGGTGAATTCCCTTCCATCAAAAGAAAGCTCTGAAACGTACTGCTTCTCCCCGGGGAAAACGTTCTGAGCTTCCACAAAAGAAGGGGTCGCTAGCAACAGCAAGAGTAAAGACAGCAAAGTCATGACGCTCCAAGATATCGAATCATCCTGTGGTGTGCAAGTACTTATGTCAACACTGATACAAGTACTCGGTAAGATGAGACGATTCACCCTGGGTGAACTCGAGGCCTGATTATCGCTGGGTCAGTTTCTTCAAAATCTGCGACAGGTTCCCAGTCAGAAAGCTGAAGCTGCTTCCTTTCTTGGCTGGCCCGGTCGGCTTGTCCCCTCGATATCTCAAGGCCAGGCCAGCGGCCACCGCAAAATCACATCCGTCGTTGCCCGCCGGCAACGCTCTGCCATCGGCCTTGATCTTTTGAAAGGGGTTCAAAAATTCGACCGGGACCTGAAAGGTTTCCTGCAGGTAGTCCCTCAATCCTTCGGTGCGACTGGCGCCTCCGCAAATGTAGATCGTTTCCAACTCTTCGAAGTCCGAAGCGGTCCGAAAATAGTCAAAAGTTTTTTGGACCTCGAGACACAGAATCTCTGAAACAGACTGCAAGACCGTGCTCACCGTTCCCTTAAGCTCCTCTGGCGCTAATCCCTTCTTGTACTTCTCAGCCTCTTCATAGGAAACACCCAAATCTCGCTGAACGTACTCGGTGTAATAATTCCCGCCCATGCCGATGTCGCGAGTGAAGATGAACTCATTGCCGGTGGCGATGTTGACATTCATGACCGATGCCCCGATGTTCAGCAGTGCCACAACACGATCCGGCTTGGGCTTGTAGTTCACCTCATAAATGTTATGCAGAGCAAAGGAATCCAGGTCCATGATGGCTGGTTCCTTTCCGGCCATGGCGATGACATCGCTCTGATTATCGATGGTCTCTCGTTTGACCGCCACCAGGATGACATTGGTCTCGCTGCCGTCCTCAGAGGGCCCTAGGAGGTGGTAGTCCAGATACACCTCAGCGATGTCAAAAGGGATGTACTGCTCCGCTTCCCAGTGGATCGATTCTCCCACCTCGGCCGCACTTCTGGCCGGCAACGATATTCTCTTGACGATGACCGCAGGGCCCGAGACGGAGCTGGCAATCTGATCACCCTTGATCTTCCGCGAATGGAAGACATGGTTGATGGCGTCTGCGACGGCCTCCCGTTTGGCTATCGCCCCATCCACTACCGAACCCCCAGGTAAAGGCTCAATCCCAGCAGCCTCGAGCTGATAGCCTCCACGCACCGATTGCAAGGACACCACTTTGATGGTCGAAGAACCAATGTCCAGACCAACCAGATTACTTGCACTAGATCCAAATAAAGCCATAAGATCACCTCTCAATATTCAGAAACTGGATGGTTCACACTCCTTAACCATACACTATTACCCTTACTTCGGGTGAACCACTGAGGGCCAATCGATGGTATCGTCCTCCTTTGCTTCTTCTACTTTCCCCACCTTCTCCACCGGTCTTTCTGTTTGTGCCTTCCGTCTCCTTCCCCTCCCCTTCGGTTTTTCTTTCCCGTACTGGTAGGCTACGTAATTGCGAATCTGATCGAGAGGCACAACCCGGCGCAGTTCCTCCAGAGTTGTAATCCCCTGCTGCACCTTGTTGAGCCCATCTTCAACCATGGACATGAGTCCGGTGCGACGGGCTATCTCACGGACACTCGCTGGATCATTGTGTATGGCCAAAACCACTTCCGGCTTCAGCTCCCAGTATTCATAAAGACCCAACCGCCCCTTGAAGCCCAAATAATCACAGGCCGCGCAACCCGCACCACTCACGAACTCCACGTTTTCGGGCCGACCATCGGGATAAAAAAGGGAAAGTAGTGCTTGATCCGGCCCGTAGTGTTGCCGGCACTTGGAACAGACGCGTCGTGCCAGTCGCTGTGCCATGACCGCCAGAATCGCCTCTGCTGCGATGGCATGATCCACCCCCAGATTGCGCAGGCGTTGCAGCGCTCCCACACTGTCATTGGTATGCAGGGTGCTAAAGACCAGGTGTCCGGTCATGGCTGCCCTGAAGCAAGCCTCGGCCGTGGCCTCGTCGCGAATCTCACCGATTAGAATGATATCCGGGTCCTTCCGCAAAAAGCGGCGGGCATACTCGGCAAAGGTATTGCCAATGGACTCATTCACTTTGTACTGACAAATCCCATCCAGGTAATACTCCACCGGATCCTCAGCAGTGACGATCTTCTTCTCCGAGCTGTTGAGGTGAGCCAGGGTGGAATAGAGGGTGGTACTCTTGCCGCTGCCGGTGGGGCCCGTCAACAGGATCAATCCCTGGGGATTCTCAACCAGAAGTAAGTAGCGCTCCAGCATCTTGGGAGGACAACCTAAGGCGTCCAGGGGCAGTAAATTTTTGGTGGTATCCAAAATTCGGATGACAGCGTCCTGCCCAAAGTCGGTGGTATGCAAATTGATGCGAAAGTCCACGAAGCGGCCCTTACCGATACTCATCTTAAAGACGCCATCCTGGGAACGCCGATGCTCGGTAATGTCCAGGCTTGCATCGACCTTGAAGACGGAAATGATACTTCGAACGTTATCTTTCGTAATGGGCGTTTTACGCTCTTGCAAAAGACCATCTAAACGAAAGCGTACACGAATGCGGTTTTCCAGGTTTTCGATATGAATATCACTGGCAGATTCGACCACGCCTCGATAGAGAACCTGGTTAATGATCCGTCTGATTTGAGGGATGTCCTCGGTGGCAACCAGATCCTTTCGATCATGCTCCGAATCCATAGAAACGGTTTCCATCACCACTTCATCCTCGATCAATCCCTGAAAGTTGTACAAATAGCCGATGCCTTCCTTGAGGTTGGCGGGGGAGGAGAGGACGGGCTTCAATTTATAGCCATGGTGATCCAGCAGACTTTTCAGTGAGTCAATCACTTTCAGATCGTAGGGTTCGGCCATGGCCACATCGACCTCTTTGGTCTCGTAGTCAACAGCCAGGGGCAAGACCAGATTGCGCTGGGCGAACCTCTGTGAGATCAACTTACTCAACTCCAGGTCAATATCCCCGGTGGCGAAGCGGCGATACTCGTACCCCATCTTCTCCGCCAAATACACAAAGGTCACGTCCTCGGACACATATCCGTGGCGGACCAGCAACTCGCCCAGTTTTTCTTTGGAAGATTTCTGTTCCCGGAGGCAGATGTCCAGCTGTTTTTTGTCGATGAAACCCTGAGCCAGAAGATAGTCCCCCAGCCGCATCTCCTCGGCTCTCAAATATTGACGCCGCTCATAGCATTCCTTGATACCGGCTTTCAGGTCCTCAGCGTCGGTCGAAATGAGCTTCGGCGTCAGGCCCGTGACCTGCCTGATTTCGGAAACCAGAGAGGCGTCCGGATAGCCTGCGGTGGCCAACAGCAAGTCGCCGAGCACCTTGCTCAAGGGCAGGACCTGGTGCTGTACAGCCAGTTTCTCGGGGATCAGCCGCAAGACTTTCGCGTCTATGAAAGAAGAGGGGTCAAAATGACGGCGGTTCTGGTCCTTCTGTTCCTTCAAATGAGTCTCGAGTTCCTGTTCCGAGAGGAACCCCAGATCCACCAGAATCTGGGAGAGCTTCTTGGGCTCGGTGTTGTACTTACTCTGTTCCGCGTATTCCAGAGCCTCCGGGTTGGCTTCCTCTGTGGGGATTGAAGCACTGGGCCGGTCTTCTTGCTCTTGGCCGCCTGCGGCTCCGTCAAACACCCCGGCCGCCAGCGCTCTCACATTAGAACCGGAGGCGGGAACAAGGTGAACCAACTGACCTCCCAGACGCTGGCGCAGCTCTTTCAACCGTGCCGGCGACAGCTCTTCATCGGCTGCCAGGACCAGACTCTTTTCACCAAATCTGCCCAGGGGAAGGACCCCAAAATCTTGAGCCACGTCGGCAGGAAAATTCTTGATGAGATCGGCGTCAACTTGAACGGATAATTGGAATTCGACCTTGTCCTCAACGGCCAATTCGTCTTCGGAAGAGGTCTGTGGTGGGTTGGACATTGCTAATGGATCGTTCCCTTCGGGCGTCTTCTATAGTATAGCAAAAGGACTTGGTGAGGAGTTCGGGGGAAGTTCGGGGACAGGCCCAAGAATT
>JADFOI010000106.1 GCA_022562935.1 Acidobacteriota bacterium
CCGTCCAATGGACCGCCAGTGGGGTCCTTCAATCTCACTTTCCAGTAAGGGCGTTATACGTCCAAGTGGCAAAAGGGGGACCATTGTGCCCTCAAGGATTCAACTCTATCCAACTCAGGACAAGATAGAGGAGGCCTGCCATTTCATTGCCTTCTAACCCCCTACCGGCGTACCATCTAGGCAACTCTCTCTAACCTGACACAACCTGGGAAGAGGCCAAGCGTGGTCGGGCAGACCCTTAGCCACTACCGTGTCCTGGAGAAGCTCGGAGCGGGCTGCATGGGCGAGGTGTACCGGGCGAGAGACACCAAGCTGAACAGGGATGTGGCGCTGAAGATCCTGTCGGAGCAATTCGCTGCTGATGCAAGTGTCACTCGGAATCAGTCCCCAGCATCCGGATTACGCCGTCTTGCCTGGACGTTATAAACAACTCTCCGTCGCCACTGCGACTGATCTGCAGGTCTGCGCGAGTGACCGTGGCGCCCATTGCCGCCTCGATGAGTTCCCGGAGCGTGACATACGTGCGGTTGCCGCTGGCGTCGCGTACGTAAAGCTGTATCTCATCGACGGGCGCTACCGTCTTTGGGATCCCGTCATCCGCCTCTTTCATTGCGGCAAGGTCTGCCACAAACAGACGTCCACGCACGATGTCCCCGAACACAAACTTGCCCCGGAGCGCGGGAATGCGCCCGTGGTATGCAAATCCACCCGTCACCGCCTGCCCATCGTTGTGGTCGTAGATCGCCACGGGGTAGGTGAACTCGTCCCGGCGCTGCCCGCTTAGAATCTCGGCCGGCAGCGGGAATACCTGGTTGAGCACTCCGTCCGGCCTCGTCACGCCGTTGTCGAAGAACCCCTCGCGCTGCATCCAGCCGTAGTTGAGACCTTCGCGAACGATGTTGATCTCCTCGATGTGGCTACTGCCAATGTCCGAGGCGAACATGGTCCCGTCCACAAGGTCCCACGAGAGCCTGTGGGCGTTCCGGAAGCCGTAGGCGTAGATCTCCCCGAGTGTCTCGGGATCGCCATCCGCGGCGAACTTGTTGATCGGTGGAATCGTGTAATCCCCGATTCCTTTGGTCCCTCCCGACTCGGCCGGGCTCCGCGGATCGATCCGCAGGATTGCGCTGACCACTGTATCAAGGCGCTGAGTCTGGCTGGGACTTCTCGCATTCGGCCCGCCGCCATTGCTGAATCCGAAATCGCTCCCGCTCGTGTAGAGCAGGCCGTAGTCGGGGTCACCGGGCGCCGCCGTCGGGTTGAACTCGAGGTGGCTGATGGGGTGTCGAATGTTGTCGACGACATGTCCGACGCGGAGCAGCTCACGCCGGGTGCCCTCGAAGACGTTCGCTGCCGGGTTCGTCGCGCGCCATTCCGTGATGACACTGTGAAAGGTGACATCGGCTTGCGTGAACCCCGGCGGAATGAAGTGCGGCGTCGCGGGATTCCCCGTCGCCCCCTCGACATGCACCGTGTAGAAAAGTCCGATCTGCGCAAATTCCGGGTGGAACTCGAAACCGATGAACCCACTCTGCAGGCTGCCGTAGAAGCTGAGCGGGAAGGCTGCTGCGATGTCGGCATACAGGGAGGGCCGGTTGTCGCGGTCGAGCAGGTACAAGAAACCGCGCGAGTCATTGGCGAAGCGCCGGCCGTCCGCAAGGTCGCGGACGTAGCTGACGCGCGCCCACCCGGCAGCGTCCTGATCGGCAGGGTACAGCCCGCGTGT
Source organism: Acidobacteriota bacterium (assembly GCA_022562935.1). Classification (GTDB taxonomy): domain Bacteria; phylum Acidobacteriota; class UBA6911; order RPQK01; family JADFOI01; genus JADFOI01. The sequence goes on from JADFOI010000106.1 coordinate 1,727, forward strand.
ATCAGGCAGGCGCGCGACGTCCCTGATCTCGACGCTCAGTCCACGTTTGACTATCGGCTCCGCAATCGGATTGCTGATTTGCGCGTGCAGCGCGCCGGCGGCCCAGAAAGCCAGGACTATCAGGATGACGAGCGGTACCGGTAAGCGCATGAATCCTCTTATGGTCGGCTGGCATGCTTCTGCGCCTCTAGGAGGGCGTGGCACTCGTACTCGACGAATCCGGGCGTTCCTCACGACCCGGAGTTGGAGGACCGGTAACTGAACCGACATTTCCTTTTTAGCCTTGCGGGGTTGCCAGTATACACCCTCTCTCCTCAAACTGAACCCCTCGATCTCATTCATTCGGGCCACGGAAGCCCCCAGCGACACCCAACAGCCGGGCCCACTCGAGGGCATTGTCAAGTTAAGTGCCGATCAACCAAAATGTGGGGATGCACACTGGACTAAGCTATCGTCGTCACCGCTTCCCGCCAGAAATCATCAGTCATGCCGTCTGGCTCTGCCATCGCTTCACTCTGAGCTTCCGGGACATCGAAGACCTGCTGTTGCGGATGAATTTGGAGCCGTAGACTGGTCGAGGAGATACACACGAAGGTATCTTCCTGCCTCTCTTTGGCCTCGGATGCTTTCATCAATATTTAGAATAGGTATTCCGCAAAGGAACACATGCGAAAGCCTGGCCGAGCGTGTTGTCAAAGGTCCAGTGCCTGTAGAGGAGGCCCTGGAAATCTGCCGTCAGATTGCCGAGGGGATGGAAGCCGCTCATGAGAAAGGCGTCATCCATCGTGACTTGAAGCCTGCCAATGTGAAAGTAACGCCCGAGGGCAAGGTCAAGATTCTGGACTTTGGTTTAGCCAAAGCGTTCAAGGATGAGGATTCTTTCGCTATAATTCTGCGATGGGAGGTACTTCCCATCTGGTGACGGAGGGCGGCGGAGTACTGTTGGAAAGCCCCTACTTGACATGCTGGAGTCGAGGGGGTACTCCTTAGCTATCCAGATCGTCTTCAGTTGACAACTTCAGCTTCTGTCTCAAAGAGGAGGACACAATGCGTCTAATAAGTCTTTTCCTGGTAACTTTCTCTGTGTTCGGAAGTGTCCATTTGGCTTCTGCCCAGGAGGCTGCCGACACGATCTTGTACAACGGGAAAATCCTCACCGTGGATTCGAACTTCCGCACCGCGCAAGCCGTGGCAGTTCGCAGCAGCCAGATCGCGGCGGTGGGAACCAACAACGAGGTGCTCAGCCTGGCCGGTCCGAACACGCTCAGGATTGATCTGAAGGGAAAGACTGTGACGCCCGGGCTAATCAACACGCACGAGCACATAGAAGAGCAGCATCTGGATGGGCCCAGGAGTTATGCTCGTGGGCTGCCCGCCACGCAGCTCAAGAGATATGCTCTGAACTTTAGACAGGTGAGAACCACGGACGACGTTCTCAAGCAGATCCGAGACATTATTGCGGCCTTCAACTTCCCGCCGGGCCAGTGGCTCTTCTTCACCACCAACCCGAGGGGTCCTGATCAAGCTCAGCTAGTCTTTAACGACCTGAACCGATGGGAACTGGACAAGGCCGCTCCCGACAACCCCATCGCTCTGACCATAGGGATACCGTACGTTAACGGGATGATGCTGAACAGTAAGGGCATTGAAGCGCTGTGGGACAAGCACGGAGATTTCATTGAAACCTACGGGCGTTACTGGATCGACTCCAGTGGCCGGCCCACGGGCATTCTGGAGCCTCCGGCCGTGCGTATCCTTCTTGAGGATGAGGACTTTTTGCCGACTCCCGCACCGGAAGACGTGGCCCCGGTGTACAGGAAGCTTCTCGAGGAATTCGCGGCAGCGGGTATCACGACGATTTCAGGAGCTCTGCATACTTCCACGGTACGGGCCTATCGGTGGCTCGACTCCCGAGGCCAGATGCCGCTGAGATATGGCTACGGGGTGATGTCCACGTTTGGGATTCCAGGTGCGGACGTGAGGCCCTTCAAGATGGGCGCCGGCAGCGATACTCTCTTTATCTCTTCGATAAGTGCCCGGGCAGTCGACGGGTCGGGCTCCAGAATGTGCACTTCGCTCAAGAGAGACTCCCAGGCAGTGGCCGGAGGGGGAGATGCTTCGGTGACGGCCCTTTCGGCGTCCTCCGAGTGGTGGCCGCGCGGCCAGTGCAGTCTGGACATTGAGTACGGCGGAGGCACGAATGGAGCCAGCCTCAAGGCCAACTACTTCATGGAGTTTTACAACGAGCTTGCCCAGGCCGGACTGCGAACCGCCAATGTTCACGTGGCCGGGGATGACTCCCACTCCCGCCTGATGTCGGCCTATGAGCGTATCGACCGGGTCCGGCCGGGAGCTGTCAAGGACTGGGCCATGGACCACTGCAGGTTGATCGAGCCCAGCGATATTGCGCGGGCGGCAAAGCTCGGACTGATGTGGAGCTGCGCCCCCCCCGGCAGGGACGGCTTGGGAGAGGTGGCTGAGGCCTTTGGCGAGGAGGTTGCCCATACCTATTGGGCCCCTATTAAGACAATGCTCGACGCCGGTATCAACGTTTCCCTGGAAGGCGGCGACAACTTCTGGGGCGAAATTCAGCTATTGATCACGCGAAAGGACAGGGACGGCAAGGTCTGGGGAGCCGCTGAGCGGCTGGATCGGGAAACCGCCCTCAGGATCGCCACCCAGAACGGGGCAAATTACGTCCTCAAGGGGGACAAGTTCGGCTCGATCGAGCCCGGAAAGTTCGCGGATCTACTCATCCTGGATCGTGACTACATGAGCGTTCCGGAGGAGGAGATTGCAGAAATCCAGACGCTGATGACCATGATGGGAGGCAAGTTCATCTTCCTGCATACCGACTTTGCCAACGAATACGATCTGAGACCAGACGGCGCCATCATCAGCACCTACGAGGAATTGGTGAAACGCCGATCGGGGTCCTCAAACTAGGGCCTTCCGCAGGATCAAAAAACTCATCCGAGCAGCCAGTCGCCACCATCGTCGGCTTGAGACCAAGTGAGCACTTTTGATCGAAGAAAGGGAACATGATGATTCAAGCATCCAGTACTTTCCAGAATCTCAGGGTGATTGCATTTTCGGCTCTCATGGGAGCCCTGACGGGGTGGGGTTTTTATGGGCTAAAGGCGGACCACGGTGAGTTCGCTGCAGCCCAGAAGGCTCCTTTGGGCAACCTGGCGGGTGACGCCCAACTCGTTTCTTACCAGCCCTTGCCAGAGATGCAATGGGGAGAGGCTTGCCTCCCCATCTCAGCCTCAGCCAGTCCTAACTTCGTTTCTGCTCTCTGGCAGCAAAATCAGTTCTCAGCTCGGGCAGCTACCACAGAGGCCTGGCAGGCAGAGGCAACGGCGACCTCAACTCGAAGGCCCCTGCGGGTGATTCGAGATCCCTATGCAACTTTCAGCTCTGTGGCGGTCGATCTGGAACGGGATGAAGTCGTGGTGACGGACGAAAATCTATTTCAGATCCTCGTCTATGACCGTCTGGCCAATAGTTCTCCCACCGCCAGGACCGAACCCAAACGCGTTATTTCAGGATTAAACACGAAAATCGAGTTTCAGTGCGGCCTTTACATTGACCAGGAAAGTGGTGACATCTATGCGGTCAATAACGACACCATGAGGACCCTGGTGGTTTTTTCTCGCCAAGCAGAGGGAGACGTCTCGCCCGATCGGGAACTCGCTACTCCCCAGGGAACCTTTGGCATAGCGGTAGACGAAGAAGCCCAGGAACTCTTCCTGAGTGTTCAGCACGACAACGCGTTGGTTGTGTTTCGCAAGCTGGCCTCACAAGAGGAAGCCCCCATCCGTTTGCTTCAGGGTGAACGGACTGGCTTGGCGGACCCACACGGAATAGCACTGGACACTAAAAATGATTTGATTTTCGTCGTCAACCATGGCTCGGTCCGCCGAACCAGCCCCTCAGATTCAGGAAGGGGTTCGCAAAAGGAGAATTGGCCGCTGGGACGCGACAGGGTTGTTCCTGGTTCGGGCAGGTTCGTCTCGCCCTCAATAACGGTCTATGCGAAGGAGGCAAGCGGGAATACGCCACCGCTTCGTGTCATCGAAGGCCCAAGAACTCAGCTGAACTGGCCCACTGGAATAGTCGTTGACCCGGAGAACGGTGAACTGTTTGTAGCCAACGACATGCTCGATTCCATACTGGTTTTCAACTCCAGCGCCGAAGGGGATGTAGCACCTATCCGCATTCTAGAGGGTGCCCATACGGGCATCAAGAATCCCACCGGTCTTTTTCTGGATACCAAAAACAACGAGCTTTGGGTCACCAACTTCGGGAATCACACGGTGACCGTGTATCCGAGTGGGGCTGGAGGCGATACGGCGCCCTTGCGCACCATCCGCAGCGCCCCCATGGGTGAACCCTCTCTCATGATTGGCAACCCGGGGGCAGTGGAATTTGACACCAAACGGAAAGAGATCCTGGTGCCTAACTGAGTGGTCCATCCGCAGATTGCGGCATTCGCCAGGTTGGCGAACGGAACAGATGCAGCGAATCGGGTGATAGAGGGACAGGCGACTCGCTTGGGTCGAACCATGCATGCCATCAACTATGATGAAATTCACGATGAAATTATCGTCCCCCAGCCTTTCGCACAGGCGCTGCTCACTTTCCGGGGAGGGGCTCAGGGAGAGGAGGCACCCATCCGCGTCATTCAGGGTCCTCGAACACAGTTGATCCATCCAGATAAGTTGGCCATCGATGCAGTGCACAACGAGATTTTTGTTCCCCAAAGAGATTCCATTTTAGTGTTTCCGCGGGACGGAGAGGGGGATGTGGCTCCGTTACGAATCCTCCGCGGTCCTGACACCCAGTTGGGGGCCTTCTCGGTAGCCGTTGATCCAGTCCATGACCTGCTCATCGTGGTGGGCACAGGAGGCAGTGGAAGAGACAGAAGACAACACATACTGATTTTCAATCGTACCGACGAGGGAAACGTGAAACCGCGATCCGTCATCGCGGGTCCACAATCAGGGCTCAAGAGCCTGGAGCACGTCCGCGTTTATCCACCCGGAGGATGGATCGTGGTAGGGGACTCCGGCGGCGAAGAACCGGTATCCAATCGCTCCTACGTGGGCGTATGGAGTATTCACGACAACGGGGATGTCCCGCCTCGATGGAGGATAGGAGGACCAAACGGCATGCTGAAACAGCCCCGCGGCGTTGCACTGGACCCAGAGAGTAAGACTGTTATTGTCTCGGACAAGTGGGTGAATGCGGTGTTGACGTATTCTCTTCCCGAGATGTTTGAAGAAAGGTAGCTTCAGGAGCAGGTAAGCGCGCGCCTTTAAGGACAGCTCTATGGAAAAGCGCAAGTTCTTGATGCGGGTTGTCCCTTTTCCGTTTCATTGCTGCTTGTGCTCGGCTTTCTGTACTGGCAGAGAACTGAGTCGGACAAAGTTCCCGCGCCCTCTGAGGTAACCTCGCTGTTGGAGTACGACACTCAGGGAAAGAGTTCACGGGAAATTACCCAGAGGATTTACGATTCTTACGGGTGCCAGACTTGCCATTCGCTCACCCAAACCGGCGTTTTTGGACTCACAGCTCAAGGTGAAGTGATGGCTAGAGACTTTCAAGGCTGTCCTGGGATGCTCACAACCGTATGGAAAACTCTCTCGCTCCCGTCGGCTTCCACCACATGCGGTAACTGCGCAGCGAGAGTGTCGAGCCTAACGTTTCTATGAGGGGTGCACCAGCCTGAATGGCGAATGTCGCCATCAAAGTCCGTCCGGAGTGGGATCCCCTCCGCGACGACCCTCGCTTTCAAGACCTGCTTCCATGAGAAGGCCCTTTCTTGTCAAGACCGACTTGGCGGTCAAAAATCCGGAACCGTGTGGTTGAGCCAGTTGATTGGAGTTCGCTTCATCGATCCAGTAATGACTAATAGTGCCAGGCGAAAGAGGAGCGGTCGAGTCGTGTGCCTCACTCTGACTCCAAATCGACGCGGGGAGCCTCCCGCTCGACTGCCTCAATCCGGAGAAAGTCGGCAAGTGTGAAGCCGAACAGGCCAGCTACCAGATTGGAGGGAAATTGCTCGATGGCCGTGTTCCAGTCCCGGACCACAGCGTTGTAATAGCGGCGGGCATTTTGAAGGACCTCCTCGATCTCACTGAGAGTCCCCTGCAGTTGTAAAAAGTTGTCCACGGCACGAAGCTCAGGGTAGGACTCGGCCAGGGCAAAGAGTGAACCCAGTGCCTGACCCAACTGGCCTTCTGCCCGGGCCCCTTCTGGGCAGGTCCCTGAGCCGCCATGGCGCGGTTGCGGGCCTCAACGACGGCTTCAAAGGTCTCCTTCTCGTGTCCGGCATAACCCTTGACCGTCTCCACCAGGTTGGGAATCAGATCGTAGCGGCGCTTCAGCTGCACGTCGATATCCGCCCAGGCATTCCGGCTCTGGTTCCGGAAGCGCACCAGTTTGTTGAAGGTGAAGACCAACCATGCGACCAGACCGAGAGCAAACATCAAGATCCAAAACATGGATGGTTTCTCCGGTCTTTGTCAGAGCACTCAGACCCCTTGCCTGAGCGCCCGACCTAACACATCTGCAATCAGGCAGATAACAGCCCACTACCCTTCATTTTTCCATTTAGTGTCTGGCCAGATCAATCCAACAGCCCCTCACCAGAGAGGGGAGATGGGGATAGAAGCTTTTTCACCGGCCGGAGCGCCTCTGGGCCGCCCTTTCAGGGCTCCGGAGGGGTCGCCACGGGCGAATGGGTTGCCAAAACCCATCCGAGGGGAGCGTGGCAAAGGGGTTATCGGACCGGATTCGGCACCCTGAGGTGCCTCCCACACTCCGGAAAGAAGATTCAAAACCACCGACCAGGCAGGAAGAAGTCAGAAGGTGTGCCGCCCAGGGCTCCTGTCTCATCTGTGTCCTAACCCAGGGCCTTACGAAAGTGTCTCAAAAGTCGGCTGACCCAGGTGTCTGGGACAGAATGGCTACTCTGGGCCTGGTTCTGATTCCCCAAAACCAGGGCTGAAGACTGTGGCCGGACCCTCCATCGACCACCGGATGACCCCACTTTCGTCTGCGAAGAAATGCCGGGCTCCCGTTTCACCAGGTAAAATAGGGTCAGCGTGGACCGTGAAAGTTTCACCCTCAACACTTGTTGCAAACTGGTATCCATTCTGCATCCCGGTAGCTAGTTCAGAGGCAATGAGACCCGCTTCAATCAACTCAGGAAGATTCTTAGCGTAGTGACCTTCTCCGTCGCTGGCCGAATAGTTAAATTGGGCCACGACAATCTCCCCCACCGTGTTTATCGCAGATGATTCGTTCGCTAACAGGGTATCTTGTGGCCGCCCCGGCTCTGTGACGATCGCTCCAGCCTTCTTGAGTAACGCGGCGATTTCGACGTAGCCGTTTCTTTCCGATAAGATCAGGGCGGTCACACCGCTATCGGCCCTTGCATCCACGTCCGCCCCCGCATCCAGGAGAGCTCGCACGATCGTCCGGTTGCCCATTGCTACGGCCACCATCAGAGGGGTCACCCCATGTTGGGCCTCAGCATTCACGTCCGCTCCTGCATCCAAGAGGGCTCCCACAATTTTCGTGTTACCCCTGGCTACCACCATCAGAGCACTCAACCCATCGTTAGCTTTGGCATTCACGTCGGCACCGGCAGCGAGCAACACTTCAACCGACTGGGTATGACTCTCGGCTGACGCATGCATCAAGGCGGTGACACCCTTCTCGTCTTTCGCATCCACTTCAGCCCCGGCCGCAAGCAACCTCTCAATATTCTCGGTTTCGCCTTTCTCCCCTGCTTCGATCAGCTCTAAATTAACGTCCTGCGTATAAACTGGGACAGAAAGGAACATCATCAGGAACGCGGAACTGATTATTCTCGTCGTCATGAGGCTATCCTCCTGTGATCATCATAATGGCTCTCAAGAGGTAAGTCTCGCTAACCGGTGTTTTTTGAGACAGAGGTGAAAAAGGGACAGAGGTGAACAGGGAAAAGAAGTTTTTCGGTTCAGTGGTTTGGTGCTCTGATTCAGATTCCCTCGCCCTCAATAATCTCCACTAGAGAACCGTTGAGCCGCAAGAGGATGCGGTTGTTTTCGCTGACCCACTGCAGGGTCTTTTCTCCAGATGGCGTACTCCCGCTCCAAGGCACGAGTTGAGCACCTGGATACCTTTGATGGATCAGCTTGGCATAAGCCTGAGAAAACTGGTTGGCTTCTTTTTCAGAGTCCCACACTGAACGAAGAACCAGGGTCAGTTTCCCATCTGGGTTTTCGAATAACTCTGCGCGGTCACCGTCCCAGCCTTGGGCGCCCCATTTAGCTTGCTGCTTACCGATAAACTCTTTCAAGTGAAGATACAGCACAAATTCGCCAAGGGTGTTGGAATAAATTCGTTTCCAGGAGGGGGAAAGAATATCCGGAGGCGTCTGTTCCTGCACTTCCGTGGGATCATCTCTCAACCCTGTATATCTTTCAGGATGCATGATCTGTTCAGTCGAAAGCGGGAGATCGGAGTAGAGGCGGGCTGCATTTTCCCAGCCGTTCCACTTGAGGTAAAACTGCATAAAGGAGAAGCCCACAATCCCACTAAAAAGACCCATTTCCATTAAAGCTGGAGGAGTATCGTCGGCCATTTGTTCTTCGAGCAGGAAACGAAAGAAGCGGCGAATATCGCGGGCCTCAACACGACTGAAATTGCTTGCGCCGAGCCTGTAGTAAAACACGGCAGCGAGGGCGTCTCCGGTGATAACGGCTACCCGAGCACCCGTAGCATCCTGGTTTCCTTCCACCCAGGCGTTTTTAAAGCTGACACCGAAGTGTTGATCCTGGAAAGCGTAAGCCAGGTTGGGCACGAGGCTCGACAGGATTGCCTCCTCCTTTTCCTCCGCCAGCGAGTCAGCAATGTACAAAACCTTGGTCTGCGGATCATAAACGCTGATTGTAGTCAACAGCGCAGCTTTTCGAAGAAACTCTGCAAGATCGTAGTCCTGGGGTATGAGTCCCAGTTTGAACATCAGCTTTCTTTTAGAGTCGAGTTTTTCCGGGGGATTGACAGCATCGTTTAGTCGAAGCGCTCGAATCTCGATCTCCTTCCGCTTCACAAAGGCCTTGGCAATCGGGCGGTTCACCTTAAAACCTCTTGCCTTGGAGAGCTCGGAGAAAATTCGATCGACCAATGCCACTATCCTTGTATCTTCTTGAACCGGTGTCTCTCCTGGCTCGGCCTTTTCGGTTGCTGGCGTAGGAACTGGCCCTTCCTCTTCCTGCCTACCTTCATCAGTCACAAACAAGGAGTCACTTTCGTCTACCGCTACCGATTCATACTCCGGGGCATTGGAACAAGTGGCCACCAGGACGAGTACCAAGAGTAAAGCAACCTGTCGAATTCCCTGTTGCATTCGATATCCACCGCTGGGCGTAGGCTCGACGTTATTGCTTAGCATTCTTCGTTAATACCCAAGGTCTGTTAGCAAAAGATGTGACACAACTCACCGTCTACCCCTTGGAAGACCCCTCATATTTGACGCCATACAGTTTTTTTACCACACTGGATTATGAAAGCTTTCTTTACCTTAGTCCTTATAGGGCTTGTCGCTTTAGGTGTTTATAACTTCCTAAACGACAATTCGCCTTTTACTCTTTTCACCGACGATTTGCCCGAACACATCACGGTAGAGGGCGATTCGGTGACGGTTGATGCAGGGGACTATGATGTAAGATTTGAGCCTGTGAGAGAGTACCAGAAGACCTATATGCTCTTTGGCGGCGGTTATTCCAAGGACAAAAGTTCGATTAGCCCGATTACGCTGTTTGGTTTAGGGATGGTTGATGCAAAGAATATTTATGCACGCTATCCCGATTTTCACCGTTGCGACTCACCCGGAGCCGCAATCGCCCAACCCAAGGTGAAGTGGCTGAACCTGATCCCTGCCGATAAGCAAGCACTGAACGAGTTAAGGAAATCCATTAAAGAATTTGAGGACAACCTGGGTCAAAATGGGGATCGGGTCTGTGTGTCTCTGGTAGGTAAAACCCTGCACATGAAGTCTTCCAAAGTTCCTATAATGCAGATGGACAGCAACGGTAAACTCCGCCCCCCCACTTACCATCTGATTCATTCCAGCAAAATAATCAACTGCAGAAACCTGCTCGATTCAGCCTAGCTCGGGCCGAATGCTAGTGAGACGGTGTCCCCGAAACCATGAGTCTGTCCACTCGCACCTCTTCTCCAAGGTCTATCCCGAAGTGGGTCTCGAGCAGTGTTCGGTACTCCTGCTCACCCGCTATCTCCCTTTCCTCACGTCGCCCTCCGGCCGTCACGATCAGACGGCTATTGGACAACGTGATACGCCCGTCCGGTGTGGCCAGTGAGCACACCGTCTTGCGGGCGAAAATGGACTCCGAAGAGGTCTGTTGACGTTGACACATGGCGCTGAATTCAGCAAGTCGGCGGGGAGTCAGTGAAAAGACATATCGTGACTCATACTCAGACTCTCGCCACCGCTGGAGTACCCTCTCAGAATCCGACCCCGTCAAACGGTAGGAGCTGCCCTGCTGCACATCCTCTTCTTCGCCATCGAGCCGAAGCGGTTCCAGAAACGAATCGCCAAATCCCACGTCCGCGATCAGACGCTCCTCCATCTCAATCAGCAGAACCAGATGGTCGAACTCAGGCCCCGGCTGAGCGTCCTCGAACACTCGCGCTGACAACATCACCACTGTAAAGCCAAGCTGCTCAAGCAGCCATCCAAACAGTCCATTGAGCTCGTAGCAGAAACCCCCTCGCCGACGCCGAACGATCTTGTCGTAGAACGACGGAAGGGAGAGGACAATCGGGTGGCCCAGAGGGATATCGAGATTCTCAAAGGGGACGGCAAGCAGATGGGCCCGGTGGAGCTGCCTCAGAGTCTCG
>JADFOI010000009.1:0-16798 GCA_022562935.1 Acidobacteriota bacterium
TAGAGGGCTCCATTGGAAATAGCGATTCCCCCTCGTCGACTGGCAGGCAGCTGATAGCTCCACAGGGGCGCACCCGTTTCCACATCCAGGGCCTGCAGGATGCCGTTCCTGAAGCCCTGGTAAAACAGGCCGTTGGCCACGGCCACCGCTCCCTGAATGCTGGACTCATTGGGGGTCCACCACAGCACTTCACCGCTATAGGCATGCAGCGCCACGGTGGCGGATTGGGCGATGCGAGGGTGATCGGCAGCGGAATTGGAGACCATATAGATTTTGTCGTGGCCGTAGGCGGCACTGTTGAGCGTGGGTCCCCCATTGGTGACCGCAGCCGTCCATAAATGCTCTCCCGTATAGCGATCGAAGGTGTGAAAGCCGGTTTTACTGCCCGCGCCCACGCAGCGGCGCAGCACGCCACCTCGGGTGGGATGGGTGCTCTCAAAGAGAATGGGGTGGCAGCTGTAATCCAGATCAAAGGGGTCCTGGGCCCGAAGTTGATCAAACCACAACAGTTCTCCCGATTCCATGTCGTTGGCGATCATGCTCTCACTAAACAGAGCGGGTCCGGGAACCCGTCCATGCAGGCTTCCCGTCACGTTGTAGACAATGCCGTATTCCTCATCCAGGGCGGGGGCGGTCCAGGCCGATCCTCCACCCACGGTTTCCGGATCGGGGACGATGTTAAAACGCCAACGAATGGCGCCGGTTTGGGCGTCCAGACAGGCAACATGAGAACGGCCGGCCGAGGTGGAAGTGCCAAAGAACACCTTTCCGTCATAAACGATGGGAGAGGAAGAGATCTTACTGCGGTGGGTTCCCGCCAGCGGGTCCATGGGGGTGCGCCAAATCTCTTCTCCGCTGGAGGCGTCCAGACAGTGCATTCTGGCGGTGCCGTCACCCACGAAAATTCGGCCGTTGGCGTAAGCAACTGAACCCCGCATCTGCCCCACCGGGTCGGCGTTGATCTCTTTTTGGAAGGTCCCCGGCTGGTTGGGCTGGATGCCTTCCCAGGCGTTGAACTTCCACCTCAAAGTTCCTGAGCGCGCATCCAGGGCATAGACATAACCATCGTTGGCGGGGAAGTAAACACTGTTCCCCACCACGCTGGGGGTGGTCTGGTTGAAACTCTGGGCTCCATCGAATGTCCATTTGACCTTCAAACGCCCCACGTTCTCTGGGCCGATGATGCTCTCATGGGGATTGGATCGGGTTCCCCGGATATCGGAAGTCGAGAAAGGCCAGTCCCCAGGTCGGACTCCGCCCTGAAGCTGGACAGGTGACCCTAGCCTGGAGGCCAGTCCCGGCCTCCAGGCGGACACCGTTCCACCTGCGGCGGCTCCACCAGCGGCGGCCAGAGAGAGCAAGAATCTTCGGCGGTTGAAAGCCATTGGTGTATCCTCCTGCAAGCAAGTCACTTGCAATAGGAAGTGATTACCCTACGGCCTCCCTCTTTCTCCGTAGTGTCGGAGGTGTTCCTCCAGCAGCTTTTGCGGATCCAGAACCAGACCATCCTTGATGACCAGATGGATGCTTTTGGTTTGACGGATATCCTCGAGCGGATTGCCGTTGAGGATGACCAGGTCCGCATATTTTCCGGTTTCCAGCGTGCCCAAATCCTTTTCCTGGTTCATTACCTTGGCGTTATTGAAAGTGGCCGTCTGCAGTGCTTCCATGGGGGTGAGGCCGGCGCCTACAAAAAACTCCAGCTCCTGATGCATGCTCCAGCCGGGAAGGGCGCCATCCGGGGCTGCGGCTTGAGAATCGGTTCCCATGAGCAGGAACCCGCCCGCCTTGAAAAACTTGTAAGTGGCCTCCTGCATCAGCGCGAAGGTCTTTTCCCATTGCTGGCGGTCTTCCGGACCGTAGTGCCCATAACGATTGGAGCGATCATACTCTTTTGGCATGTATCGGAAGGCAGGATCCGCCGCCAGTTCCGGAGTGTCGCGTTGGACAAAGCCACGATTGTAGTTCACCAGGGTGGGATCCAGGTAGACGTCGTTTTGAACCATCAACTGGATGATCTGATCGAGTTTCGTGCGGTTGACGGAGCGATGAAGCTGGCTGTAGTAGTAACGAAAGAAATGGTCGCGGTTCGACCAGTCGAAGTCAGGAGGAAAGGGAGGGTTTTGTTCAACGCAATCCTCCAACACATCGGTGACATGTTCGATTCCGTCCAGCCCGATCTGGACGGCCCTGAGGGCACCGGGATCCAGACGGGTATGCCCAAAAACCAGCAATCCATGGGCGTGGGCCACTTCGAGAATGTCTTTCAGCTCCTCTTCGTTGTAGCCCGTGACCTTGATTCCGTCCACCCCCGCTTCCGCCAGCTTCAGGGTCATTTCCCTGGCGCTGCTCAACCCCATGGCCTTGACCGATCGGGGATTGATGGCGGGTCCGGTGGCAAACAAGCGAGGGGCCAAAATATTGCCCCTGGCGATTTCCTCGCGCAGGGTGAGGATGCGCTCCAGCGAGGTTCCCACGTCCCGGACCGTGGTCACTCCGTGGGCCAGATAGAGCCGATGCAAGAAAGGGGCGTTGTAATGAACATGGGCATCGATGAGACCGGGGATGAGGTATTTGCCTTCGGCTTCAATGATCTGTGCGCCGGCCGGGATCGGCACCTCCCCGCGTCTGCCAATCTGGAGAATGCGCCCATCTTTAATGACCAGGGTGGTCTCCGGTACTGGCGGTGCTCCGGTTCCGTCAATCAGGGTGGCGCCCACCACCACCACAACAGAAGAGGTGACTGCGGGTAAGGTGCGGGTGACCTGTCCGTGGGCCTCGAGGATCAACGAGAAGGCCAGCGTCAAGCAGACCAGCCAAAACGAGTCCTTCTTCAAGGTTGGCATAGGCTGGGCACTCCTTTCGGTTTTAGATGAAGTCCGCTAGCCCGGATTATGCATAGTCCAGGCTCATGGGTTCCTCAGCCTAATACTGCCACTAGATGGAGTCAACTAAGCCGGGACTATTCATAGATTCTCGTTTACAAAGCAGCGTAGGGGCGCACGGCCCAGACTGTCTCAAAACTCCAGCCCTTCAGGGTGGTTTAGTAATCTGCAAGGTATGAGTAAGGCGATACGAGCAGATTACCAGCAAAAGTTCTTATTTCCTCCGTGCTTGGAAGATTGGATCCCGGCAGATCACCCCGCTCGGTTTCTGCGGGAGTTCGTAGAGTCGTTGGATCTGAAGAGCTTGGGTTTTCAGGAAGGAGAATCCGAGGAGGGACGTCCCCACTATGGCGTGGATCTACTGCTGAAGGTGTGGTTGTACGGCTATTTTGTGAAGTTGCGCAGCAGTCGGCAGCTGGAGTGGGGGTGCCGGGAGAATGTGGCCTTGATCTGGTTAACGGGAAGGCACGAACCGGATCACAACACGCTGTGGCGTTTTTGGCGGGACCACAAGAAAGCCTTAAGAAAGGTGTTTGGACAAGCGGTGGAGGTGGCGCTACGGGCCCAGCTGGTGGGGATGGTGTTGCACGCGGTGGATGGGACGAAGATAGCGGCGGTGGCCTCAACCAGGAGTGGGTGGCATCGCAGGAGAGCAGAGCGGAAGTTACAGCACTTGGAGGAGTTGTTGGATGCGATCGAGGGGGAAGTGGAGCAAGGCGAAGAAATGGAACGAGGAGAGGCGCGGATGCCGGAAGAGTTGAAGGACCGGGCCCAGCTGCGGAAAAAGATTGAAGAAGCCTTAAAGGAGCTCCAGGCAAGAGAAGAAGATCACGAGCATGAAGGGGAACCGGAAGCGCGGATGATGAAAACGGAGGGAAAGGCTCAGTTTGCCTACAATGCGCAAGTGGTGGTGGACCAAGACAGTGGAGTGATCGTGGCTCAGGGGGTGGTGAACGAGGAGACCGACTATAGGCAGTTGGTGCCGATGCTCGAGCAAGTGGAGAAGAACGTGGGAGCGGTGGCCGAAGAAACGGTGGCCGATGGAGGCTACCATTCAGCCGAAGCCCTGGGAGGAGCACAAGAGCGAGGGTATTCGGTGTTAGTGAACCGCTCACAAGAAGCAGCGGCAGTGAAGAAGCGAGGAGAGTTTCACGCCTCCCGATTTGACTATGATCAGGGACACGATTGCTGTGTGTGTCCCCGGGGGGAGGAGCTGGCATTTGAACGAGAGAAGTGGAATCGGAGAAAGCAATATCGGGTGCGGGTGTATCGGTGTCAGAGTTTTCAGCAGTGTCCGGTTCGCTGGCAGTGCAGTCGGCAAAAAAAGGGACGAACGATCGAAATCAGTCCTTTTCATGGGGCCGTGCTGCAGCAGCGGGCCAAACAACAGGATGTTCACAAACAAAGCCTCTTGAAAAAGCGCAGAGAGATTGTGGAGTTGCCCTTTGCCTGGATCAAGCAGGGGATGGGATTTCGGAGGTGGACGGTTCGAGGCCTGGACGGAACCAGAACTCAATGGGCGCTGTTGTGCACGGTGTTGAATCTGCGCAAGCTCTACCCGCTTTGGAAAGCGGAAAAACTCTGTCTTTCACCCTGACTGCTGGGGAACCCCTGTCCTGGACCTGAAACTCGAGCGGCTTGAGGCAAAAAGCCTACCCTCGCGACGCTCGTCCAGCCTTTGCCCCCTGGAGTAGAAAAGTTTTGAGACAGTCTGGGCCGTGCGCCCCTACGCACCCAATCTGGACCACCCGACTTTTGAGACGGTTTCCGGTGGCTCGCCCTAACAGTCAGGATGGCACAATCGATCTATGAATAATCTCGACTATCATGCGACGGTGTCAACAGAGGCCACACTGGGAAGCCCTTGGCCGGCACAGCCGCCTTTGTGTCCGGCGGTTCCGACGATGACATCAGCGGGCTCAGCCAAGGCACGGAGGACTCCGAGGACCGGGAGCACCCCTACCGTGACCAGGCCTCCCACGATGTAGCCAAGGGGGATGGAATGGGCGCGGGCGAGATAGCCCAGGCCCATCTGACCGGCTGTGCTTCCGCCACTCCCGATCATCGAGACCAATGAGATGATGGTTGCGCGCTGCTCGGAGGGCACCACCTGGTGGAGGTAAGCCTGTTTTACGGGGACGGTCACACCCATGCAGGTGGTGACCACAAGGAATAGGGCCACGGCCAGCCAAAAGGACCCGGCGAGGCCGACTCCAATGGCTGCCCCCGTCTGGATGGCGGCAGCCCAGAGCAAAAGGGTGGTGCGCCGGCCGCAGTAGCGGGCAAGCCATTCCACCAGGGTGTTGCCGGCAATCGTCGACAGGGCAATCAGGGCGGCAATCACACCGGCCACCCATACGGCATCACGACCTAGCAGGCCGAGAAAGTAGGGTTGCCAGGCGTAGAAGCCCCAGGAGAGGAACCCCCACTGAAAGAAGGACACGATCATCAACAATCGGACCGATCGTCTCTGCCATCCATAGGTCATGCTGGCCCGACCCACGCTTCGCATCTCGGCGGGCAGGGCCCAGAGGCTAAGGGGTCGACGGGTAAAGCCCAAGTCGTGCATGGTACGCCAGGCCAGGCCGAAAACAATGATCAGCAGCAGGGCGCGCAGCAGGAAGGGAAAAGCCAGATTGAAGTGACCCAGCGCGCCTCCGCCCACCGTGCCTACCAGCATGGCCGCTCCAGTCACCATCGAACTGCGGGCAAAGACCCGATCCAGCTGACCCTCAAATCCTGTAGCCCTGAGTGCATCCACCAACCAGGCCTCCACCGCCCCCGAGTAGAAGGTGTACCCCAGGCCCAGGAGCACCGAGACGGCACAAAAAAGGAACAGACCTCCCCCAGCTGCCCATACTCCAACATAGCCCAGGGTGCCGGCAAACACGATGACGACACTCAGCAAAAAAGAGGCTCTTCGGCCAACCGTGTCGGCAACAATACCCGTTGGGATTTCAAAGAGAACCATACTGGCGGTAAAGGTGGCGTTGGCGATAAACACCCCCAGGATGTCGAGTCCCGCCTCCAGTAAAAACAGAGTGTTGATGCCCCAGATCAAGGAAGCCGAAAGCGTATAAAGGCCGGTGATGGCCCGATAGCTGTGGATGACTTGCTGTGGAGTCACGAATGCCATTCTCTAGCCCGGACTATGCATCATCCGGGCTTGCCCTGGCGCAGTAAGCCTTACTGGTGCGGAGGCCTCACTCAAGCGGCTTGAGATCACCCAACATGGTGGGGATCAGCTCCGTCACGGTGGGGTGAATGTGCACGGCCCTCTGGATCACCGTGTAGGGTGCCTTGGCGTACATCACATCCAGGATGGAATGGATGATCTCATCCCCTCCGATGCCCAGAATGGCCGCTCCCAGGATCTCCTTCGTCTCGGCGTCCACCAGAATCTTCATGAACCCCTGAGTTTCGCTCTTCTCGACCGCTCGGCTGACCCGGGTCATGGGCCTTGTGGCCATCAGCGCCTTCTGTCCCGATTGCCTCACCTCGGCTTCCGTTTTCCCCACCCGCCCCAGTGGGGGATCGATATATAAAGCGTAGGCCAGAATTCGATCGCTCAGGCGGCGAGGGTCATCGTCCAGCAGATTGGCGGCGACGATTTCGTAGTCGTTGTAGGAGGTGTGGGTGAAGGCGCCCTTTCCATTGCAATCACCGAGAGCCCATACCCCGGGTACGTTGGTGCGGAGCTGGTCGTCCACTTCGATGTAGCCCCGCTCATTCATCTCGATGCCCGCCTTCTCCAGACCCAGGTCATCGGTGTTGGGGACGCGACCCAGCGCCAGCAGCAGGTGAGAACCGTTCACTTCCCGCGCTCCTTTCTCACAATCCAGCTGGACTCGAATCTGATCCCCATCCTTTTGTGCATCGATACACTCGGCCTCCAGCCGGATCTGGATGCCCTCCTTTTCCAGGATCTCCTGGACGGCCTCTGAGATGTCGATGTCCTCGCGCTGGATGAAACGGGGACCCCTCTCGACGATCGTCACCTCGCTGCCAAAGCGCCGATACATCTGGCCAAATTCCAGACCGATGTAGCTTCCTCCGATGATGATCAGATGTTCGGGAAGGAAATCCACTTCCACCATGCTGGAGTTGGTCAGGTAGTCCACACCCTGGATGCCCGAGAAGGGAGGAACAAACGCCCGCCCCCCTACATTGATGAAGATCTTCTCCGCCTCGAGCAGTGCTTCACCCACCCGGAGCGAGTGGGAATCCTCAAAGCATCCCTGCCCTTCGTATACCGTGCAGTTCTCCGTATTTTTCAGCCACTTTTCCACCCCCTGGTTGGACTTTGCCACCACGCCATCCTTGCGTTCCTTCACCCGCTTCATGTCCACGGCGATGGAGCCCTCAAGGGTGACGCCGAACTCCTGGCCGCGCCGGGCCATATAAGCGGCGCGGGCGCTGGCTACCAGGGTCTTGGTGGGGATGCAGCCGGTGTTTACACAGGTGCCGCCGAAGAGCTTGCGTTCAATGATGGCCACCTTCATCCCTTCTGCGGCCAACCTCGCTGCCAGCGAGGGTCCCGCCTGTCCCGTGCCGATGATGATCGCGTCGTACTTTGTTGCCATCGTTCTCCCTCCCGACCATCCGCAAGTGAGCTTGCGGTTGCCCAAGCTAGTGGGTGTCCGCTTTCATTTTTTCCAGGGCAATATCGATGAAAAGTTCCGCAGTCCAGGAAAAATTGTCTGTTCCGTAGCCGAAACCTGGGTAAGGATCGAAGTACTCATGGAAGCCGCAGCGTTCGATCAGGGTGATGATGTCCCGCTTCACGTTTTCAGCTCTTTCCCGAAATCCATAGCGGCGCAATCCCTGCAGCAACAGCCAGTTGCCATCCAGGATCGACTTGGCCTGCTCGATCAGCTGATCTAAGGTCTCAGGCATCCCTCATTTCCCTTTCCTGTTGCATGATCATAGCGTCATGCCCCCTCATCACCAAATGATACGGTGATCGAGGTTCGGATCAGTTGGTCGGGTGACATTTTCAGATGTGCGCCCCCATAACCTGTGGATAAACAGATACCTCCGGCGCCCTTTTCGTTACTATAAGGGGCGTAAGCCCCTGGAAAACGGAACCCCGGGAGAGAGCCTTGTAAGGGCGGCACTCCGAAATCTGATTCATGCGATGGGAGGGAAGAGGTTGCTATGACCGAGAAGAAAAAAACCGTAGCGGCCGTTTACTTCAGTGGGTTTCTACAGGGTGTTGCTCTCATCCTCTTTCCTGCCGCCGGTCCTCTTTTCACCGACCCCAACTTCCACAGCCTGACCAGCAGCCAGTTCGGCTTGCTCTTCACGCCCCAGATCATGACCGCCATCGCTGCTTCGGCATTTACCGCTCGTTGTGCCTCTCGCTTTGGGATGAAACGGGTATTGTTTTTGGGCTTAATGGCTAACGTCCTGTCGATGTGCCTGCTGGCGGCCAGCCACTGGCTGATTGGACTGGGCAGCCTGGCCTATCTACTCCTGCTGCTGGCGATGGCTGCCATGGGGGTTGGTTTTGGCTTCACCCTGAGCGCTCTGAATGCTTACGCCTTTGATCTTTTTCAGGATCGAGCCGACGCCGCCGTCACCGGATTGCACGTGCTCACGGGCATGGGACAGGTCGGATCATCACTGCTCCTGGGGCTCTTTCTCAGTCTCGGTTTCTGGTGGGGAGCGCCCCTGGCCATCGGTGCCGCCCTGGTGTTGATGATCGGCTTTCAGCTGAGGCTGTCGCTGAAATTGTCCGTAGAGAGCATGGCCCCGGCTCGGGAACTGAGAAGGCCTCCACTGCCGGCGCGGATCTGGTGGTATGCCGTTATGGTGTTTCTGTACGGTGTCTGTGAGGCCACCTTCGGCAACTGGAGTCCCATTTACCTGGAGCAGGATTCGGGATGGACCATGAGCGAGGCTGCTCTGGCTCTGTCCATCTTCTGGGGTATGGTAACCGCCGGCCGCGCCCTCTTTGCCTTGACTGCCATCTGGTTCAGACCGCAGGCATTGCATCGAGTTTCCCCATTCCTGGTCGCCGCTGCCTTCCTGGCTCTACCCTCTCTAAGCGGCTTCCTGCCCACTATGCTGGGTGTGGCGCTGGCGGGCCTGGCCCTCTCCTTCTTTTTTCCTCTCTCGGTGAGTCTTGCTTCCGCTGAGGAGCCAGCCCTAGCCTCGGCGGTTTCCGGCATCCTGGTGGCTGCTCTGATGCTGGGTATCGGCTTTAGCGCCAGCTTGGTGGGTTTTGTCCGTGAGGCGTTGGGCCTTTCTCTGATTTTCCGACTGTCCAGCCTCTATGCTTTTCTTATGGCGGCGATTGTCGTCTATTTGACCCAAACCAAAGAGTCCATTCCGAGAGCCAAGGAGGCCGGATGACCCAAGACGTCTGGTAGCCAAACTCAAGAGTATGCTCAAAGAGATCCATTGTGAGAATCACCTGATTCCCACTTCCCTTTATCTGGGCAAGAAGATTCCTTGGGCGGGGACAGCTCACCAGTACGGCATCCTCCGTTTCGGACACGATCCAAAAACTTCAGCTCTGGATCTGAATTGCAGAGCTCATGATCTGGACAATCTACACGTTGTGGATGGGAGTTTCTTTGTTTCCAGTTCAGCCCTCAACCCGGCCTTGACCATTATGGCCAATGCCCTGCGGGTGGCCGACCACTTGAGAGAACGGTTGGGGTAGAGATGCAAGACTAGTCATCTACGCTGAACCGGCTGAGATAATCGGCGGTCAGGGGACGGGGAATCATGTCCAAAAACGGGGAGTCATAGCCAACCTCCAGCACTTTTCCACCTTTGATGACCATCTCGATCTTTTGAGTATTGCGGATGTCCTGGAGAGGGTCCCCCCCAATGACAATCAGATCGGCCAGCTTGCCGGATTCAATGGTTCCCAGGTCGTGACCCTGACCAATAAGCTGGGCAGGATTGCGGGTGGCGGCCTGCAGAGCCTGGAGGGGCGAGAGTCCCGAATCGACCAACAGTTCCAGCTCCCGGTGCAAATCCATCCCGGGCATCGCGCCTAAGGTGGTATCCGAAGAAGCGATCACCGTTCCGCCGGCTTCCAGGAAAGCCCGGATGAACTTCTGGCTCTTGGCGTACCCCAGCTGAAATTTCGGGTCTGAGCGATCGCGTATCGAACGGGCATACCGCCCCACGATGCTTTGTCGAGACACTTCAGGAATAAAGGAGAGCCGCGGGTCTTGCAGAAAAGATCGGTCCTGCTCTTCATATTCCTGGGTGTGGGGATGAACTCCCATCCACCAACTGACCAGAGTGGGGGAAAGGGCGGTTCCCTGCTTGACCATCACTTCGATCAAGTCATCAAACAACTCAGGGTTCATCAGCGGCGCCAGCTCACGAACGGTGGCCATCACATATTCTGGTTCCGTTCGTCTGTCTTCGACCTCTTGCAGTGTTTCCGGATCGTCGATGGTGGCAATGGCAATACCACTCATATGCTCCAGACTGGCGATGCCAAAAAGAGCGGCCTCTCGAGCACTGACGGTGATATGTCCCCTCACCACAAGATCCGCAGCACGGGCTTCCTCGATGATGGCTTTCAAGAGTTCCGGCCGGATCATGGTGTAGGCCTTGATGTAGTCCACACCTCGCTGAACGTGTTCTCGGACGATCTCTCTGGCTTCCTCTTCGGTGGAGGCATTGATGCTGTGGGGGAAGGTGCCGGGGGGACTATCGATCTGTCCGGCCGAGGTAAAGATTCTCGGTCCGGGCACCAGATCATTGGCAACAGCAAACCTCTGAGCCAGGATCCAAGGAGTCCAGTTACCCAAGTCCAGAACCGAGGTGATGCCATGGGTTAGATATAAAGGAGCGGCCCAACCCAGATAATGGACATGCCCATCGATGAAGCCTGGCAACAGGAACTTACCGTCAACCTCGATAACCTGTGTGTTGGGTTCAGACTCGTATGAGCGGGTATCGCCGGTGAGGACCTCTTCAATCCTGTCACCGGAGATCACGACCGTGACATTTTCTATCGGCCCTCGGCCGGTCCCGTCAATGAGCGTCCCACCGGTGAGCACGATTCTTGCTGCCGGCACCCGATCCTGGCTGACTTCTTGATTGGTTGGGGTGGAACAACCACTGAGAAGCAGAAAGCATAGTAGTAGAAAAACAAGCATCGGTTTCATTCTCCTTCAGTCTCCTCAGGAGGCGTTGACCGATCCGAGATCCAGATCGCCGTCACGGCTACCGTCGCCCCGAATAGATTCGCCACCAGATCCCATCCGGTGTTGAGGTAGCCACCGACGTTGGTTTCAGGCACCAGCAGGGTGGCCGCAAATTCAATCACTTCATTTAAAGCACCAAATCCCAATCCGGCGGCCGCAGACAGGACCATCAAACCCGTTGTGGGTCGCACCCGGTGGGGCCGTCCCCCCAAGGCGGCACGCAGACCCTGCCAGCACACCCAGGTGGTCACGCCAAACCCGTAGGCGTGTACCAGATGATCGTATTTGAGCCGGTCGGGAATGAGCCAGAGCGAGTACAGAACACGGTTGGTGCCCATGACCGGCCAACTCTCCGGCACCATCACAAGTCCTCCTGCCATGTGGGCGAGCCCCCAGATGCTCAGGCACCATAAGGCACCTGAAGTGAGGGCGACGCGGCCATGAACGACCCACACCACCCCCGTCATCAACACCACTACCCCGATATAGAGAAGGAACTCATCATTGCTGACTTGTACCGCCGTAATCAGTGCCCCAACCAGATACACAGAGGTGAACAAGGCCACCGGCCACACCCGGTCGGCTCCCTCTTTCCCTGAGGACCGTGCTAACTTTGAGGATTCCATTGGTTCCATGGTTTGCCTTGCTGTTCCGCTCAGGCTGTTCAGCTGGAGGATCCGTAGATCACCCGTGCACTGGACGAGGTGATGCATCTTCGAATCGACCGCTACAGTGTGATCAGCAGAGTCGTCTCATCCGCTTTCCTCAAGGGCATCCACCAGTTC
The DNA here is from genome assembly GCA_022562935.1 of Acidobacteriota bacterium. GTDB lineage: Bacteria > Acidobacteriota > UBA6911 > RPQK01 > JADFOI01 > JADFOI01. The sequence goes on from JADFOI010000009.1 coordinate 11,851, forward strand.
CTGCCATTTCAAAAGACGGCCATGCCCGGGGACAATCTGATTCACTCTCCATCGTGCTTTTCGAACGGCGTCATAAAAAACTCTTGCCTCGGGGCGGACCACCCGTGGTCCGGTCTCGCCTTGAAGGATTTCGAACATGTCACTCTCGAAGAGGAGTTGTGCCCGGGGAAGATAGATCGCGAGATAGCCATCAACATGAGGATTGGGAAGATGGACGAGTTCCACCGTTTGGGTCCCATCAGAGATGGTTTTTCGGTCTTCGACCGTCTCAATTTGAGGCTCCAGTTGAGATTGAGCGAGGCGGTCTGGATTCAGGGTGTGAGGTCGAGTGAGTATTTCCCGAATGACTTCCTCGTTTTGGGCATGGGTGACGATGGTGGCCCCTTCAGCGGCGAAACCGCGAATTCCTCCCACATGGTCGGCGTGATGGTGGGTGGTCACCAGATAGCGGATGGGCTTGTTTCCAATCGTTTCCTGGATCTGGTGAATCGCTTCCAGAGTTTGCATTTCAGTATTGGGTCCCTCGACAACCAGGACAAACTCCTCAAATTCCACCCACATATTGTTGGTTCCAATGCCTTCCCCGAAATACACCCCTTCAGCGATTTCAGTGGGAATGACAGGTACCGTATCTGCGTGGGCCAGCGATCGAGCCTTTTCCTGAATCTCGCTGGGAATTTCAAAAAGATCTTCTCGAAGTTCAGCATTGACGATTATGGAAGACCATTCCCTTACCTGGGTGACCAGGCCCATTTCCTTGGTCGTTTCCGAGAAAGGGAGTTTGACGTTGCCCACCTCCCGATAGTCTGAGAAGAGCCTCTCCTTGGCTAGATCGCCGTACGGATTCCGGTCTTCCGTGAACTCAAGCTTGGAGATCAGATGGCTTGAGTCATCCAAATAGACTTTGTAGAGAATGCCATCCATGGAGGTGACGCTCACCACTCGATGGGGTCTTCCCTCCAGCTCGTGCTGGCCAATCCCTTGGATGGTGCTTTCCTCACCTAGAGCATAAACCAGGAACCTGGAGATATCCCGATCCCATTCTTGGCGGGTTCCATTCAGGTGTCGGGGTTCCAAAGGGAACACTGTTCCTCTGGACTCTCGGTACCCTCCTTTTTCCCAATCGGTCACCCGTAGGGTCCGTGCAGCGCCGGTCATCTCCACCTGGCGGGGAACTGTGAAATCAATGATTTGTGTATAGGGGCGGCTGGGTTGCACGTACAAGCGCTCGCTTGCTGTTCTTGCCTGTCCCAGAGAAGAGGGTTGAGTCGTTCCTTCGCGGCTGATGTTTTCAATTTCACGCAGTGCCTCCAGGCCCCCCATGGCTTGGGCTGCCTCTTCCAGCGCTTGCCGACCCTGCTCCGCCGGGGTCTGGGTACAGTTTGCCTCAAAGAACACCATAAGGAATAGGGAAAACACTAGAACGAACCTGCTCGAGTTCCATTCAGGGTACTTCATCGTGGCTGTTCTCCTTTACTTGAGCCTATCGTGGCTCGTGGAATCGATTTCACACCCGCTTGTTACTGCCTCCCTGACGGCTTGGTGTGGGTAGGCAGAAATATATCAGCTGACTGGGACGAGACACTAGAGGAAATAGATAACAGGGTTTAAAATGAGCCGTAAGTGTCAGAGCGAAATTTTGTGAGGTGCTCAGATCATGCGTATTGATGAATATCGTTTCGGAAAAATGGTCGTGGCCGGAAACCCTTATGACTTCGATCTGATGATTTGTGGTGAGGAACTCTACGAGCAATGGCACCGAAACGAGGGCCACAGCCTCTGTCTGGAAGATCTGGAGTGGATGTTGGAAAGGGGTCCTGAAATCCTGATCATTGGCAAGGGAAATCAAGGGTGTATGGAAGTGCCTATCGTGGTGCTGGAGGAACTGCGCCAAAGAGGCATCGACGTCCGGGTAGCGAAAACTACAGAAGCGGTGGAACTGTATAACGAGATCGCCCAAAAGGAGACCCGAAAGATCGGCGCAAGCTTTCACTTAACCTGCTGAGGGACTCGGCGGTCCGGAGCATCCATGGAGGGAGGCGAGACAAACCCGTGGTTACATCATATTGCCTGATGGTTCTTCCTCTTCGCTGCGTATCGTGACCTCTCGAGCCTCCACGTTGGCACCTTCTTTGCGCACGCCGATGACCTGCAGTGGGTCACCCACCTTCAAGTCCTCAAAACGGATCTCTTCATCCCCCTTTTTGAAAACCGTGCTCTCAGTGGTCAGAATGTTGGTTTCTCCCCTGGCTGTTTTCACCACGAACGATCGGCTCTCTACGTCGATCTGGGTGATCTCTCCTGTCCGCTGGGCTCGCTGGCTGTAGGTTTGGTCGAGCATGAGGGTGCCCAGCAGCGGGACCAGGAGAAGAACAAGAGGTATGGTTTTTTTCTTCATGAATCGCGCCTCCCTTTGCCCCTCATTTTGACAGAAAGTCATGTTGATTTCATCTGGAAACACCTTACTCTTGAGCAGGATTGGAGAGGCCACTACAAAGTGCTCAATCAGGGCTAGCCCTACCGGTGTCCCTGGTGTACTATTTTGCAAGGCATGACCCATGAGTGAACAGGTCACTGGAGGTCTCGATCTTTACCTGAGAATCGGACTGGCGGTTTCCGTTCAGGGGAGATCTGAAGAGGAGAAAGCAGCTACCGTTGTCTCCATCTCCCCAGGAGAGCTGGAGTTGGAGCTTTCCACCCCTCCCTCACAAGTTCCTTTTCAGGAAGGAGAGAAGGTGGATATCAAGTACTGGGATGCCCGGGCGGTCCTGTATTACTGGGACGCCAAGGTTGTCCAGATCTCCAGGCCCGACCATCGGCACGTGACCATCTCCATAAGTGGCGATGTCGTCGTGCAGCGGAGGAGATCCCACAGGGTTCACTCAGCCGTCCCCTTTTCTTTTACCGTCATTGAAGCGGCCGAAACTCAGCTCATTGACCAGAGAGTTCGTGACTCCACAACGCATGATATCGGTGTGGGAGGGTTGGCATTTGAGACTCCTTTGCCCTTGCAAGTCGAGGATAAATTGGAAATCCACCTTCATCTATCCTCCTCACAAAGAGTGAATGTGGTGGGCTGGGTGGTGCGATCTGAACCGGTCCAGGGTGAGGGCAAGGATCTTCGTTCCGTTGCCTTGATGTTTCTCCAGCTGAGAGCTGAAGAGCAAAGCCAGCTCCTGCAATTTTTGGCTGACTCTGATACAGGGAACAGAGATTAGGGACAGGCCATCTTGGGCCTGTCCCTAATCTCTGTTCGGAGAATCATCCAAAGGCTTCTTCAAGGGTCTTGAGCACAGCTGCTTCCGTCTTTGAGACTTTGAATCCCAGGCCGAGATAGCCGCCGCTGGCTTCTGCGACCGATCGGGCCCGTCCCAAAAGAGTGGTTTTCAAGGACTTTCGCTCTTCCTCGCTCAATTGACCGCGGAGTTCTTTGATGTACTCTACCCAGGTCTCCAACAGTTTGGGCTTGGGTTGTTGGGTCAGCCAGCTCTCCAGCACTTCGTAGGCCAACTGTCCCTTTTCAAATCCTGAGGCATGAGAAGCCTCCAGAACGGCTTGCTTTTCCTTTTCATCCAGGTAACCGTCGGCCCAGGCCACCTCGATGAGAGGAACCAAAGTCAGGGCGGACATGGTCTGGGCATCAATATGGAGTTCCAGCAGACTCTGCAGGATGGCATCGTCGCTGATGCCGGAGGTCTCTGCCAAAGCTTCCTTGGACTTCTCCATTCTTTTCATCTGGCGCAGTTGTTCCAGGAGTCGCTGGTTTTCCTTATAGAAAAACTCCTCCTCCAGGACTCTCCCTCGCTCGGTTAAAAATCCACCACCTGGACTCATGTTCTCCTCGATCGATAAAAACTCTGGTTCAAAATAAAGTAGCTCAGGCCGATCCGCAAGGAAAACTTGCGAGAAGGAAGGAAATGGAGAGTGAAATGAGTTGGGATTGGGAAAGGATGCTGAGTGATCTGCCCAGCTGTGTCGGAAAGACTACAGGTCTGCTCTAGAGGTCGCTGCACAGATTGACTCTCGTCAGATTGGAGAGGTAGTATTTAGCGCTAGTCACTTGTAACGAACCCTGATTTAATGAACTGAGAATTTCTTTTGACCATAAAAAGGGAGGAATCGATGAATTTTACCAAGAGACGCCAGTCACTTTTAAGTCTTATTGCCCTGATTGGGGTGATGATCCTGGGAACGTCAACCCCTGAGGCCCAGCTTACCACCGCCACCCTTTCGGGGACGGTCACGGACGCCAGCGGCGGCGTCATTCCGGGAGCTTCTATTTCGGTTCTTCATGTGGAAACAGGATCAGTTCGCAGCACCGTGAGCGACGACGAGGGACGGTATCGTGTCCCCTTGCTGCAGCCCGGTTCTTATGAGGTTTCAGCCGAACTGGTGGGATTTCAAACCGCGGTTCGCAGTGGAGTCACATTGCAGGTAGCTGGCCGGGCCATCATCGATCTTTCCCTAAGTGTGGGGGAAATCAGTGAGCGAGTGGTCGTGCAAGGGGAGGCGCCCCTGGTGGAGACTACGGATGCCACCATGGGTGGCTTGGTAGATGACAAAAAGATTCGTGACCTTCCCTTGAACGGGAGGAGCTTTGAACAGTTGGCTCTTCTCCAGACCGGAGTCAGCGTTTTTCATCTGGCCCAAAGTGACTCGACGGTGGGAACCGGAACCAAGTTTTCGGTGGCCGGATCTCGACCGATGCACAACAATTTCATGTTGGACGGCATAAGCATCAACGACAGTGCCAGTTCTACTCCAGGAAGTGCCAGTGGAAGCAATCTGGGAGTTGAGGTTTCGGATTTTGGGCTTTGAAGTGGGTCAGACAGCTAACCGACCCTCTGTTGTCTGCGGTCTGTTGCCTATCGCAGAAGCTTCTTAATGGCCCTGGCCAGCTCTTCGCACTTCTTTGCCAGTTGAGGGGAGTCGGCGTGGACTTCCGAGG
>JADFOI010000009.1:16808-48398 GCA_022562935.1 Acidobacteriota bacterium
TTCTTACCAATAGCTATTCGGCAGCCTACGGAAGAAATTCGGGGGCTGTGATCACCATCGTAACCAAATCAGGGACCAACCAGTTGCATGGAAGCGTGTTCTACTTTCACAGAAACAGCGCTCTGGATGCCAGAAACTTTTTCGACATTGACCCGGACAATCCCACCCAGCGCAGTGACCCTGCAGAATTCAAACGGAACCAATTCGGGTTTTCCTTGGGAGGGCCCATTGTCGAGGATAAAACCTTTATTTTCGGCACCTATGAAGGTCTGCGGGAGCGGCTAGGTCTTTCCAATGTGGGGGTCGTGATCAACGAAGATGCTCGAAACGGAATTCTCCCCAGTGGCAACGTCACCGTGGCCGACTCGGTCAAACCTTTTTTCCCATTCATCCCGCTTCCCAATGGTCGGGACTTTGGAGACGGGACTGCCGAGTTCTTGAGTTCTCCCAGCAAAAGTACGGATGAAGACTATTTTTCCGTTCGATTGGATCATGAAATTTCAGAGAGCCACAACATTTTTGGCCGCTATACCTTCGATGAAGGCGACGTCGTCACGCCGGATCAGCTGGTGCTCTATCAGACAGTTTCCTTCAGTCGGCACCAGTCCTTCGTTCTGGAAGAGAGATCGATTCTCTCACCTTCCTTCATCAATACAGCGCGTGTCGGCTTCAGTCGCAGTTTCTTTGACATCCAAAGTGAGTGTATGACGCAATGTCCCGATACTTTCATTCCCGGTCGGCAGTTTGGAAAATTCCGTTTCGGCCAGGCCCAATCGGGCCCTGCTCCGATCACCACCGTCGGGACGGATAACCCGGCGTTAGCGCCCTATACCACCTTTCAGTTTGGCGATGACATGAACTGGACTCGTGGCTCCCATGCCCTTCAGTTCGGCGCCAGCGTGACCCGGATTCACAACAACACCGTGATCAATGGAACCGGGACCAACGGGCAATTTGTATTCGATAATATCGAGAGCTTCGTGACGGGGGCTCCGGACGACTTCTCGGCTGATACGCTAGAGTCCAACCGCCACCGGGGTTGGCGACAGACCCATTTCGGATTCTATGTTCAGGACGAGTTCAAATATTCACCCACCCTGACCTTTAACTTAGGGCTTCGCTGGGAGTTCGTCACGGAAATCGGTGAAGCAGCAGATCGTAGCAGCCAACTGGTCAACCTCTCTGATCCTTCATTTACGGAGGGCCTGCCCCTTTTCAATTCCACGGGGCACCAGATTCAGCCGCGGCTCGGAATTGCCTGGGATCCCTTTGGCCAGGGCAAGACCGCCATCCGGGCAGGAGCCGGCATCTTTCACAACCAGTTGGTAGCATTCTGGTACAACTTGAGTGGTTCTAATCTCTTGCCCTTCGTGGCAACCGGCAGCCTGACTGCTCCGCCTGCCATCCCGTTTCCGGATGCGTTTGAGGCGATCGGAGGGCCAGGAGGAACACCCTTTGGAATTCCGCTGGATCCAGACGCGGATGTTCCCATGATGATTCACTACAACTTGAACATCCAGCAGGAATTGACTTCCGACACCGTGCTCACACTGGCCTATGTGGGAACTCACGGGCTCCATCTGCCACGATCCAACGATGGGAATCCAACCAACTTTATCTTTGACGCCGACGGCAATAAGTTCTGGCCAGCGCCTTTTTTCATTGCTGGACGCTTGAACCCCAACTTCTTTTTGCTTCTCCACACTCAAAATGATGTCAATTCCTTTTACAATTCCCTGCAGGCCAGCGTAAACAGGAGATTCAGCAACAACCTGCAGTACCAGTTCTCCTATACCTACTCCCACTCGATTGATGATGGCTCCCAGCAGCTGGGCAGTGAAGCACGGAACTCTCCCCAAAATCATAGTGACCTGGACAATCGTAAGGCCGACCGCGGGCACTCTAACTTTGACATCCGGCACAACTTTGTGTCCAACGCCACCTTTGACCTGCCCTTTGGTCGAGGGCACCAAGTCGGAGGTGCAACCAGCGGGCTGGCTTCCTTCTTGATCAGCGGGTGGCAGTTAAATGGTATCGTGACTCTCTCCGATGGTGTGGGTCTGTCGCCTCTAACGGGATTCAACGCCTCCAATAACGGAGACGTCCTCAACCCGGATCGCCCCGACCTTGTTCCTGGTGCCGACAACAGTCCGGTGCTGGGAGGTCCCGATCAATACTTTGATCCCACAGTTTTCGTGCCCCAGCCCCGTGGCACCCTGGGCGACGTGGCGCGCAACGCCATTCGAGGACCCGGTTTTGCCAGCGTGGATTTTGCGGTCATCAAAAACACCCAGCTGGCAGGTGGAGATTTCCCAGTAGACCTTCAGTTTCGAGCGGAGTTTTTCAATATCTTTAATCGTGCCAATTTCGGTTTGCCGGATCCCACCCTTTTCAATAATCCCGGTCCTTTTACTCCCACATTCCTGGCCACTCGCAGGGGTAGAGCCGGCCGGATCAGCGAGACGGTAAGCACCTCACGGCAGATTCAAGTTGCCTTGAAGATTATTTTCTAAGGAAGGAGCGCGCTCCGCGCGCGTTCGCAGGTTTCAAGTTTCAGGGTCCAAGTTTCGGATTTGGAATCTTGAATTTGTTTGGGATTTGAGATTTGGAATTTTGAATTTTGAATTTCAGCCGGTCTGCCGGCTGTTGTCTGCGGTCTGTGGTCAGCCGCTTTACCGCAACAGCTTCTTGATCGCCTTGGCCAGCTCTTCGCACTTCTTTGCCAGTTGAGGGGAATCGGCGTGGATTTCCGAGGGGTTGTCGAATCGTTGATAGAGTTTGATTGAGGTCCTGGCCAGCTCCGTGATTTTTTCCCGCAGTTCCCGGTCCCGCCGTTGAGCTCTCCTCATTCTCTCCCTTTCCCGGCGAGCGTCTTCTTCTTCCGCAAGTTGACGGGAGAATTCTATGGCATCGGTAATGCCATAGCGCTGGGCTAGTTCATGGATCGACAAGTCTGGTAGCGGACGGGAAAGTTCGGAAGAAGTAAAGTGATGATCCCCCTGAGCGCGAGCGGTCACGGTCATTTCCAGAAAGACTAAGAACAGACCAACCATCAGGAGCGGCAGTTTGGACTTACGCCGGTGGATCGCACTTTCAAAGTCGGTATGGGATCTCATGAATCATCTCCTTCAATGCATTTGCTGGATCCATTCGATCACCTCCACAAGAACCGAATCTCTCCGTCAACATCAGCCGGGGCCAAAGGCCCTGGCGACATCGAATCAAGAAGCAATTTCCGTTCCAGAAAATGCAAAGTGCAAGGGCAATCGGCTAAGCCCCTGACAGGCTTTGGGTCTGACCGAATGCAAGGGCATTCTGGGGATACCTCAGGAAGGCCCATCGTTTCAGTTCACGTCAACCTGGGCTGACAGGTCATTCATGGTGATAAAGCGGTAAGGTGAGCCGCCGTAGGTAATTAACCGGTTCTGGATGGATGGGGGAGATGTCAACGAAACTTGACACCTAAAGGAGATTTGGGGTGGCCGGGCACGATTTGCATCGGTGGAGATTTGAGGCTGATAGACTGGTTGACAAATCTTGGAGATCCTGATTATGATTTACCACTTTTAATGGGCGAGGACATCAAGGAGGGCAATCAGGTCAGTCAACTCAAGGGTGCGGACCTGGAGATTACTTTCGGGAGCCAGTTCGGCTATCTGGACTTTGTCGAAGAGATCACCGATGCGATCACTCGCATGGTGGGTTTTGATGAAGATACCCGCTTCTGGATTACTTTGTCCATCCGAGAATCGGTCGTCAATGCGATTCAACATGGAAATCAATCGGATGAGAGCAAGAAGGTAGGGATTCGATTTCAAAGCTTGCCCGATCGTCTGGTGATTTTTATTCAAGATGAAGGAGAAGGCTTCGATGAGTCGCAAATCCGCGATCCACTGAAGCCTGAAAATTTGCTCCAAACCGGTGGGAGAGGAGTTTTTTTTGTACGATCCTTTATGGATGAGGTGGCTTGGAAACTTCTTCCTGGAGGTGGGATGGAAATGAGGATGGAAAAAAGATTGAATCATACGAAGCAAGGAGAGGAAAATGACAATTGATACTCGAAACGTGAACGGCATTACGATTCTGGAGCTCCATGGCAAGGTCACGATCGGCGAGGGGAGTCGGGTCATCCGTGAGACAATTCGTGAACTTCTGGATGCTGGAAACAAGAACATTCTCCTGAATCTTGGCGATGTCAGCTATGTCGACAGCTCCGGCATCGGTGAATTGGTCAGTTCTTACACGACGGTCACCAACCAGGGGGGACAGTTCAAATTACTTAACTTGACCAAGAAGATAAGAGAGCTGCTGGCCATCACGAAACTGCTCACCGTCTTCGATTGCTATGATGATGAGGAGACTGCCGTAGGAAGTTTCTCCTAGCCCGGGTCCGGGCATAGGTTCTTGTCACGAAGAGACGTAGGGGCGAGCCGGTGGTTCGCCACGAACAGTTGGGATGGCACTCGCTCTTGGTAATATGCAGTCAGAGCCGTGGGCTTTTAGCCCACGGGGCCCGGTAGAAGGTGGCTCTCAATGGCCCGCAGGCTGAAGCCTGCGGCTCTGACAGAGTAACCAGGTCAGCCACCGGCTGACCCCTATCGCTTGATCCGATTGCATCATTTTCTCTTTGTGATCTCCCGCCTTTTGCGCCCTGTCTCGATCACCTGGGAATCAGGTGCATAGAAAGGCATCTGCACCTAGAAAAGTTTTCTCTTGCGCCCAGGAGTGCTTTAATAGAGGCTTCAACCCAGTTTGTGTTCAGCAATCTGGAAAAGGGAGAAACGGCACGTGGAGCATCACAAGAATCGTACTCTGAATGTTCTGGCTCTTTCCGGGTGTCTGATTTTGGTGCTGGCAGGCACGGCGAGCGTTGGGGCTCAAGCCTCAGCGGGGAACGAGAGCGCTTTAGTTCGGCTCAGCGGCTCATTTGAGAGTCTGTCAAAGCGGGTGGCTCCAGCGGTGGTGCAAATTTTTGCCACCGGGTATAGCACAACGCTGGGGAATACAGAGTCCATCCTGTTGAGCCGAGGTCAAAGTAGCGGTTCCGGCGTCATCCTCGACCCGGAGGGTTACATCCTCACCAATGCTCATGTGGTCCAGGGTGCCAGGAGGGTCCAGGTTCTGCTGGCCAGATCGCTGCGGGATACACCCCAGGGGACCTCCCTTCTCAAACCCAGAGGGAAAATGGTGGAGGCCCAGATTGTGGGAATCGATCGAGAGACGGATCTGGCTGTGCTGAGCATTCCTGAAAAGGAACTCCCCTTTCTGGAACTGGGAGATTCTGACGAACTCAAGCAAGGACAATTGGTGCTGGCTTTCGGAAGTCCTTTCGGTCTGGAGAATTCGGTCACGCTGGGGGTGATCAGTTCAGTGGCACGGCAGTTCCAGCTGGAAGATCCTATGGTTTATATTCAGACCGATGCTCCCATCAACCCGGGAAACAGCGGCGGCCCCCTGGTTGACGCCCATGGGAAAGTGATGGGAATCAATACGTTTATTGTGTCCCAGTCGGGAGGAAATGAGGGAGTCGGTTTTGCCGTGCCCAGCAACATCGCCAGGAATGTCTTCACGCAGATCCGTAGCACAGGTCGTGTCGCTCGTGGGGTGATTGGAGTCTATGCTCAGACCGTTACCGCCACCCTGGCAGAAGGGTTGGGCCTTTCTCAGGAATGGGGTGTGGTCCTGGGTGACGTCCTGCCCGGGAAACCCGCCGACATGACTGGGCTCAAGGTGGGGGATCTCATCCTGACTCTCAATGGCAAGATCATGGAGAACGGCCGCCAGTTCGACGTGAACCTCTATCGGTATAGCATTGGCGACCTGGTCAGCTTGGAGGTGCTGCGGGGTTCCCAGAAACTGACCTTTCGAGTCCGCGTCATCGAGCGAGAAGATGACTTCGGTCATCTTCTTGAAATGGTCACGTCCGAGAATAGCCTGGTCCCCAAGTTGGGCATTTTGGGGCTCGATATTGATGGGGAGGTTGCCAAAATACTGTTCCCACCCAGAAAGCTGGGAGGTGTCCTGATTGCCGCCCGTTCTCCGGGCTCTCCCTATTGGCAGGCCGAGTTTTTGCCGGGCGATGTGATTTACGCCATCAATGGCAAGGAGATCAGTAGCCTTGCAAGTCTGCGTGCCCGCTTGGCCGAGCTGCAAACCGGCGATCCCGTAGTCGTCCAGGTACAGCGCCAGGAGACCCTCAGGTTCATCGCTTTTGAAATTGAATAGGGTATCGTTGCAAAGAATCGGATAGGTTTCTGGCTCATCCTATGAAGGACACCTTGCCACCGGAGTACCGAGCAACATGGGTGGGCTCCGTGGGACAAGCCGTCACTCTGCTCGTCTTGCTCTTTGTCTTTTTGATGGGGGTCCAGGGCCTAGGCGACGGCTTCAGACTCCTGGGGCGAGATCTGCTCGACGCCTTTTTCATCACCACAGAAAATCCCTTTATGGCGCTGATGGTGGGTATTCTGGCCACCACGCTGGTGCAAAGTTCTTCCGTGACAACGGTCATGGTTGTGGGCCTGGTCGCCGCTCCGGAGAATCCACTGCCGGTGGCCAATGCCGTGCCCATGATTATGGGAGCCAATATCGGCACCACGGTCACCAATACAGTGGTTTCCTTGGCTCACATGGGCCGCAGGGAGGAGTTTTTTCGTGCATTCTCTGTGGCCACTTGCCACGACTTTTTCAATTTCATCACGGTTGCCGTGCTCCTGCCGCTGGAGATCACCACGGGTTATCTCCGTCGCACGGCCGTAGCTTTGGCCTCGACTTTTGGCGGAGTCAGCGGTGTCACCTATGAGAATCCTCTCAAGAACGCGTTGAAAGCTGGCCTCGAGCCCCTAAAGAGCCTTGCCGGCACACTCTTCGAGGCTGAGCAGGCTCAGGGGGTCCTTCTCGTTTTGATCAGTGGCCTCTTTATCTTCGGAGCGCTTCTGCTCCTGGTCAGAGTGATGCGAGCGGCCACCCAATCGAGCATTGAGGTTTTCATTACTCGCTTTCTGGGTCGAAGCGCTCTTGTATCCATCCTGTTGGGGGCGGTGCTAACGGTGATGGTACAATCGAGCAGCATTACGACCTCGCTTCTGGTACCCTTGGCAGGTGCAGGCTTGTTGACGCTTGAGCAGGCCTTTCCTGTGACCATCGGAGCCAATGTGGGCACCACGGTGACGGCTCTATTGGCCACCCTGGCCGTTTCGGGTGCGAATGCCCATGCGGGTGTAGAGATCGCGCTGGTGCATCTACTCTTTAACCTATCCGGAATAGCGCTCATCTACCCGGTGCCGTTCATCCGGCGCCTGCCCCTGGTTGCCGCAAGGTCCCTGGCCCGGGCAGCGGTTGAGTCCCGCAAATGGGCGCTCTTGTACGTGTTAGGTCTGTTCTACGGTCTCCCCGCGATACTCGTAGTCTTGAACAAATTCTTCGAGTAGCCAAGGAGGTGCATATGTTTCGAGAATTGCTCAATATTTTTCGTTCCAAAAACCCCCTTACTGAAATGGGTGAGAACTTCGCCCGGATGCTCAAGTTAGCCCATGAGATGACACTCTCCGCTGGAAGCCTCTTTTTTGAGAGGAAAGCCCCGCCCGGGGAGAGGGATCAGATCCGCAAGCAGGACATCGCGGTCAATCAACTCGAACGAGCGATCCGCAAGCAGGTGGTGGCCCATCTTTCCATTCCGGGAAACACTTCGGATGTTCCCTACTGCCTCCTCTTGATGAGCTTGGTCAAGGATGTGGAGCGCCTGGGCGATTATGCCAAGAACATTATAGAGTTAGTGGATTTTTGCCCGGAGACACTGCCCGATGACGAGATCGTCAAGGAGTTGCTATCCATCCGTGGGGGGATCGAGGAGGCATTTCAGGCAGCCTCGGAAGTGTTTACTTCCTTGGAACCGGAGCGGGCTCTTCGCTTGATTCGCGAAGGACGCGAAATTGCCCACGGGAGTGATGCCCTGATTGGGCGAATCGCCGGGGAACAGTACGATACGGCTACCACTACTGCCCTGGTTCTCGCCACCCGATACTATAAGCGCATCGGAGGCCATCTCCTCAACGTGGTATCCAGCGTTGTCATGCCGGTGCACAAGGTGGATTACTTCGACGAAGACGAAATCCTATCCCAGCGGTGAGGGGCTAGCTCGGCTATAACTCTTTAGCCAAGAGCCCGTGGAATTTTTCGACTTGTTCAGGAGGCTGAGGTTTGGTCAGGTAACTGATCACAACGAATAAGAAGACGTTGATGAAAAATGCAACTGCCAGACCGGGCAGAGCAGGCGCAAAGGGTGGAGGAAGTATCCCCGGAAGAATTCCCATATCCCACTTTAGAGTCAACAGGATGCCCACGGCAGGAGCGACCAGGGCCGCTTCCGTCGAGGCGCGAGACCAGGTGACTGCACCCACCAGCGGAGGAAGAAGTTGCACCGTAATCCCACCTGCGAAGATGGCCAATGGGGTGATGAGGACCGGGTACGACAAAGCCAACAAAATACAGATCCCAGCAGCCCCAATGGTGATGGTGCGATTGAGTCGGAACTCTTGAGCATCGTCCATCGTTGGCCAAAACAGAGTGCGGATACAATCCCGAACAACCGTTGCCGTCAGAGTGTGAATGTAAGTGTCGGTGGTCGATATGATGGCGGCCAGGACCGCAATCAAGAACAGTGTGGCAATAAAGACCGGCAGGACCCCGAAGGCGAGAAGAGAGGAAATAAAATCTGGATTCTCCGCATCGGGGAACAGGACTCGACCATAGGTCCCGATGAGGTAGGTTCCAATCACGTGGGAAATGAGCCACAGGACAAGCATCAACACGCCGATTTTGGCAAAGTGTGATCGACTGCGGGCAGAATACATGCGGATCCAGGCTGAAGGGGAGAGAACGATGGCTCCGATACTCAAACCAATCATGACGCCGTAGATGCGGGATGGAGTAAAAATGCCGATCATCCCCGGAGTGGTGATGAACCGGTCTCTGATTCCACCCAGCCCGGCCACCACACTGCCCGGTCCTCCCGCTGCAAACATGATGATGACGCCGAAAGAAAAGAGCAAAAGAAGAATCAATGCGCCATTGAAAAAATCCAGCCAGGCAATGCCACGCAGTCCTGCCAGTGCCACATGAATGATCACGACAATGGTAATGATCCAGATCCCCATATTAAGGGAAATGTAATTCCCGGATAGAACATTTAGCAAGATCCCACCTGCCAGAAGCTGGGCCACAATATAGGCGATGTTGTACACCAGGCTGGCGATGACGGTGTACATTCGGATGATGTCGCTTTGGTAATACTCTCCCAGCAGATCACCCGGTGTGGTGAAGCCATATTCCTTTCCCAGTACCCAGATTCGGGGTCCGAAATACCAGAGGAGAGCTGTGGAGACGATAATGCCCGTCAGCGCGGTCACCACAAAGGAAGTGCCGATGGTGTAGATGGCGCCGGGAATTCCCGCCATCCCAACTCCACTGAGAACCGAGGCATACATGGTAAAGGTCACCACCACCCATCCCAGATTTCGGGAGGCCACCACGTAATCGCCCACGTCCTTGGTCAGTTTTCGCTTGGCCGCCCAGGAAATAAGCACAAAGATGACAAAGTAGGCGACCAGAGTCGCGATAATCATGGGGTAGTTGGAAAGGACCAGTTGTCTGATTTCAGGAGGGAAGTTCATGATCGTTCCTTAACTCGTTGTCCTCAGTCTGTGGGGTGGTTGCTACAGGAGGTGCGGCCTGATTCTTGTTCCAGGCATCGAATCCGAGTATTCCGGCAATCGTCAATGCAGCAAAAATCACCGTGATCCAGATCAGCAGGGGCATGCCCGCTATGAGAATGGGTCGTCCGCCGAAGAGAGTCAAAACAACGTAATCCAAAAGGGTGATGAAAATGAAATACCCAAAAATCAGCCGGCCCCGACCCCGGGGCCAAAAAGTGTATCTTTTGGGGTGTTGGGATGCGGGTGGTCGATTCGCCTTAAGCCAGTCTTCGTTCCATTTCATAGCAGTTCAGTACCTCTTTATTCGATTGATTCGATGTTTCGCCCTGTGCCTTTCCTTCATCGCGGGGGAGATGGCTACCTACTTTTCGGCTTCACCCGCAGCCACGGTTTCTGCTTTTGCACCTTTCTTTTCTTTCTCCTCCTTCTCCTTCTCCTTCTTCTCCTTCCGCAACTCCGCATAGAGGCTGGGAACGTAAGTGCCTCGTTTCTGCAGCGTCTCGATGCTTTTGCGCAGTACGGCCATACGGCCGGCGGTCTTGCCGTAACCGGGTGGAGGGTCGAGCCAGAGATTCTTGGGGAAGATCGGCTCTTCATAAATGATCTTGTACTGTTCCGTTCTAAGATCCTTCAGCCAATTGCCGAACATGGTGGTTTCCCGCCAATACCGGAGTGCCTCGATATCGATGATGGCGCTGCAATAGCTTGTTCCATGGGTGGTTGTCCGGGTGAGTACTTGCCCCTGGTAGTCGATGATCATGCTGTTGCCACCATGGATGGCTGTGGGAACCTTGGATTCCGGTGTCATGAACCAATCGCCGCTGTTAGGTGCGACCACATAACAACTATTGTCCAAAGCCCGAGCCCGAAGCTGGAGTTCGTGCCAGCCCCGACTATAGTAGGGCTCGATATAAGTGGGAGCGTAAATGATTTCGGCACCGTTGATGGCCAGGCCTCGCGATGTCTCCGGGTAACTGGTCTCCATACAGATACAGGCGCCGATGTTCCCGATTTCCGTTCGAGCGACCGGATAAAAGGCGTCCAGATTGGCTCCATACTTCTCAACCCACTTATCCCAAATATCGTGGGGAACACAGGAGCGTTCTGGAGCGAACACCTGAAGCTTGTGGTGTTTCATGATGACCTCGCCCTTGGGATCAATGACAAACCCGATGTTGAAGTAGAGCTCGTCGCTGATTTCAGGTTCCAGAGCCCTGAGTTGACCGCAGATGTAGGTTCCATACTCTTTTGCTTTCCCAGACAGGACCTCAGTCTCAGGTCCGGGAACGGTCGTATTGAACAGGGTCTTGGCCACCTCTTTGTGCTCCCAGTCCATCTGGGAATCCACGAAGGACTGGATTCCCGCTTCCGGAATAACCATTAATCGGACGGGGTACTCGATCCTCGTGTAATGAGAGTGATCGATCACTTCACAAATCAGATCCAAATTCTTCTGAATATCTTCATAAGTCCGAACACAGAAATTAGTGTTCTGAATGCATAACGCGGTGTAGGGTTCTATCACCTAAACCTCCTTTCAAATGGTCAGGGCAAGCGATGTCGCGCCATTATTGCAGAGAACTTGAGAGAACGACAAGGCACGATCTCCACATTGTTGAAAGTTCCTGATTTTTAGCCCGAGCTGATAGAATGCGGAGGCTCATGCGACGGGGATATTTCGAAGACTTGCCCTCTGTCTCCAGGATTGCAGCGGGATTCTTCGGCCTGGTGCTTTTGCTGGCCTGTACCGATGGCCGGCATCCCGATCACGTTGTCCTCATTTCCATCGACGGCTTTCGACCCGAGTTCTACCAGGACACGACCTGGCCTGCCCCCATGATCCAGCAGATGGCTCAGGAGGGAGCTCAAGCCAGGGCAGTACGAGGGGTCTTTCCCTCCGTGACCTATCCTTCCCATACCACCATGATCACCGGCTCGGTCCCCAGAAGACATGGCATCTATTACAACACGCCCTTTGAGCCGGAAGGACAAACCGGACGCTGGTATTGGCATACCTCGGCCATCCGTGTACCCACTCTCTGGGATGCCGTGCGAGAAGCGGGCCTTAAGAGCGCCAGCATTTCCTGGCCGGTCAGTGTGGGTGGGCCCATCGACTGGAATATCCCGGAGTTTTGGTCTCTAGAACCGGGTGTTCCTGCCCTTGACGCCATCCGATCGGCTACCCGGCCCCTTGAACTCTTTGCGGAAGTGGAGCGAGA
Organism: Acidobacteriota bacterium; assembly: GCA_022562935.1. GTDB lineage: Bacteria > Acidobacteriota > UBA6911 > RPQK01 > JADFOI01 > JADFOI01. Next base: position 28,741 of record JADFOI010000009.1, read on the forward strand.
GGCGACTGGCCCATTCTCAGATTCGGACTTTGAGGATCGGCTGCTGCGGGATGATCGCATTGGAGTCGCTGCCGCTTATTTGTTGGAACAATATCGCCCCTCCCTACTGACGGTGCACCTGATTGCTGTGGATTATTTCCAGCACCAGTCGGGACGTGATGGCCCCATGGTCCGGCGTGCCGTTACTACGGCGGACCGTGCAGTTCGAACTATTGTGGAAGCGGCCGAGCGGTCCGGAATTCAAAGCCGAACTGCGTTTATCGTTACGGGGGATCATGGATTTGTAGACCGCGACAAGCTGGTGGCCCCCAATGTCTGGCTGGTTGAGGCTGGGATGATGGAGGCACAGCGCGATCGGGGTGATTGGCGTGCTGCCTTTCACAGAACGGGCGGCTCAGTCTTCCTGCACTTGCGTCATCCTGAGGATCGAGAAGCTGTCGTGGAAGTACGGGCTCTCTTGGCCCGTTTGTCCAGCGACACCCAGCGTCTGTTCCGGGTAATCGAGCGCGACGAACTGGATCGTATTGGTGCCGATCCGGCGGTTCCGTTGGCCCTGTCGGCGGTTCCCGGCACCAGTTTTAGCGCCTCTTTCAGGCCCCCCGCCGTCAGAGAGGCGGAAGGAGGAAACCACGGGCACTTTCCGGACCTTCCCCAGGTTCACACGGGTTTTGTCGGCTGGGGAAAGGGTTTTCGCTCCGGTGCTGTCTTATCCAGCATGGACATTGAAGACATGGCCCCACTGATTTCCGAACTTTTGGGAATCCCTTTCGAAGCCCCCGATGGGGTCACTCCCAAGAGCCTTTTAGCTGTTCAGGATTGAACGGAGAGGTCCTCACTTCATTGACGTCTGAGGGCCAGGAGAATATAGTCAGTTTCGTTTCTAAATATCAAAAAAAGGTCAATTTTACATCGCCATCTGAGAGGCGACTCAGGAGGAAAAATGAGCAAACCAGCCCCCAAACTCCACAAGGAAGAGGAACCCTTTATTCCCTACGTGGAGTTGGAAGACTTCGACCCCATCTTGCAAGAGCGTTCCCAGAGCTATTCCAAGCGCATGGGATTTCTTCCCAACTGCAATAAGCTTTACGCCCATCGTCCCCAGATTGCTGCACCCCTGTGGGACCTCAACAGTGCCATCATGCGGGACAGCTCTTCCACACTGCCCCAGAGTCTGAAGCGCCGGATCGCCACGCGGTTGGGCAAACTCAATAATTCCACCTATTGTGTGAGTCACCACTGCGGCATATTGCAGCACGAAGAGGGAGAGGACAAGATGAAGGACGAGGGGTGGAGCATGAGTGATGAAGATGTTCACTCCCTGCTCGTCGACAAGGAAGGCGGCCAAGACGAGTTCGAGAAAGCCTGTTTTGACTTCGCCGATGCCATGACCCTGGATCCCACCTCCATCCCGGAGGAGATCTACGAGCGCGTCAAAAATCTCCTTTCTCCGGCCCAGATCGTTGAACTCGCGGCCGTGGTGGGATTCTGGAAGCTGTACAACACCATTCACAGTGGGTTGAAGATTCCCCTTGAGGCCCACTTACTGGAGTTCTCCGGCTGGATTAACGCGGAGTAGAGGGCGTTTTTGGGGACAGGCCCAGAATTGTGGCGGAAACTCCTGAATTCAAAGGAGAATTCTTGGGGCTGGCACCAAACTCTCCCACCCCACTTCGAAACGAGAACCTATGCATACACGTCTGTCGTGTGCGGTCTAGGGTCTGCGGTCTGATTTCCTTCAGCGCCCCAATCGAAACTTAATGCCGCCCATCAGGGTGCGCGGCAATCCAGGCCGGGCCCCGGCCGGACGGCGAGCGGTAATGTAGGCCTGATTGGTCAGGTTGCGCACAGAAAGGAAAAGAGAGACGCCCCTCTTCTCGGCCTTCAAGTCGTATTCACCGGAGAGGCTGAAAACAAGATAGCCATCGGTGGCTTCCAAGCGGGGTATTGGACCCTGGCCGGCCTTGGTGCGCATCCGACTGATGGCATTTGCCTCCACAGCAAGCCGCCAGCGCGCCGTTTCCAAACCGATGCGGGCATTGAACTGATGTCTGGGAAGATAAGGGAGTTCGTCTCCGACGACCACATTGGCCCAGGGTTCGAAGTCACTTTCAAAGCTGTTCTTGAATTCCCCATGGGTGAAGGTATAGGCAAAGTGGACAGGAAGGCGGACGCTCAAACCCAATCTCTCGCCCAAGTCAGAGGATCCCGATGCCTCCAGTCCCAGGACCAGAACTTCGCCGCCATTGAAAAGATCCCCCTCGCCGGTGCCTCCGGCAGCCAGCGTATCGGCACCCAGTAAGTTTTCATAGTCGTTGACGAAACCGGCAATCTCGAAGCTTAAAGGCTGGCTTTGTAGACGAAACCCAAATTCATAATTGAGGCTTTCCTCCGCCTCCGTAACTTCGTTTGAACCAGGACCGGGTGGGGCGAAGCCTTTGTGCACACCCCCGAAAAGGCCTAGGGTGGGGGTCAGGTCGAAATTGACACCGAGGCCTGGAATAAACACTTGAACTCCATTTTTGCGAATCCTGGTGGGGGTGATTCGCTCCGGATCACTTGTAGAAAAGTCGGTTCTCAAAAGATCGATGTTTTCGTATCTGAATCCCGGACTGACTGTCCATCTGTTCCATTCCATTTTGTCTTGGATGAATAGCGCCCAGGCTTTGGCCTCGCTGATGCGATTGGCTTGACTGCCGGGTGATCCCCTGGAGGTGAGGACCATGGTGCCGTTTCGCATCTGGAACCCGTCTTCATGTTGAAATCGGTCTTCCTGATCCTTGTGGTAGCGAAACCCAAACTCAAACCTGTTCCGGGTATCTCCTTGTTCAAGCTGCAATCCCAGGACGGCTTGAATTCCCTGTGAATAGTACTCGCGATTGTTGGCCCTTACGGCCAGGGCATCAGGATCGCTGTCGGTACCCTTGGCAATGGCTAATTCCGCTGAATATGTGTCGAGATCATTGAAGATTTCGCTGATACTGGTTCCCGATACGCTTTGCAGCTTGTACCAGTTGCGCTGGAAGTTGTTTCGGTAGAAGATGGTTGTCACGTCAACGTTTCTTGCTGGCACGATGAAGTAACGGGCCTGGTATTGCTCGTGATCCGATTGAAACACGTCTTGCTGTGATCCGCGATAACGCCGCAAGGGGTTGTCTGCGAAGTCCTCATCCGTCAAGCCCAGATAGGTCTCCTCCGAGAGCTGTTGGGTTTTGCCCAGCTTGATCTCCAGTTCTTGATAAGTACGGGCGCTGCCATCGCTGTGGAGGCGGAACTTGGCCAGGTAATCGTTGATGTCAAAACCCGTGTTGCCGCCCCCATCGAGTTGTTTAAATCCGTCGGTGGCCATCTGGTAGGTTTCTGCAACCCAGGCGAAGTGCTTGTAGGAGTCGCCCAGGTTCAGATGAAGCTTTCGGGAGTTGTCGACCCCTAGGGCCAGGTTACCTTTGAGACGAAAGTCCCCGGGTATGCCGGTGGAGATCAGATTTAAAGCGCCACCATTGGTCCTGGGACCATACTTGATCTGACTGGAGCCCTTGCGGACCTCAATGGCTTCCATGCGTCCTGTGACGGGGAAGTAGTAGGCTGCAGGTGCCGCATAAGGGGCGGGGGCGATAAGAACTCCGTCCTCCATGAGCGTGATCTTGGAGCTTCGCTCAGTGCCTGTCCCCCGCATGCCTATATTGGGACGAAGGCCATAGCCGTCCTCTTCCTGAATGTTCACGCCGGGGACCTGGCGCAGGATCTGATGGATGTCATCGAAAGCCAGCAGCTGACTCTCCAATGTTTCCTGGTCGATGTAATGGGCGGAACCGGGTATATCGCCCACCTCGGAAGCCTCCCCGATCACCATCACCCGCTCTCGAATGATCGTTTGTGAATCAATCTTCAAGGTGAGATCCACCGTAGGGTTCTGGCTGGGAGATAATAGAATCTCCTGGACGGCGTTCTGAAAATACTTCTTTTCGGTACTCAAATAATAGGGAGCGGCGGGTAGGTCCTCAAATCGAAAAGCCCCTGACAGGTCTGTGCTCACGCCCTGCTCGATACCCGTCTCCTGGTTTCTCAAGGTGACCGTGACTTGCTGGATCACTCCGCCTCCCGTGTCGAAGACTCGCCCTGAAATAGAACCATGGCTATCGGAGGATGAGGCTTCGGCAACGGGTGCGATTGCGGATAAAATCAGGTAACTGAAGATCAGAAAATACCTGCTGTTGACCTCAAAGGTCACGGTCCACCTCTCGTAATTTGAAATTGAAAATCAATTTCAAATAGGAGTATAACGCTCTGGCCCAGGGTGTCAAGCGCGCGCTCTATGCGCGCGTTCCAGGTTCCAGGTTCGAATTTGGAATTTGGGATTTTGAATTTCCGCAGACCGCTGACCGTGGTCAGCGGTCTGCGGTCAAACCTCCAGCACCGGATACTTCAAATGAAAGTCCGTGGCATCCTGGTAGCGTTTGGCCAGGGCCAGGATTTCAGCCTCGGCATAGAGTTTTCCCACAAAGGTGACGGTGCTGGGGGTCCCGTTTTCGGTGAAGCCATTGGGCAGCACGACACAGGGATGGCCGGTCATGTTGGTTAAGGGAATGTTCTTGCCCAGGGGACTGTTGCTGGGGGTGCCCGGTGCACTGGGAGGGGCCACAATAACGTCCACCTCATTCATGAGTTGGGCCATTTCTTTCATCAGGAAGACTCGCACTCGATCGGCTTGAATGTATTCTACGGCAGGGATCATGCGGGATTGTCGAAAGCGCCTGGGCCAAGCAGTGGGTCGGGCCAGCAAGTCGAGTCGCCCGCTCCGGGTCAGCTCATCATGGGCCGCTGCCGCTTCGGCATACAGAAGGAGCCGCGCCACATCGAGGGGATAGTCTGGAAACTCGACGGGAATCAGGTCCAGGCCCAGGGAGCGCAACGTTGCCAGAGTGGCTTGATCGTTGGCCATCCACTGAGCGCTGTCTCGCTCTTCGTCAAAAGCACTTTTAACGTAACCCACCCGCAGTTGTTGGATGTCCAGCTCCGGATCCCAGTTGAAGGGTAGGTCCACCAGGGCTCCGTCTTTGCCGTCAGGTCCATAAATGGCATCGAAGACCAGGGCGCAGTCTTCCACGCTCCGGCACATGGGGCCGGGCTTGTCCATGCTGAAACTGATGGGCATGACCCCGTATCGGCTGACCCGGCCGAAGGTGGGGCGCAGTCCCGACAGGCCGCATCGAGTGCAGGGAAAGACAATGGACCCTCGGGTCTCGGTGCCAATGGAAAACCCTACCAGGCCGGCTGCCGTTGCCGCACCCGGTCCGGCCGAAGAACCTCGGGTTCCTTCCTGGGGATTCCAGGGATTCATTGTCTGGCCTCCGAACCAGATGTCTCCCGAGGCCAGCTCTCCGGTACTCAACTTGGCCATCAGCACGGCGCCGGCCGCCTCCAGACGCTCGACGATGGTGGCGTCGTAGTCCAGGATCCGATCTTTGTAGGGAGCTGCTCCCCAGGTGGTTTTGTACTGCTTGGTTGCCAGCAAATCCTTCACCCCCCAGGGGATGCCGTGAAGGGGGCCTCTATAACGACCCGCCGCGATCTCCCCATCTGCTGCCTGAGCCTGCCTCAGGGCCAAATCCTCGGTAAGGGTAATGACGCACTTGAGTAAAGGATCGTATTTTTTCAGCCGCTCCAAATACATGCGGGTCAAATCCAGGGAGCGGACTTTACCTGAGCGAATCAGCTGGGCCAGATCGGTCACCGGCCAGAAGGCCACGTCTTCCAGGTTGGTGGGGGCGGCCCGATTAGTCGAGGTGCTCATCTTGAAGGGCCGTTGCTCGGTGTCAAAGCTCATCCCAGGGAGAGCGGGGTTGAACTGCAGGCTGGGCCAATCGGTGCTCTGGAGAGGGATTTCCCGCAGTTCCTGGTACCGTTCCAGATTCTGATTCAGCCCCTCCACCATGACTTCCCGCTCTTGGTCGGTGAACTCCAAACCGGCCAGCCGCTCGGCACCGCTGATCATCTCTTTGGTGACTTCTTGAACCTGCTCTTCCTGCATCTTTGCCCACAGGACGCCGGGCAGAAGAGTCGAAGACAACCCCAGGCCGGAGAAATAGGTCAAAAAATGGCGTCGGGCCAAAAGCTTGGCTTCAGACGACTCTAAAGCTTGTGTTGGATGGGGCATCATGACCTCCCTTTCAAAGGATCGAGGATAAACAGCGTTGGAGCATTCTAAGTCACCGCTAGGGTGATCACAAGCGCGAAGCGCGCCAAGCACGAAGTGACGCGTTCACCAACTACCTAGAACCTCTTCAATGGCATCGAAAACCGAGTGGACTTCCTCATCCGTGATCACATAGGGAGGGAGGAAATAGAGAACGTTGCCGAGAGGACGCAGGAGAATTCCTCGTTCCAGAAAAGCTTGAGCCAACTTCGGGCCTCTTTCGTCCAGGTACCCGCTTTTTCCCTGCCTTGACAGTTCCACTACTCCGAGGGCCCCTATCCCCCGAACTTCCTCCACGACCGGGAGAGATTTGAGCTGCTCCAGACGCTTGGTGAAGAGCCCCTCCAGCTCCATCACCCGATCAAGACTCTTTGTTTCGTCCAGGACGGACAGACTTTCCAAGGCCACCGCGCAAGCCAGGGCATTGCCGGTATAAGAGTGACCGTGAAAAAAAGTTTTCCGCCGATCCTTGCTCAAAAAGGATTCATAAATGTCTTCACTGGCCAGGGTAACTGCCAGGGGCAGATACCCACCCGTTAAGGCTTTGGAAAGGCAAAGGATGTCGGGTTCAATAGGACCGTGTTGGCAGGCGAACATCTTTCCGGTTCGTCCGAATCCCGTAAACACCTCATCGGCAATCAGTGGAATACCGTGATGCCGTGTCACCTCTCGCACATGACGTAAGAACTCAACCGGCCACAGGATCATTCCGCCTGCGGCCTGAACCATCGGTTCCATGATTACTGCCGCCACCCGCTGTCCCTCTCCCTCAAGGATCGCCTCCAACTCTGCCGCCGGGTGTGACTCCTCTTGGGAATCGGCTCTCCTGGGCTGGGACACCCGTACCCGGGCCCGTCGAACTTCAAAAAACAGACCGCTGTATTCCGAGTGAAAGACCTCAACTCCCCCAGCCGCCATGGCCCCAAAGGTATCTCCGTGATAGGCGTGTTCAAAGGCCACAAAGAGGTTTCTTTTGAACTCACCCCGGTTTCTCCAGCACTGATAGGCCATCTTTAGCGCCACTTCCACCGCCGTGGAACCATCGTCGGAGAAGAAGGCACGGGTGAGATTAGCCGGCGTTCGTTGGACCAGTTGAGCGGCCAGGCGCACGGCCGGTTCGTGAGTGAAGCCGGCAAAGATCACCTGAGCGAAACGATCCGCCTGTTCCTGCAGGGCCCGATTCAAGCGGGGATGATTGTGGCCATGAATGTTGACCCACCAGGAAGAGATGCCATCCAGGATACGTTGGCCGTCGGAGGTGTAAAGGTAAACCCCTTCCGCTCTTTCGACAGGAATGGCTTCGGGCGCGGTGAAATGTTGAGTGTAAGGATGCCAGACATAGCGTCGGTCCTGTGCTACCCAGTGAGACGTTGGGTCCTTGGAGTCCGTTTGCTGTGCACTCATGTCAGGCTTTGATCTTGAAATTCTCACGCCCTTTTCAAATACGACTCTAGCAGAGCCTTGCGGTCGAATCCACGGGAGGCCCGAAGGACGTTTTCCGGTGATAAAGCCGACAGGGGCTCAATTTCGCTAACGATCTGGACGCTTCCAAATTCTTCGATAGCCAGGCGATTCTCGCGATTTCGCGGTCCATTGAGCACCACTCCCACTAACTGTAAGTCTCGAGAGCGCATGGCCTCGAGGGTCAGCAGCGTGTGATTGATCGTTCCCAGGGTACTGGAGGCCACCAGCAGACAGGGAAGGGAGATCTCTTCGAGAAGATCCGCCAACAGGTAACCGGCTGTGGTCAAGGGCACCAGTAAACCCCCAATGCCCTCGATGACCAAGGCGCGCCCGTCATTCTCCTGTTGGTAGGTCTTCAGTGCTTGCACCACCTGTTCGGGATCGATCCTTTTTCGAACCAGACGAGCGGCCAGATGAGGGGAGACAGGCGGTTCAAATAGGTAAGACTCTTGAAGGATATTTATCCCATGGCCACACAGGCGCTCGATCACCGATGTGTCCCGGTCCTCGGCCGATCCGGTGGCAATGGGTTTCCAATAGGCCAGTTTGAAAGTCCCGGCGTAACGAGACAACAACACGGCACAGGTAATGGTCTTGCCGACTTCCGTTCCCGTTCCCACAACGACCAGGCTCATCGTGACCTCACGAGTCGATACTCTTGATTGCCTTCTCCACGGCTTTGGCCAACTGGTCGATTTGCTGTTCGGTGTGATCGGCATGAACAGAAATTCTCAGCCGGGCCGTTCCTGGTGCCACGGTGGGGGGGCGAATGGCCCGCACGTCCAACCCTTTCTCCTGGAGGCGCTGTGCCACTGCCAGTGCCCGCTCACTTTTTCCCAACACTACGGGGACAATGGGGCCGGCGCTCTGCAGGGTATCCAGCCCTGCCTCTTTGAACCGCTGGCGGAGCCGATCAGCCAGCAGGCACACGCGCTTTCTCCGCTCCGGTTCGGCATCGAGCAGATCCAGACCTGCTTCCACGCCATAGAGAAGAAGCGGGGGGACGGCCGTCGTGAATATGAAGGAGCGGCAGCGGTTGATCAGGTACTCGATGACCACCTGAGGTCCCGCCACGAAAGCACCAAAGAGGCCAAAGGCTTTGCCGAAGGTCGACACGATAGCCAGGGCCCGTTTCTCCACGCCGAAGCGCTCGGTCAGACCGGAGCCTCTCTCCTCTCCAAAAACACCCACCGCGTGGGCGTCGTCCACAATCAAGTAGGCCTCATGCTTTTTGGCCAGTTCAGCATAGGCTGCAAGCGGGGCGACATCTCCGTCCATACTGAAAAGGGATTCGGTGACCAGAAAAGTTTTTCCTTCTGGATGAGGCTGGATCAGGGCTTCTTCCACAGCTCCTAAATCGAGGTGCGGGAAAACGATCTTCTGGCACCCACTCAGGCGCAAGCCGTCGATAATGCTGGCATGGTTTTGGGCATCGGAAAGAACTCGATCCTGGCTTCCTACCAGCGCCGTGAATACCCCGATATTGCTCTGGTATCCGGTTGGGAAAATCAGAGCCGCTTCTGTTCCTTTAAAACCGGAAAGTCTTTGCTCCAGGGCTTGATGCCGGGAGGTATTCCCGCGCAACAGTCTGGAGGCCGGTGAGGACACCGAGTCCGGACCGGTGGCTTGCTCGAGTTTCTCCAGGATAGCGGTTCGAAAGTTGGGGTCCCGAGAGAGCCCCAGGTAGTCATTGGAGCAAAAGTCCAGACCTTGGGGAGGGGTCAAGCTGCGGTAAAGGTTCTGGCTCCGGATTTTCTCCAGCTCCCTTTCCAGTTCCTGGAGAAGATCATTCATGACCCTTCAAGTGGCGAGAGCCCGAGTTTGTCCAGCAAGGCGCGGTCGTGGTAAAGGTCCGGATTGGGTGTGGTGAGGAGTTTCTCGCCGCTAAAAATGGAATTGGCTCCTGCCACAAAGCAAAGGGCTTGAGTCTCCACCGACATTTCGGTGCGTCCTGCACTCAGTCGCACTCGGCTCTTGGGCAGGACGATCCGTGCCGTGGCGATGATACGGACAATCTCGATGGGATCCACCGGGGAGCGATCACCCAAAGGAGTTCCCTTCACCCGAACCAGTGCGTTGATGGGAACGCTTTCCGGCTGGGGATTCATATGAGAGAGAACCCGCAAGAGGGCGATCCGATCCCGCACGGTTTCGCCCATCCCCAGAATTCCTCCACAGCAGACACTCACGCCCGCCTCGCGGACAACCTCGAGTGTCCGCAGGCGGTCCTCATAAGTTCGCGTGGTAATGATTTGATCGTAGTAATCGGGGCCGGTATCCAGGTTGTGGTTGTAAGCGGTCAATCCCGCTTCAGCCAGGCGCTTGGCCTGGTCGGAGTTGAGCATTCCCAGAGTGCAACACACCTCCATTCCCAGTTCACGGACCTGCCGAACCATCTCCAATACGCGCTCGAATTCGGCACCCTGGCGGACCTCTCTCCAGGCAGCGCCCATGCAAAAACGTGTCGAACCGTGATCCCGGGCCTGGCGGGCAGCTGCCAAGACCTGTTCTATGTCCAGTAAATCTTGCGAAGGGACGCCGCTGTCGTAATAGGCACTCTGGGGGCAATAGCTGCAGTCCTCCGGACAGCCGCCGGTCTTGATGCTCAACAGGGTACAAAGCTGCACCTTCTGAGGATCGTGGTAGCGGCGGTGTACCAGCTGGGCCTGAAAGAGCAACTCGGGGAAGGGCAAATCGTGGATGGCCTGGATCTGCTCATCACTCCAGTCGTGACGAACGGGATTCTCAGGGTTTGATTCAAGATGGGACACTATCAGGGGAGCTACCCTACCATGCTACAGCTCGATCAGGCAAGCAGGGGCATTCTCACGGCGCCTGCTATAATCCCGTCTCCATGTTATCCGAAACCCTCCCCAAACCAGAGAAGTTGCTGGGACCCTTGAAGTTGACGCCGCAGCGCAGGGCCTGGATTACCGCAGGCGTCATGATGGGACTCTTCCTCAGCGCTTTGGAGGCAACGGTGGTGGTGACGGCCATGCCCACCGTCATTTCAAGTCTGGGGGGACTTGAGCTTTACAGTTGGGTGTACTCGATCTACTTTCTGACGGCCACGGTGAGCGTTCCGCTTTGGGGACGTCTTTCCGATTTTTATGGGCGACGCTTATTTTATATCGCTGGCATCGGATTGTTTGTCGGCGGTTCGGTTCTTTGCGGTCTGAGTCAGTCGATGGTGCAACTGGTTGCCTTTCGAGCCATTCAGGGTTTGGGGGCGGGAGCTTTGCTCCCCCTGGGCATGACCATTGTCGGTGACATTTACTCTCTGGAGCGTCGTGCCCGCATGCAAGGCTGGTTCAGCGGTGTGTGGGGACTCAGCAGTATCATCGGACCTCTGCTGGGGGGACTCATTACCGACCACTTTTCCTGGCGATGGGTGTTTTTTCTCAATATTCCCTTTGGCCTTTTGGCCGGGACCATTATCGCTCTGGCACTGGTTGAACCCAGGAACCGACGGGACAGCAGGGTGGATTACCTGGGAGTCCTGCTGTTGATCGTTTCTCTTTCCCTCCTTCTCATCAGTCTGGATCAATTCAAAGACGGTGAGCCAACCCTGGGACAGGTTCTGGCCTTGATCACGGCGGTCATTCTGTTGGCCCTATTTATTTTCCAGCAAAGAAAAACCGTTGATCCCATCTTGCCTTTACACCTTTTTAGCGATCGGATGTTTTCCGCTGCCGCACTCAATGGTTTATTCAGTGGCATGGCCCTCTTCGGAGCGATTTCCTTTATTCCCCTCTTTGTCCAGGGGGTGCTGGGCACAGGGGCAACAGAGGCCGGATGGGCCATCACCCCGCTGATGTTAGGGTGGGTGGTTTTCTCTATTATCGGAGGGCGTTTGATTCTCATCGTGGGGTACCGGAGAACGGTGATCGCGGGTATGGTTTCCCTGAGCATCGGCTTTTTCCTGCTCAGCCGGGTCACCGCCCAGGTTTCTCCTCTCGAGTTGGCGATGGTGTTGGTTCTCATGGGCGTGGGAATGGGACTGAGTGCGGTCTCCATGCTCATTGCCGTTCAGAACCGCTTTCCCCGCAGCTACCTGGGGATTGCCACTTCTGCAACCCAGTTCTTTCGAACCATTGGGGCCTCCATCGGTATCGCCATCATGGGAGCGGTCCTGGCGGGGCAGATGATGTCCAGACTGTCGGCTATGGAAGCGACGGAACAGACGGAGGAGATTGCCTATGTGGCTCGCCACCCGGATGTCATCGTGAACCCCCTGAACCGCGCTCAGATCTCCCCGGCTCTTTTACCCAAGTTGCAAGAGCTTCTGGCCATGGCTTTACAGGACGTCTTTTTTGTCGGCTTTATTTTTTCTCTCCTGGCCCTGGCTTCGGCCTTTCTGGTCCCGCCCGGATCAGCCCAACACCACGCACGGAGGGAGTAACGAAACAAATTCAAAATTCAAAATCCCAAATTCCAAACAAATTCAAAATCCAAATTTCAAATGTTCCAAACAGGCTCCTTTTTGAACTTCGGTGCTGCGTCGTTTTGAATTTTGGATTTTGAATTTTGAATTTACTTTCTCCTTCCCCTCTTCTCCGATACTATATGGGGCAACAAATTGCTCCCAAACGAGGTCTTTATTAAGAAAAGGAGGGTATATGCATCTAAAAGGTAAAATGCAGTCTTCTCTCTGTTATCTGGGTGGCGTGTGTGCCATAGCGCTGCTCATTCTGCTCAACTCTCCGCTGCACGCCCAGCAAATTCCCCCTGAGGTGGCCCAGTACGGGTACGCCGATACGATTCTGGTCAACGGCAAGGTGGTGAGCATGGACGATAAATCCACCTCCAGCAGCGTGGGGAGGGTCTATCAGGCCGTAGCAGTGAAAGGGCACAGGATCGTAAAGCTGGGGCCCAGTGAGGCAATCCGGGCCCTGGCGGGACCCGACACCCGAGTACTCGATTTGAAGGGACGCACCCTGATTCCTGGAATCATTGAACCTCACATGCACATCTACGGCGAGGCCATCCGCTATCTGGATCGGTTCGGCTTCGAGTATCCTCCCAATGGGATTGTGGTCTCGATGCAGGCCAAACGGGGCCTGGAAGAAACTCAGGCCCTCATGCGAGAGAAGATCCAGGAGGCGGTCCGCCAGGCCAGGCCGGGCCAGTGGGTGATTCTCAGTATTTCAGGTCATCCCGAGGCACCGAATGAAGCTCGGCTTTGGGGGTTTACGCGACGTCTGACCGAGCGCAAGACACTGGATCTGTGGACCCCTGAGAATCCTCTTCTGGTGAGACCCGGCCCCAGAGGTTGGATCAATTCCCAGGCCCTGGAAGTCTTGAATGACTTTCTCCCGGGATACTCGGCTTCCATTCAGGAGACCATGCACGGGGATACCATTGGCGAAGACATTCCCGGGATCGGCTGGGTGGGCAGCCAGGAGATGGCCGTTATTACCTGGGAACTCTTTCTCCAGAGTCTGCCCTTGAATACTCTGGCCCAAGCCTTGAAGCTCACCGGCGAGGAGTTCTCCTCGATCGGAGTGACCACCCTCTCCACCCGTATTCCTTTCCCCAAAGTCATGAGCGGCTATGCCACCCTGGCCGGTCTTGGACAGATGCCGCTTCGCCTGTCCGCCCACTACGAAGTGCACCGGATGCCCACCGATCCTCAGCAGACCCGACAGATGTATCGGCGAACGGGCGTCCTGCAGGGGATCGGAGACGATTACTTTTGGATCGATGGGGTGGCTTCCGAACGCTGGGATTCGACTTATCCCGAATCGTGCACGGGACCCGATACCCAGGCTCCTCCCCACATCAAGGCGCGGGAAGTCTGTCCCAAGCCGGGTGATCTGATGTGGGACACGCTGGAAAACGCCCTCAAGGCGGGTTGGCGATTGGCCGGGGTGCACATGGTCGGCAGCGAAAGCACTCGGGCTTATATCCGGATGATCGAAGAAGCCCGGGCTGAGAATGGGATGTCGATGGAGGAGATTCGCGCTATGGGGATGACCGTCGAGCATTGCACTCTGGTGGGGAAGCAGCCCGATATCCTCCAGAAATTGAAAGACTATGGGATCATCATGAGCTGCGGCCCCAACCGCATCAGCGAGGCCCCCGCCTGGATTGCCGACTACGGTCCCCAGATTGAGTCCTTTATTCTGCCCTTTAGAACGTGGATCGAGTCGGGCGTAAAGGTGGTGGGACAGCACTACGGTGGAGGAGCGTTTGACCGACCCGCCGAAGGCAGTGTGGGACCGGGAATGGAGCCTCCCTTCTTCCAGCTGTGGCAGGCCATTACCCGCAAGTACAATGGCAAGGTGTGGCAGCCGGATGAGCGAATCAATCGAGTGCACGCCCTGAAAATGTGGACCTCCTGGGCAGCGGAATATGTGACCAAGCCGGATAAGATTGGTTCGCTGGAAGTGGGAAAATTCGCCGATTTACTGATCATCGACCGCGACTACTTCACCATTGAGGTGGATGACATTCTGAAAATCCGTCCTCTGATGACCATGTTAGGAGGGGACATCGTGGTGCTGCAGGAATCCCTGGCCCAGGACATCGGAATGCAAGCCGTGGGGCCAGCCTACAGTTTCACCGATGCCCAGGTCGAGCACATCGGTAAGCCCTTTTTGCGGTAGGCGATTCAGTGATTGACACATGATAACAAATTCTTCTATAGTGTTATCATGATTCGGACTCAAATCAGTCTCAGTGAAGAAGATTATCAGTTGGCCAAAGAAGAAGCACGGCGCCTGGGTATTTCACTGGCTGAACTTTTTCGCCGATCCTTGCGACAATCACTCCCTGTGAGGAGTGATCAGCCTTGGATGCGCTACTCTGGTTTCATTGAATCAGGGAATCCTCGATCGAGTCGGGAAATCGACGACCTCGTCTATGGCCAGAAAGACTAGCCCGGATTAAGCATAGGTTCTCGTTACGAAGCGGGGTAGGGGCGAGGGTGGCCCGCCACGGGTGGCTCGCCCGAACGGTTAGGATGGCAAACCGAAGCCACACTGGTGAAGATGTGCCACTCATGCGGTTCGGGTCAGCCACCGGCTGACCCCTACGCGAGGCCGGGGGCACTCGCTTGCGGGTCGCGCGGGCGGTGCAGCACGCCGGATGATTTCGCTACTGCAGTAAAGAATTTATGAACAGTCCCGGCACCAGATCCTATGTGGATACCTCGGCCTTCATCGCCTTCCTCGACCGCTCTGACAGCTACCATAAAGTATTTGCCCTGCTGTTTTCAGATCCTCCCGAACTGATTACCTCGCCACTCGTCATCGCCGAGGGACATGCCTGGTTTCTCAAGCGCTACGACAGCTATCGGGCCATTCAATTTTTAAACTTTATTGAGGAACTCACCGTTTTGTCGATCATTCCATTGGGAAACGAGGAGCTCAGCAGCGGCGTTCAGCTTCTGAGAAAGTTCACCGATCAGGAACTCACGCTGGCAGATGCGCTGGGGCTCTTCGTGATGGAACAACAGAAGATTGAAACCTGCTGGTCGACAGATCGGCATCTTGGAATCACAGGCGTTCCCTTGGTTGTTCATCAATAGGGGGATGCCTTACCCTGCCCTTAGTACTCCCTTTCATAAATACGGTGACGTTTGCGGATGGGTCTTGCGAGGCGAGGTCGCGAAGAGAGGAGGAGGCGATGCAGGGACATCGACGACGACGAGAGACAAAGAGTTCGCCCGCAACCCCCATCCGCCCGAAGGGTTGGGGCGGAACGGGCCCACCTCTTTGTTGCTCCTCCTCGCCGATGTCCCTGCATCGCCTCGTCGTCGCGCCACGATCTGGGCTCCGTCGCGCTCCCAACAAACGTTACCGTATTTATGAAAGTGAGTACTTAGTCGGAGCATTGGTTGTAATTTGCATTTTTTTTGTTCGCAATTTGTTTCGATTGACAAAAAGAGAGTGACCTGCTAGTTTTCTAGCATGTTCTCTTTGTTCCTAGCCCTCAAGGTTCCAGAGTGATGAATAAACGAACTCCTTTGAACCTCAGTCGGCGGGAACGCCAGATCATGGATGTTCTCTTCCAGCGCGGTTTGGCCACGGTAGCTGAGGTCCTGGACGATATGCCCGATCCGCCAAGCTATTCGGCCGTCAGGGCCACTCTTCGGGTGCTGGAAGGAAAAGGTCATGTCAGGCACCGGCAAGAGGGGCTGCGCTACCTCTTTGTGCCTACCCTGGCTTCAGAGAAAGCCAAACGCTCGGCCCTGGAACACCTTCTGCGAATCTTCTTCGACGGGTCCACGGAGCACGCCGTGGCCACCCTTCTGGACCTATCGGCATCCAGGCTGTCAGAAGCGGAGCTGGATAGGCTGGCTGGGCTCATCGACAAAGCCCGAAGGGAGGAAAAGCGATGATGAGTTCTCTGTTCGATCCCCTCTCATTTTCCTCCTATACCCCGATGTGGCTGATGATGTTGCTGAATCTCCTGGTTAAGGGAACGGTCGTTTTATTGGCTGCAGCTCTGTTCGGTTTGCTGCTGCAACGGGCCTCAGCGTCAAGCCGGTATCTGGTCTGGAGCTCGGCACTGTTGGCTCTGGTGGCGTTACCCATTTTGCCGCTGCTCCTGCCGGTCTGGCAGATACCGCTTCCTGGTGACCTGTTCCCTGTGGCTGTTTCCCAACCAGTCTCCGCGGTTTCCCCAGCTCCTTTGCCCACGGCGTCCGTGAACGAATCGAATACACAGCCACCTGGACGTCTCTCTCCCCAGACAGAAGCAATGCCAGCCCACAACTCGAGGGTCAAAACAGGGGACAGTATCGTGTTGCAGGAACCAGCCCGGCGATCAAAGCCAGCTCTGCTCTCAACCCCGACAATGCACTGGTCGATCTGGGCTGTGATCGCTTGGCTTGCCGGTGTGGTTGCGGTCCTTGCCCGTTTGGCGGTGGGTTTCGTCAGAGCCGGGTGGCTCGTTCGGCGGGCAAAACCAGTTACCGATGAAACATGGAAAGCCCTGTTGCTTGACCTGGCTGATCCGATGGGACTGGCAGATCGAGTCAAACTGCTCCAAAGTGATCGAGCGGTGATGCCGATGGCATGGGGACTCTTTCGGCCAGTGGTTTTGCTTCCTGACGATAAAGATCAATGGTCGGATGAGCTGCGTCGCATGGTCTTGCTGCACGAACTGGCCCATGTCAAGCGACGCGACTGCCTGGTCCAAATGTTAGCCTCCACAGTTTGTAGTCTGCATTGGATCAACCCCATGGTGTGGATAGCGGCTCGGCGACTTCGCATCGAGCGCGAGCGGGCTTGTGATGATCACGTGTTGAGCCGGGGAGTCCGGGCTTCCGATTATGCCGAGGGTCTGCTCGAGATGGCCCGCTCCCTGCGGTCCGTATCCTTTTCGTCCCTGGCAACCGTCACCATGGCGGCCCAGGGTTCGCAGCTGGAGAGTCGCTTGCTGGCCATCCTCAACCCCCGCTTGCCGCGTGGAGCGTTGACCCGAGGGGCAATGGCTCTCTCCGTCGCGGGGGTAGCCTGCATCGCCCTTCCACTTGCGGCCATGCAGCCGACGGCTGAGAAGTCGGAAAGACCGGTCGTTGGGGTAGCTGAAGTACAACCCGCTTCGCCTTCCCGCCTCAGCGATGGGGCGGAGTTTCGGCCGCTTCAGCCATCAGCAGTGACTCGACCACCTGCCCCGGAACCGGTCCGGATCAAGGACCAAAGCCAGGAAGGGAGCCTGACGGAGTTGGCCCTTCTGAGCTCTAATTTGGAGCCACAGCCTCAACCGGTGGCCCCGAAGAAATCCCGAAGAGGGCGGCGGGACGACCGGGACCGCCTGGACCAGATTAAAAACTCGCGTGACCTTGAGACCCTGAGTGAAGCCCTGAAGGATGAGGATGTGAAAGTCCGCCGGACGGCCATCCGGGCCTTGGGCAAGATCGAGAACGAGAGCGCGGTGGATTTGCTGATTGGAGCCTTGACGGATTCCAGTGCGGAGATCCGCAGGAGGGCGGCACGGGCGCTGGGCAAGATCGAGGACGCGGGTGCCGTTGAGGCCCTGGGCCGGGCCTTGAACGACGAAGATCTGGAAGTGCGCCAGGCGGCCATCCGGGCCTTGGGTGACATCGAGGATGTGAGCGCTGTGGGTTGGTTGATTCCAGCCCTGACAGATCCCAATGTGGAGATCCGCAGAGGGGCGGCGCGAGCGCTGGGTGAGATCGAGGAGGCTAGTGCTGTTGAGGCCCTGGCCGGGGCCCTGAACGATGAGGATCTGGAAGTGCGCCAGGCGGCTATCCGGGCCTTGGGGGAGATCGAGGATGTCAGTGCCGTGGGTTGGTTGATTCCAGCCCTGACAGATTCCAGTGTGGAGATCCGCAGGGGAGCGGCACGGGCGCTGGGCGAGATCGAGGATGCGGGTGCCTTGCTGGCCCTGGGCGGGGCGTTGAACGATGAGGATCTGGAAGTCCGACAGATGGCCATTCGGGCATTAGGCAGGATCCGGGATGTGAGCGCTGTGGATGGGTTGATTCCAGCCTTGACGGATTCCAGTTCGGAGATCCGCAGGCGGGCCGCATGGGCACTGGGTGAGATCGCGGATGCTCGAGCCGTTCCGGCCCTGAACCTCGCCGCAGAGGATGCGGATGCAAAGGTACGCCGGGCGGCCACGCGAGCGCTGCGAGAAATCGAGAGACGTTGAGAGGGAAATGTGGGGTTGTCCCCACATTTCCCTCTGTGCCTTCGTGCTTTTGCCTATCCTTCGGGTTGATGCCGTTGGCCCGCAGGCTGAAGCCTGCGGCTCTGATGGAGCGAGCCAGGACAGAGCCGTGGGCTTTAGCCCACGGGCCTCTTATGCCCCAACGGGATGCATGAATGCAATCAAAGCAATATCCGACCGCACAACAGCACAACAGCACGCCTTGGTGTGTCCATGCAGGGGTCGTTTTCCTCCTGGTGGCCGCAATCAGCTGGGCTATGATCCCATCCGCCATGGCCCAGGGCAGGCGTAACAGGTCTGACAGGCCTGACAGGAAAGTCGCTCAAGCAGTCCGAATTGAAGGATCCCCGCAGTTGGACGGCGATCTCAGTGAAGAATTCTGGCAGCGGGCACCTGCCATTTCTGGATTCCTCCAACGAGATCCCCAGGAAGGGGAGCCAGTCACGGAAAGAACTGAAGTCAAGATCATCTACAATGATACGACCATTTTCTTTGGTGTGGTCTGTTCCGACTCGGAACCCGAAAGGATCATCGCCAATGAGCGAGCTCGGGACGATCAGCTCCAGAGCGACGATACCTTCGAGATCATTCTGGATACGTTTCGCAACCGCCAGGATGGGTTTCTCTTTCGCACCAATCCGTTGGGAACCAAGTTTGACTCGCAGATTACAGACGAAGGGAGGCGTGAGAACCGTAACTGGGATGAGCGCTGGAGTGTGGCAGCCCAGAGAACTGAGGCGGGGTGGGTGGTGGAAATCGCGATCCCCTTCCAGTCCATCCGTATGCCGAATAACGAGGAGCAGAGATGGGGAATCGATTTTAAGCGAAACATCAGGCGAAAAAACGAAGAGGCCATATGGAGTAATTATCGGCGCAATTTCGACTTTGTTCAGGTCTCTCAAGCCGGCGACCTGGTTGGCTTAAGAGACATTTTCAGTGAGCACAGACTCCGCATCAAACCCTATGTGACTGGAGGAGCGTCCCGTGTCTTCAACCGAGGCGTAGCGGAAACGGAGCATCTGTTCAATGGCGGGTTGGAGGATCTGAAATATCACCTGACACCCAGTCTTACTCTGGATCTCACAATCAATCCCGATTTCGCTCAGGCAGATGTGGATGACCAGCAGGTGAACCTGACGCGATTCTCTCTATTCTTTCCTGAAAGAAGGGAGTTCTTCCTGGAAAATGCCAACATGTTTGACTTCGGGCCGGGAGGATTTAGCCGGGAATTGAGGCTCTTTCACAGTCGAACCATCGGGTTATCCGACAGTCGTGAGCCTATTGACATCATTGCCGGCGTCAAACTCACCGGGCAGCTCAAGGGATTGGGTTTGGGTTTTATCAACGCCCAGACCGA
>JADFOI010000107.1 GCA_022562935.1 Acidobacteriota bacterium
AGCAACTGCAACACTATCGGCCGCAAGAATCGTGTCAGCGGACCTCGCCATGGGCTCAAGCTGGTCAACGGTGCCCTGGGCAACGTGCCCACCAAGCCCGACGGCACCGGTGGATTTACCGTGGCCGGCGAAAACATCGTCTACGTCGTAGGAAACTACAATGCCAATGATGCCGGCTTCGGAGATCCTCATGCCGCGACCTCTGTGGTGGCCGACACCGTCAGCTTTCTCTCCAAGGTCTGGGAGGATTGGCGCAGTTTTGCGAATCCAATTTCTCCGGCTAATCGCGTCGCGAACACTTCCTACTATCGAGTGGCTGTGGCCGGGGGAAAGAACATCAATTGGCCCAATCCCGCCTGGGGCGATGAGGACGATGGACTGGATGGGGGAACTCACAACTTCCTGCGCTATCTGGAACACTGGGGCGGCCAGACCTTCAACTACCGAGGTTCTCTGGTGAGCTTGTATTACTCCGAGTACGCGACGGGCCTTTATAAATGCTGCAATACCGTTTACTCACCCCCCACGCGAGCTTACGCCTTTGATACCGACTTTTTGGAGCTGGCCAAACTGCCACCGGGAACTCCCCGTTTTCGTGACGTGGTCAATCTGGGCTTCCGGCAGATCCTCACCCCCGATTGATCCTGGGGTAGTCCGGTTTTATAGTTCAAGGGGCGCACTACCGTGCGCCCTTTTTTGCTTGGCCCGTGGGCTGAAGCCCACGGCTCTGTTTCTCTCTCGTTAACCCACACCCCCTGTGTATTCCCCGCTACTCTGTCAGAGCCGCAGGCTTTAGCCTGCGGGCCATTCAGCGGTCAGATTGCTCTGAACGCGGAAAATATGGGAAGGTAGTTCTAGGAGCAAAGAGATGCGCTACGAGGGAAGAAAAATGGGCAAACACCGCTGGCGCAAGCAAAAATCCACCGACAGAAGGCAGCAGACCCGCTTTGCCATCGAACTGACCATTTATGCGTTGCTCTTTCCTCTGCTTTTTGTGGTGATCTCGCTGATTTACCCGATTGCCAGGCAGCTGATCGGCGTGGCCACGGAAGACTTGGAACCCCTGAATGCGATGCTCGCTTACTGTCTTGAGTACTGGTGGGCACTCATTGTTGCTCTTGCCTTAACCGGCTTCATCAGCGTTTTATTCAGCCACCGTATTTTTGGTCCTATGCGCAGCTTCGAGCAGGCTCTCCTCCAGAAGCAACTTCATCCCACCGAACCGGTGGATTCCAAGTTGCGCCCAGACGATTATTTTCACGACTTTTCCGACCTTTTGGCCAAGAGTTTGAACGGACTCCAGGGGTTTGAAGGTCCCGGGGACTCTCCTAGCGCTCCTCAGCCTCCCCGTAGTAAGAGTTACGATGGGGAGAGTGAGGAGAAATCGACGTAAGCTTCAACCCCAAAATCACCTGACAGGTGTTTCAGACGAACTCCACTCAGCTTGATCGCCTCCTCCAAGCGTTTCACACCCAGATCTTCGATTCCCGAAAGGCCACTCCCTCCAACGATCCTGGGTCCGTAAAAGAAGTGGATCTTTTGAACCATTCCTGTTTGCAAGGCCGAGGCCGCGACCTGAGCTCCTCCTTCGATCATCAGACTGGTGATCTTTAACCGAGCCAGGTGGGCCAGGACTTCCTTCCAATTCAATTCCCCTTTTTTCCCGGACACCCTGATCAGCGTGGCCTTTTTGGACAGGGTCTCGAATTTTTTCTTGGGAGCCTGGCGGCCACAGAAAATAATGACCCGATCCGAGGACTTAAAGAGTTTGGCCTTGGGTGGCGTCCGCAGCCTGGAGTCCAGAATGACCTTGATGATGGAATTGGATCGGGTCCAACGCACCTCCAAGGAGGGATCGTCTTGCAGCAGGGTGTTCACTCCCACCAAAATAGCGTCGTACTCATAACGCAGCCGGTGGACTTCCTTTCGTGCCTGGGCACCGGTGATCCACTGAGACTGGCCGCTGCCGGTGGCGATCTTGCCATCCAGGGTCATGGCCAGTTTGAGCAGCACAAAGGGCCGTTTTCTCTGCACAAAGTGAAGGTATTTTTCGTTCAGGACGATGGCTTCACCCCGGCAAAGACCCTCATGAACACCGATGCCCTGATTTCGAAGCCGTCGAATTCCCTTTCCGGCCACCTGCGGATTGGGATCTCTCACCGCCACATGGACCTGAGCAACCCTGGCCTCAACGATTCGATCCACACAGGGAGGAGTTCTACCCTGATGGGTACAGGGTTCCAGATTGAGGTAGAGACTGGCCCCGGCGGCTTGCCGGCCCGCCCTCTCCAGGGCCACCACCTCGGCGTGGTTTTTCTTTTCGTAGAGGTGATATCCTTCGGCGACGACTCGACCCTTTTTAACCAGCACCGCCCCTACCAGAGGATTGGGGCTGACTCGACCCACCCCCCGACGGGCCAAGGCGATGGCTCGCTTCATGAACCGATCGTGCACTGCTTCCGACTCGTCTTCCCGCTCCACTCCGCTCGTTCGCTTTTCTCCCTCTTCTCCTAGCCCGGATCATGCATAGGTTCTTGTCACGAAGCGACGAAATTCGGGGACTGTCCTAAGAATTCTTCCAGGATTCGGGGACTGTCCCCGAATTCCGTCGCAGTAGAGAATTTATGCATAAGGCGGGCTATTTCCCTTTGGCTCTTCGGTTCTCTTTGCTGACTCTTCCCTCCCGCTCCAAGGGTAGGGAACCCTCAGCTTCCGATTTTTTCACTCGCATGCTCTGAATCCTCTTGCGGTCGGCGCTGAGAATCTCAACCGACAGGCCATCCAAAAGGACGGTTTCGCCTGCAGTGGGAACCTTCCCCAGGTGATCAACAATGAGCCCTGAGACGGTGGTCACCGCCAGATCTCCAAAGTCGACTTCCAGGGTTGCCTCCAGTTCCTCAATCTCGGCTCCTCCGCTCACGATATAGCTCCCGTCTCCTGCATAGGTGAGATCGACTTTCTCTAGCTCATCCTCGTCACGGATTTCTCCCACAAGCTCCTCAATCATATCTTCCATGGTGACCAATCCCGATACCGATCCGTACTCATTAATGAGGATGGCCAGATGCTCCGCATTGTGCTGCATCTCCTTGAGCAATTCCGATACCTTCTTGGTCTCCGGCACAAACCATGCCTTATGGATCAATGGGGTAATCGGTTCCTCGCCTGCCCCGTCGCCGAGATAGCTCAAGAAATTGCGGACATACACGACGCCAATGGCTTGATCGAGTTGTTCCCGGTAAACCGGGATTCGCGAGAATTTGCTGGAAACCATCAGGTCCTTCAATTCATCGATGGTCGCTTTTTCTTCGATAGCCACGATTTCCGTACGGGGAGTCATGATCTCACGGACCAGCAGGTCCCCGAATTCGAGGGCCGACTGAATCAGCCGGCTTTCTTCCTCCTCGATGATCCCCTCTTCCTCTCCCACACCCAAATAAGCCTGAATCTCCTCTTCAGTGGCCTCCTCCTCGGGACCCGACTCCACCTGGTTGCCCTCCCTGGAAGCCTTGGAAATCCGCAAGAGGAAGATGAGAGGGGAGCTCAACCAGCACAAAAAGGGATAGAACCGCCTGAAAAGGGGAAGAAAGCGGAGAAGAACCTGTTCCGGTTCGGACTGAGTAATCATTCTTGGAAACAATTGGCGAAACAGGGCAATGATGGCCACCATTACGGCCAGGGCCCATGCAGGGGCATAAGGCAAATCGGAAGCGAAAAACATCCAGGTAATGAGGACGGCCGAGATGACAACCGAAAGCTGTGCTCCAAACTTGAGAGGCAACACAAACAGGACACGATCCGCTGCGATGTCCCCTAAAAGACGGAACTTGGCCGCCTTCTCTCTTTCGGCCAGAACCTTCGTTGACAATCGGGAGAGCCCGAAAATGGCACTCTCCAGGACGGAGAGCAAGAAGAGCAAGACAATGAGCAAGGCGACTATGAATAATCCTAAGCTATACCCACTCAATGAAGTTGAAATTCCCTCCTTAGTCTTGCCTCCAGCGTCTCCATTTCTCCTTGATCGGCTTGGTGGTCGTATCCGAGAAGATGGAGCAGTCCATGGAGGGAGAGCACTTGAAGCTCCGCCAGCAAAGTCTTCCTCTGCTGGCGGGCCGCAGCGTCCACGGAGATGAGTATATCTCCCAGGTAGGGTTTTTCCTCCCCATCCTCCTCTTCATAGGAAAATGAGAGCACATCGGTGGCTCTGTCTTCACCGCGAAAGTCGCGATTGTAGGTCTTCATCGCCGCATCGCTGACGAGTACCACTGAAAAACCGGTGTGCAGGGCCATCTGACTGGAAAGCTGATCCAGAAAGTTTCTCAACCCCTTCATCTCGACAGAAACTTTACGCTGCCTATTGAATACGTTGACTTCCGGTCTGTGTCTTTTCAAACGATTGTTTCTCTTCCACCTTCTTATTGAAATTAAACCCCGGGTATTCAATCCGGTGATGATGCATTCCTGTAATCACTCGCTCGAAAGCCCGCAGGATTTTGTCCAGATCCTTCATGGTAATATCGCATTCATCGAACTGTCGCTCCTGAATGTTGACCTGTATCAAACGCCGGATCAGGCCGCGAATCTGACTGGGATTGGGGTCCTGCAGGGTTCGAGCGGCAGCCTCCACTTGATCGGCCAACATCAGTATGGCCGCTTCCTTTCTCTGTGGCTTGGGTCCGGGATAGCGGAAGTCATTTTCGTTGACCTGTCGGTCTTTACCGTCTGCGGCGTCTCGAGCCTTCTCATAAAAGTACTTCATCAGCCTTGTGCCATGGTGTTGGGGAATCAAGTCACGGACCTCGGGAACCAGCTTGATCTCGTCGGCAAGGGCCAGACCATCCTTCACGTGGCTGGCCAGGATCAGGCTGGACATACTGGGTGAGAGGTTTTCATGTTTGTTGGAGATGTAGATTTGGTTTTCGATGTAATATTCCGGCGTCTTCAACTTGCCAATGTCGTGATAGTAAGCCCCCACTCGAACCAGCAGGCTATTGGCCCCAATCGCCTCGGCGCCCGCCTCGGCCAGCGTTCCAACGATGATGCTGTGGTGATAGGTCCCCGGAGCCTCCACGGCAAGGCGTCTCAAAATGGGGGCATTCAAGCTGGAGAGCTCGAGCAGTTTGATATCGGTGGTAATTCCGAACACTGATTCCAAGATCGGCAAGAAAAGAGAGGACAACATGGCCGCGAACAGCCCACTCAGTAATCCACAGAGGGCACGTGCCGCAAAGGGAACCGCCTGGAAACCGGTGTCCGAAGAATAGAGCTGAAGAGCTAAAATAACCACAATGTTCACAGCACCAACGAAAACTCCCCCTTTGATGATGGCTGCTCTTTCCCGGTATTGGTCCAGCAGATAAATGGCCGCCAGACTCCCCGTCAAGGAATACACGAACATCACCGTCTGCCCGGTGAGCAGAGCCACGAAAACGGCAAACGACAAGGAGTAAAGAATGGCGACTTGAGCGCCCACCAGGAGAACGGTGAGAATCGTTCCCAGGGCCAGAGGGGCAAGGAAATAAAAATTGAATGGGTCCTGCAGTTCTTCAATCCTCAGGCTTCTCGCCAGGAGATCCACCAAAAAGAACGTCACCTTGGTCACCACCAAGGTTCCACACAAAATCAGAGCCACCAGCAGATACCGATTGCGCTTCTTCTTCTGCTCGCTTTGGTAAATCAGGAAGTACTGCCAGATCGTAAACAGAAAAAAGCTGACGATGAGAAAAACTCCGACGAACTCGCCCAGCAGCCGGCGTGGCTGCTGCAGCGTCATGAGCTGCTCCAGGAGCATCCTCTGTCTGGCCCCCACCTCATCTCCTTTTCGAACCAGAGTCTGGCCCTTCTTGATCCGTATCAGAACCGGATCCACCTTCTCTATCACCAGCTGTTCCTGTTCCAGGCTCGCGTTCTGGTTGTAGCTCACATTGGGAACAATCCAACCGTCCAGGAAAGTAATGATCCGCTTTTTCTCCTCGCCACTGACCGCGGTCAGCTGATACTGGTTTTGTCGAAGGAGGTCGCGTGCCTGGCTCAAGTCTCGAAGAGCCATCCAGTCGTTGAGCAGTTCATCTTGGCCCGTAACCGTATTGCGTAGAACCAGGTCCCGGTTCTGGTGACGCAAGAGGGCATCCCGGCTCAAGACCACACCAGGAGGCTTCATAGCCTCCTGGATCAGCACCAGCATTTGGTTTTCTAAGGAAGGAGAGAAAGAGTGCCTGAGACAGATTTCCAGGACGTCGCCCTGAGTGAATCTGGGTAGAAACTCCTGCAAGGCTGGGAGAAGCCTGTCCCGAGCCGCTCGGGACAGCCGGTTGGAGCCCGAGGGATTGAGGCCCTCTTCAGTAAGCAGGCGCCGTGCTTCAGTGAAGGCCCCACGAAGCTCGGCCGTGGTTCGGCGATTCACCTGCAGGTCGAGATCAAAAATCACAGGCACGGTGGCTCTGATTTCCTCTTGCCTTTGAAGGGTGGCGTCCCGATCTTCGAGGGTGAAATCACGGAGGGCCTCAATGGTTCGATCAGCAATGTCACCGATCTGGTAATCGGGGATACTCTGAAACTCAAATCGAACCAATAAAGAGGTCACAACCAGCGCCAGGCCAAGCCCAACGGCAGTCTCCACCAGCATCAAACGAGCGACCCAGCTCTGACGGTCTCTCTTGCGGCCCAGGAACATCTTGGCCAGCCGGCTTCTTTGACTTGATTTTCGTGAGGGGTTGTCAGCCATTGAGATTTGTCACCTTAAAGTGCAGCACAAAGTCCGGCGCTAGCAACAGGCAAGAAATCGGGAGTCTCTCACAACGTGGGAGTTTAAGGGTGGTGTCATCTTCGTGTACAGTGGATATTATATCACAATCCGACTAGCCCGGAGTATGCATAGGTTCTCGTCACGAAGCGACGAAAGCGACGACCTGAGTGCGTCGCGCCACGCGCGACAGAGGCCCCCGCAAACGTGCTGTACAGTACGTTGAGGAGGCCGACCGAGCGGAACGCAGTCGGTGCAGCACGCCGGATGATTCCGTCGCTGCAGTAGAGAATTTATGCATAATCCGGGCTAGTGGTCCGGGTATCTCTTGAGCAGAATACAGGCATTCGTGCCCCCGAATCCGAATGAGCTGGACATGACATAGCGAATCTCCGCCTTGCGCGCCGTACCGGGCACATAATCCAGGTCACAGTCTGGATCTGGATTCTCCAGGTTGATGGTAGGAGGGATGATTTGATGATGGAGGACAAAAGCGCAGATCCCAGCTTCCAATCCACCGGCTGCGCCCAAAAGGTGACCGGTCATCGACTTGGTGGAGCTGATGGCCAGCTTGTAAGCGTGGTCAGAGAAAACAGCCTTGATGGCTTTCGTCTCGATACGGTCATTGGGTGGAGTGCTGGTTCCATGGGCATTGATGTAGTCGACTTGGGTAGGATCCACACCAGCGTCCTCGAGAGTGGCTCTCATGACCCGAATCGCCCCGGAACCATCCTCCGGAGGAGCGGTGATATGGTAAGCATCCCCGCTCATACCATAACCCACGATCTCGGCAAGAATCTGAGCATCTCGCCCGCGGGCGTGCTCCAACGCTTCTAAAACAACAATACCCGCACCCTCACCGATCACAAATCCGTCCCGCTCGCGGTCGAAGGGTCGACTGGCTTTCTCCGGTTCATCATTGCGGGTGGAGAGCGCCCTCATGGACGCAAACCCTCCCACTCCCATGGGAGTAATGGCCGCTTCCGCGCCCCCTGCAATCATCACATCGGCGGCACCGCGTTCGATGATCTTGAAGGAGTCCCCAATGGCGTGGCAACCCGCTGAACAGGCGGTACAAGTCGCGGAATTGGGACCGGTGGTCCCCAGCCGAATCGAGACCTGTCCTGTGGCCAGGTTACTAATGCTGGCTGGAATGAAGAAGGGAGAGATCTTTCGGGGACCCTTATTCAGAAAATTCGAATGCTGCGTTTCAATGGTCCCGAATCCTCCGATGCCGGAACCTATATAGACTCCTATCCTCTCCGCATTCTCCTTGGTGACACTCAGGCAAGCACTTTTGACAGCAACGTCGCTGGCCACGATGGCGTACAGGATGAACGAGTCCATCTTGCGCGCGTTCTTGGTGTCCACGTAATCCAGTGGATTGAGGTCCTTGACTTCGGCGGCGATTCTGGAGGAAAAGGCATTGGCGTCAAAATGGGTGATGGGGCCCACTCCACTCTTGCCCTGAAGCAGACCACTCCACGTGCTTTCCGTGTCCAGACCCAAGGCCGAAACCAGACCCACGCCTGTCAGCACGACCCTTCTTTTCAAGGTGAACTCCAGAAGTTATTTCTGATGAGCGTTGATGTAGTTGACGGCGTCTTGCACAGTCTGAATCTTTTCAGCGTCCTCGTCCGGAATCTCAATATCGAAGTCCTCTTCAAATTTCATCACCAATTCAACGGTATCCAACGAGTCCGCTCCAAGGTCATCTACAAAATGCGCATCGGGGGTCACATCAGCTTCGTTGGCCCCCAGTTGATCCACGATGATCGCTTTCACGCTTACTTCTACTGATGCCATTTCTCCTCCATTCGCTTTCGCGACGGTTACATATACATCCCGCCGTTTATATTTAGCACATGCCCAGTAACATATCCAGCCTCTTTTGAGGCCAGGAAAAGGACCCCATGAGCGACATCCTCAACACTCCCGAGCCTCTTCAGAGGGATGTTTTTCCGGAGTTCCTCCTTCATCTTGGGTCTCATCTCAGCCGTCATATCGGTCTCAATCCACCCCGGAGCAATCGCGTTGACGGTAATGTTACGAGAGGCCACTTCCCGCGCCAGGGCTTTGGTAAATCCAATGATTCCCGCTTTACTGCTTGCATAATTCACCTGTCCAGGGTTGCCCGTCTGAGCCACCACCGAAGTGATGTTGATCACCCGGCCATAGCGCTGGCGAACCATTCCTGCAACCACCTGGCGAGTGACATAGAAAAGACCGTCCAGGTTGGTCCTCAGTACCTGGGCCCACTCCTCTTCCTTCATTCGAAGAATCAGATTGTCCCGGGCCACACCGGCATTGTTGACCAGGATGTCCACCTTTTCAACATTCTCCCCGATGCCTGAGAGGGCACTTTGGACTTGATCCGGCTGCCCCACATCCATCACCGCCGCCAGCGCTTCTCCGCCCTTTTCACGGATCTCCTGGGCAGCGGCTTCAATATGGGCTTGGGACCGGCTGGTCATCACAACATAGGCTCCACGACTAGCGAACTCCTCGGCCACCTTTCGCCCGATTCCCCGTGATGCGCCCGTGATCAGCACAACCTGGTTAGAAAAGTCGTGCATAAGCTTCTAATTGTTCTCGATTTTCAATACTGTGAGTTTGAACGGAAGGGGCGATTTTCCGTATGAGACCCTTGAGAGCCTTACCCGGTCCCACCTCGACAAAAGTCGACACACCGGCTCGGATCATCTCTTGAACACAGTCGCACCAAAGCACGGCCGCGGAAACCTGTTTCACCAACCCCCGACGTGCTTCTTCCCCTCGGGTCACTTTTCGGGCTTCGACGTTATTCACCAGCGGAATCTTGAGATCATGGAAGGCAATATCCTGGATGACTTCGGCAAGACGTTCCTGAGCGGGCCTCATCAATGCGCAGTGAAAGGGAGCACTCACGGCCAGAGAGATCACTTTTCGGGCTCCCCTCTGGCGGGCCAGATCACCAGCTCGCTCCACGGCTGGGCGGTGTCCGGAAATCACAATCTGATCGGCAGAATTGATGTTGGCCGCAGAAACCACTTCACCCCGGGCCGCCTCCTGGCAGACACTCTCTACCACCTCTCTTTTCAAGCCCAGAACGGCTGCCATAGCTCCTTCCCCAACAGGCACCGCTTCTTGCATGAAGCGACCTCTTTGGTGAACCAGGCGGACAGCATCCTCAAAGTCGAGTCCGCCGGCAGCCACAAGCGCAGAATACTCTCCAAGACTGTGTCCCGCCACAAAATCAGGCAATTTTTGCTGCTTTTCAAGAATTCTAAAGAGAGCGACGGAAGTCGTCAGCACCGCGGGTTGAGTGGTCTCAGTCAGTTGAAGCTCGTCCTCAGACCCTTCAAAGCAAAGCCGACTGAGAGAAAAGCCCAGGGCCCCGTCCGCCCGGGCGAACACCTCCCCAGCTTCCGCAAACTCCGCGGCCACGTCCCGCCCCATTCCACTGTATTGAGAGCCCTGGCCTGGGAAGACGAAGGCGATCACGACATCACGAAGGCACGAAAGCGAGAAGTCATACCTCCTCGACCTCAATCACCTGCCTATCCTTGTAATAACCGCAGTTGGGACAGACTCTGTGGGGCAGTACTGGAGACCCACAGTGACTGCAAGTTGAGAGATTCGGGGTGGTCAAAAAATCATGGGCACGTCGTTTCCCCCTACGGGATTTCGAATGTCTTCTCTTGGGATTGGCCATTTCAGACTCCTCTGCTCATCGCTCTTCGCCCATTCTCCTCTTCAGCTCTAATAAAGGCTCTAATCGGGGGTCGATACTCCGCGGTTGGCAGTTGCAAGGACCCTCGTTGAGATCGGCACCGCACAGTTCGCACAGACCTTTACAGGCCCTCTGGCAGACGGGTTTCATGGGGATTTCCAAGACGATCTGTTCGGAGATGACGGCTCGAACATCCAGTCGATCGTCTCGATAAAAGCCCACCTCCAGTTCTGTGTAAGACAGGCCGAAGTCCTCTCCTTCAGTCTCGACCACAGGATCAGGCCGATATTCCAACTCAAAAGCCTTCTGAATCTTGCGGGCAAAGGGTTTCAAGCAGCGCGAGCAGGTCAGGACCAGATCAGCTCCCAGTTTTCCCTCCACACACACACGCTCCCCCCATAACGAAACCTTCACCTCCAAATGGGCAGCATTTTGTAAGGCACTGATGGAGTTATCGATTTTGAGCTCTTCCTCACCAAAGTCCTTGACGATGAGAATGGGCTCATTCCGCTCCCTGAGTTTGTTAAGATCCACAAACATTGTGCCTATAGTGCCTTATAAAGGGGTGATTCTCTCAAGAAAGAACGATGAATGTACCTCACATCAATTCGAGTTGTCAACACGAGACCCTAATCAATGAGATCGTATTTCGCCTGGGCATACTTGTCCGTCATTCCCGCGATGTAGTCACAAACCACGCGTTCAGGGCCCAAAATGTCGATGCGAGCGGAGTGACTTTCGGGAAGTCTTTGGGGATTCTCCAAATAGTATCGGAACAATCCTTCAAGGAGACGTTGGGCTTTCTCCCGGGACTGTCTCAACACCTCATGATTATAAAGGTTTCGATGGAGAAAATCCTTCAACTCACGATTCTGAGAGGCCCTGTGATCCTCCAAACCGAGAAGCCGGCTCGGGAACTGGCGCACCTCTTCCACAGAATGGATACTATGGGTCTCAAGAACTCGGCGGGTCTGGGATACCAGACTCGTCACCAAGACATCGATCACCCGTCTCACCGTCTCACTGACCCTCAGTTTTTCAGCCGCCTCCGGGTACTTTGCCTCAACCTGTCGATAGAGCGAGTGAAAGAGCTCCATTTGCCCAACCATCTGCTCCACGGTCAACAGCCCTGAATCGTAGCCATCATCCAGGTCGGCTGTGTTATAGGCGATCTCATCGGCAAGATCGATAACCTGAGCCTCCAGTGGGGGACGTTCCCCCAGACGATACTCGCTGATATCAACGTGGTATTCCTGCCCTTCCGTACAGTCTCGACTGTGCTTGACGATCCCTTCGCGAACCTCAAAGGTCAGGTTGAGACCTCGAAAGGAGATGTATCTTTCTTCGAAATCCTCAACAATCCGCAGGGAATGGAGGTTGTGATCAAAGCCGGACCCGTGGTTCCTCATCAATCGATCCAACACCCTCTCCCCCTCGTGGCTAAAGGGCGGATGCCCAATGTCGTGACTCAGAGCCAGAACTTCGCAGAGGTCGGTGTTCAATCCCAGTGCTTCACTGATGGTCCGGGTTATCTGGCTGACCTCGATGGTATGGGTTAATCGATTGCGGAAATGGTCCGAGTAGTCGGGGTCAAACACCTGGGTCTTGTTCTCCAGCCTGCGAAAGGCCTTGGTGTGGACAATGCGGTCACGATCTCGCTGATACTCGGATCGATAGGGATGGGGTTCCTCGGGATAGCGCCTCCCTTCCGTCAACTCATCTCGCATGGCGTAAGGGGCCAGCCTCATTCAAATGATTATATACTAGCCCGGGTTATGCATAGAGAGTTCGGGGAGAGTTCGGGGGCAGGCCCAAGAATTCTCCCCGAGTTCGGGGCCTGCCCCCGAACTCTTAACTGTTCCCGAACTCTCTCAATCCGGACTAGCGAGTCGGGGCGCTGATGGGAGAGACGATTCTTGGATTTTTACTGGT
Source organism: Acidobacteriota bacterium (assembly GCA_022562935.1). Classification (GTDB taxonomy): domain Bacteria; phylum Acidobacteriota; class UBA6911; order RPQK01; family JADFOI01; genus JADFOI01. The sequence goes on from JADFOI010000107.1 coordinate 12,387, forward strand.
GGCCGCCATTCTCGTCTTCAGTGCCTTGATCACTCAGGGGTTTGCCCGCGCCATGTACAA
>JADFOI010000108.1 GCA_022562935.1 Acidobacteriota bacterium
GAAACCTTTTCATTCACGGTATTAGTCGCCTCACAAGTCGATCTATATGACAGCCCATCCGATTTTTTTTAAAAAAAGTGGGGATGAGACACTAAATACACCATAACAAAAGGCCCGTAGGCTCTGGGAAAGCTAGACCTATTTGCGGTGAACTTTTCTCCAGGAGGCTTGTCCGTAGATGTTTTTCAGGATAACTTGAGGCATCGTTTTCTAAAAACAGGGGGGGAAATCAAGATGATGAAATTGACCAGAATCACTCTTGGTGTTTTCTTGTTTGCTTTACATCTCTCTTGTGGCGGCACGCGGTCTTCGCCGCCACGGGAGCTCGGGTACGCTGTCTGCCCATGACACCGGAAACGGATTATGGGTGCACGGCGACAGGTCTGAGGCTACAGAGCCTGGGTGGGCCCGCGCCTGAGCAGGCGTCCACTTCCCGCCTGGGCTGTAATTTGACCCCTGTCGTAAACGATTTCCCCGCGTCGAATGGTCATCTGAGGCCACCCGGTAACCTCGCGACCCTCGTAGGGGGACCAATCGCAGCGGGAATGCAGGTCGGCAGCACGGATCCTCCGCCTTTGAGTGGGGTTCCAGAGTGCCAGATCCGCATCCGAACCTACTGCGATGGTTCCCTTTGTGGGGAAAAGGCCGAAAAGGCGTGCCGGCAGTGTGGAGGTAACGGCAACGAAACGCTCCAGCGAAATCCGGCCGCCCACCACGCCTTCTGAATGCAGCATGGGAAGCATCACCTCCAGATTGCTGAACCCGGGACGCAGCGTTTTCAGAGTCAGCTCAGGGTTGGCTTTTTGAGCGCGATTCAAGGCACTGTGATCACTTCCCAAGACGTCGATGTCCCCATCGGTCAGACCGCGCCAAATCGCTTCCACGTCCCTGGCGGTGCGCAGCGGCGGCGAGGCGATATAGAGGCCCGGGTCCGCTCCGGCATAGAGATCTTCCGTCATGTGCAGATAGGTGGGCCGTGTCTCCACGTATACAGGAATACCTCGTGTGCGGGCTTCCCGGCAGGCCTCCAGTGCGCGCTTGGAGGATAGGTGAACCACATAAATGGGCGCTTCCGTATGCTCGCTTAAAGCGATGGCCCGCTGTACCGATACGAGTTCAGCCAGCACGGGTCGGCTCTCGCCCCAGTAACGAGCCGAAGTGCGACCGGCCGCCATCAGGGCGTCCGTGGTGTCGGTGACAATCGGATGATCTTCGCAGTGAATCAGGGTAATGGCTCCCGCTTCACCCGCACTTCGGATCAGATTGAGGAAATCCATCCCCCGCTGATCAAAGCTGGGCCGCTGCATTTGTATTTTCACGCTGGTGTGACCGGCAGCATACAGATCGGCCAGCTGACGGGGTGCGTCATCGGCGAATTCGCGCAGTCCCGGTTGTATCAGGATGTCGGCCATGGCCTGCTGGGCGATCAGGGAAGAAACCCGGCTTACGGCTTCTGTCACGTTTTCCCCCGTGCGGGGAAAGGTCATGACCCCGATGGTGGTGATCCCACCGGCCAGGGCTGTCTCTGACCCGCTGGCCAGGTCCTCGATACTACCCGGCAGATGGGTATGAGGATCAATTCCTCCCGGAAGAACCAGCATACCGCGGGCGTCCACCACCTGTTCCTCCCCAGAGGACAGCGGCGTCAGGTTGGAGTCGATCTGCTCGATCTTGCCTGCGCGCGCCCGAATGTCGGCAAGAAACTGTCTCTCAGAGGTCACGATCAGCCCGCCCTGGATCAGCAGGGACCCGGTGGCGGCTGTCTGCGCGAATGAAGCCCCGGGGCTTGCACCCCAGAGAAGAGTTGCCAGGGAAGCCCTTTTCAGGAATTCCCGGCGCACCAACGGCTCCAGTGGGTATTGACGAAGAATTTCATTTGGCATGGTGATCCCCCTCCTACACGTAGCAAAATTGAAAGGCTGGGTGCAGATTATATAGGCCCCGCCGGGCAAAGCCAACCAGGGAAACATTTTGCTTTCTCACCCCTCAGGCTTTATCATCTAAGGCAATTTCATTTTAATGCGCTAGGGAGGTAAACCATGAAGAAGAGGACGGTATCTTTTGCGGCAGCCTATTTTCTGCTCACTGCCCATCTCTGTCTCGCTCAAGGAAAGGCGGACACCATTCTGTACAACGGGAAGATTCTAACCGTTGATTCACAGTTCAGTGTTGCCGAGGCGGTTGCCGTTAGTGGCGACCGGATTCTGGCGGTGGGAAAGAACGAAGAGGTTTTGGAGCTGGCCGGACCCGATACGCTCCAGATTGACTTGAAGGGGAAGACGGTGACGCCGGGACTCATCCATACCCATGTGCATATGGAATCTCCCGGGCGTTACGGCCGCGGCCTGTCTGCCTCCCAGAGCAAACGATATCCTTTGAACTTCAGAATAGTGAAAACCAAGGAAGACGTCATTAAGCAGATCAAGGACACCATTGCGGCCTTTAAGTTCGAGCCGGGCGAGTGGATTCAGTTCTCCACCAACCCGAGCGGAGAGCAGGCCCGGCTGCTCTTTGACGAGTTGAACCGGTGGGAACTGGACAAAGGCGCTCCCGACAATCCCATCTTTTTCTCCTTGGGGGTCCCGATTCTGAACATGGTGCTGGTCAACAGTAAAGCCATTGAAGCACTGTGGGACAAGCACGGGGACTTCATTGAAACTTACGGGCGTTATTGGATCGACGAATTCGGCCGGCCGGAGGGGCACCTGGAGGCACCGGCCGCCCGGGTCATTGTTCAGGAGTTTGCACCGGAGCCGGAGGTCGAAGTGATGGCCCCGCTGTACAAGAAAGGCCTTGAGGAACGGGCGGCGGTGGGTAACACCACGATTTCAGGGGGTCTGCATGGTTTTTCTGTGGAGGTCTACAAATGGCTCGACGAGCGAGACGAACTGCCGGTGAGGTATGGCTACGGTGTCAGCTGGACCTTTGGGATTCCTGGCGCGGACAACACCCAGTTCAAAATGGGCGCCGGTACCGATCGGGTCTGGATCACTTCGATGAGTGCCCGGGGCCTCGACGGAGCGGGCTCCAGAATGTGCATCTCGCTGGACAGAAACTCTCAGGCAGTGGCCGCTGCGGAAGGTGGGGAAAGTTCTCTGATGGGGCTTTCAGCGGTTTCTGAATGGTGGCCGCGAGGCCAATGCAACCTGGACATTGAGTACAGTGGAGCGACAAAAGGGGCGCGTCTCAAGGCCAACTACTTCATGGAGTGGTTCAACCAGGTTGCCCGTGACGGGCTGCGCTCCGGAAATGTTCACGTCTCCGGGGATGAATCCTACTCCCGCCTTCTCTCCGAGCTGGAGCGAATCGACCGGGCCAATCCCGGAGCGGTCAAAGGTTGGGCCATGGACCATTGCACGATGGTCAATCCCCAGGATGTTCCGCGAGCGGCCAAGCTGGGAATCATGTGGAGCTGCCAGCCGCTGGGCGAAGGGAACCGTGCCCCCATGGTGGCGGAGGCCTTCGGCGATTCGGTAGCCCACACTTATGTTTCTCCCATCAAGAGCATGCTGGAGGCGGGCATCAATGTGTCCCTGGAGGGGTTGTGGGACGGGGTGGAAACCCTGATCACCCGTAAGGACGAGGAGGGCAAGGTGTGGGGACCAGACCAGAGGCTGGACCGCGAGACCGCTCTCAGGGTGGCCACCCAGAACGGGGCCAATTATGTCCTGAAAGGGGACGAGCTGGGCTCCATCGAGCCGGGCAAGCTGGCCGACCTGGTGGTACTCGATCGGGACTATATGACCATTCCCGAGGAGGACATCTCTGAGACTCAATCTCTCATGACCCTGCTCGGTGGGGAAATCATGTTTCTGCATTCCGACTTTTCCAGGGAGCATAACTTAAGGCCGGAAGGGGTTCTCATCTCAACCTTGGAGGAACTCCGAAAGCGTCGGTGAGAAGACATCCAGGGAAGATGGGCAGAACTCTTCTCTGAGGGAGGGAGATGGGGACAGAAGTTTTTTTCTTCGGAGAAGTCTCTTTCTCTCGGCGCAGGATTGGACTCGGCCCCTTGACGGCCAGGCTAAATTGACGCCCTCCGCGTGGATTGGTGATACTAGAAAAAGGCCTATGAACCAATCCGTTACACGATTCTTCCCGCTCATCTTTATTCTGCTGGGGGTCCTGGTGATGGCCATTCTCCCCCTTGCGGCCCAGGAACACTGGCCTGCCGTCATCCAAACGCTGAAGCAGCAGGTCCGTTCCAACCGGGGAGATGAGAGCCTACGCAATCAGTTGGCGATTGCCCACAATAATTATGCCATGGCCCTGGGTAGCCAGAAGAAATGGGAAGAAGCCACCCGCCAAATGGAGGAAGCGCTGCAACTGGATCGCCAGAATGCCCGTTTCAAAGAGAACCTCAGCCTGGTCCATTTTAACCATGCTTATCAACTTTATCAGGAACCGAACCGCACCCATTCCTATCAAAGCTACCGTCACCTGAAGGCCAAGGGACTGGTGGAGAAGGCCTTGCGTTTGAACTCCAAGTTGGCTCCAGCCTATGTCCTGCTGGGAGACATCGAATACGACAACCAACAGCTCCCCAAGGCCGAACGGGCCTGGGAAAAGGCCCAAAAACTGGATCCTCACATGAACGGGCTGGCCAGTCGGCTGGACCGAGTGGACCGGGAGTCCGAGGTGGAATCGGACATGAATAGTGTGGCCGACCTCCACTTCACCCTGCGCTACGACGATTCCGTCAAACGGTCGACGGGATTCAATATCCGGAGAGTGTTGCAGCAGGCCCGGCTGGATGTGGGGCGTGACTTTCAGTATCGCCCGGAACATAAAATCGTGGTGCTGCTCTACAGCAAGGCGACGTTCCGAAAAGTTAGGGAAGGAGCTCCGGAGTGGCTGGCGGGGATATTTGATGGAAAGATCCGTGTTCCCATGCCGGAAAACGAGCGCGACCTGGGCTCGGTGAAGGGGACTGTTGTTCACGAATACACCCATGCGGTGGTCCACGAGCTCTCTCGAGGCCGGGTTCCCCACTGGTTTAACGAAGGACTGGCCGAGTACCAGGAAGCCAAATTCGCCAAAACCCGCAAGCCTGCGAGTTCACTCAAGCAGGCTCTGGACGCCGATGAGCTTGTGCCGTGGAGCCAGGTCGAGAGTCTCTTCCGCGGTCGCTCCATTGACCAGGTGAAGTTAGGCTACGATCAGTCTCACTCGGTGGTGGCCTATCTGGCCCAGCGCTACGGTTTCTGGCATATGCCTCGATTGCTCAAGCAGATGGCCCAGGGAGCTTCCTTCGAAGAGGCCCTTCGACAGGAATTCAAATCCCCGGCCGAGCGGCTGGAGAAAGATTGGAAGCGCTGGTTGCCCCGTTTTTTTTAGCCGGGATGATTCATAGGTTCTCGAAACGAAGAGGGACTAATGCCTCCTGATCACGTCACTGACTCAACCTTCTGTACTTTGCCGGCAACTCAGGAACGACCGTGGGATCGGAGCCCAGTTCGAGAAGTAGTTTCGCCGTACTCGGGTGGGGGCCGGAGGGCTTCTTGTTAAAGTTCACGATGCCCGCCCCGATAATACCTTCCGCGATACTCCACGGCGTCTGCAGGAAGATGTCAATGACATCCAGTGTGGCACCACTGTCCACCAGGAACTGCACGATTTCGTCGGCTCCAACGTAGGCGGCTCCGTGCAGTGGGGTCCAGCCGTTCTCGCCGACGGCATTGACGTCGGCACCCTTCTCGACCAACAACTTGGCGATTTCCAGAGCGTCGCTGTACTCCTCTTTGGTGGGGCGGTCCATTTTGTTGGCCAGGCCCGCCGCCAACATCAGCGGCGTCACATTCTTCTCGGTCCCCAGCCGCACATCGGCTCCCCCTTCGATCAGGAGACGGACGAGGCTAAGATCGGCTGCTGCGCTGGCCAGCACCAGCGGAGTGGAGCCGGCCGTGCCCACCATGGAGCCACCTCCCACACCCCTTAAACGGCCTCCTACGGTTCGAGCGTTCGGATTGGCTCCACGGGCCAGGAGCACCTTCGCTAATTTCATCATGCTGGGCCGGTATAGGTGGGAGTTGACGCCTAAGTGGGCGGGGGCGGCAGCCAGGACCGCAAATCCTTTCAGCACCAGATAGTGCAAGGCGGTGATCCCATTGCCGTCGGCCGCGTTGGGATCGGCGCCCTCCTCCAGCAGAAAGAGTGAGAGCTTCTGGTGGCCGCGGGCGGCCGCTGCCACCAGGGCACTGCCCCATTGTGGCGAAGTCTCATTCACGTCCACACCCGCTTCCAGCAAGGCCCGAACAGAATCCAGATCGCCCTGCTGGGCGGCAAAAAGCAGGGGCGTGAATCCAGCCCTGGAACGGGCCTGGACATCCGCTCCATGCTCGATCAAGGCCCGCGCGACTTGCAGGTGCTTTTGCTCCACCGCCCACATCAGAGCCGTCTGTCCCCGCCGGGTTTCCCGCCTGTTCACCTCCGCCCCGTAGGTCAGCAGCAATTTCACCACCTCAACGTTGCCGGTACGGGCGGCCGTCATGATCGCTGTCTCTCCTGTCTGTTGGGCAGCGTTTGCGTTTGCCCCCGCTTTCAACAGCTTCTCGACCATAGCCGCGCTGCCGTTGGTACAGGCCAGGGAGAGCGGGGTAATGCCATAGTGATTGGCAGCGTTCAAGTCTGCGCCGGCACCAATCAGAAGTTCCGTGGTTTCCTGATCATCCCGGTGGGCCGCCCAGTGCAGTGCCGTGGTACCATCGGCCTGAGCTGTATTGACATCGGCATTTTGCTCCAGCAGCGAACGCACGCCCTCCCTGTCTCCCCTCTTAACCGCCTCCACCAGGTGAAGGTCGCTGCTGGCTGCGGCCAGACTGGCCAGGGAGAGAAACAGGAGGGAGATCATCCCCCAGGCTTTGGGACCTTGGACTCTGTAACTCATCTTCCTCTCACATTCCAGGTTAGACCGACAGGAGATCGAGCCTTCCGGTGCTATCACCGAAGTTCTCCACGGGAATCCCCAGCTTGTCCAGAAGGGTCAAGAATAGATTGGTGGTCGGCGTATCGTCCGGATAGCGGACGTGACGACCTCCTTTGATTTGGCCAGCACCTCCGCCTACCAGCATAATGGGCAGATCGTTGTGAACATGGAGGTTGCCGTCACTCAAGGAACTGCCGTAGACAATAATCGAATGGTCCAGCAGGGAGCCATCACCGTCAGGAGTCGATCGCATCTTCTCCAGAAAATAGGCGAACATCTGAGTGTGAAGGATGTCGATCTGGAGCACCTGTGCGACCTTCACGGGATCGTTCTGATGGTGCGACAACGGGTGGTAGGAGTCCTGAATACCGAGTTCGTCGTAAACGCGGGTGTTCTGCTCGCGACCCATCATGAAGGTAATGACGCGGGTCATGTCGGTCTGGAAGGCCAGTACCTGCAGATCCATCATGAGTTTGCAGTGTGCTGTAAAGGTAGAGGGGATACCCACGGGTCGTTCCAGGGAGGGCAGCTCCCGGGCAGGTTGTTGCTCGGCGATCTGGATGCGGCGTTCGATATCACGGATAGAATCGAGATACTGGGTGAGCTTGGCGCGGTCCTTGGAACCGAGCCGCTTCAAAAGACGAGAGACATCCTGGGTCACCAGGTCGAGAATGCTACGGTCCCTCTGCCTTCGGGCGCGCAGCTGGGCCGGGTCGGTGGTGTCACTGTCGCCGAACAACCGTTCGAATACCGCGCGCGGTTTGTTCTCCATGGGCACCGGTGCCGTGGGGCTGCTCCAACAGAGCGTATTGCTGTAGGCGCAGCTATAGCCGGTGTCGCAGGTGCCCACCACTTCGGTGGAGTCCAGGGCTAGCTCGAGTGACGCCAGTTGAGTGTGTTTGCCGAATTCCCTGGCCACGATCTGGTCGATCGAGGTCCCTGCGCGAAGGTCGGCGCCCTCCGTTTTCTTGGGGTGAACGCCCGTCAGGAAAGTGGCGCTGGCGCGGGCATGTTCTCCCGGGCCTTCGCCTTCCAGCGCCCAGCCTGTATTGTGGGCCAGTCCGCTCAGCACCAGCATGTCATCCCGAAATGGAGCCAGGGGCTCCATAATCTTGGTCAACTGGTAATGGGAGCCCACCGCCGCCGGAGTCCACTGGTCCATGATCATTCCGTTGGGAACATAGACAAAGGACAGGCGGGTCGGCGATTGGGCCGCTGTTGTGGGCGAGGCCGCCAATGCCGGAACCATTGAGTTCAGCAGCGGCAGAGCCATGGTGGCACCGATACCGCGTAAAAAGGTGCGGCGAGGCAGGGCTTTCTTGGTGATGATCATGGCTCTTCTGACCTCCTCATCTGAAATGGCGTGCTCTTGACGATGCCCACAATCAGCGACGACCAGCGGTAGTCACTGGGAGCAGCCTCCCGCATGATCGAGCGAACGGCGGGAGCATCGTAATACTCAATTCCTCGACCCAGGGCGTAGGTCAGGAGTTTTTCGGTGACGTTTCTGACGAATTCTTCGCGGCGGCTCAGTAACACCTCGCGGAGTCCGGACGCGCCCTCAAACTGGGTCCCGTCAGGGAGAACTCCCGACGCATCGATTGGAAGGCCCGCCTCAGTGGTCCGCCACCCACCGATCGCATCAAAGTTCTCCAGGGCGAAGCCCAACGGGTCCATACGGGCATGGCAACTGGCGCAGGCGGGATTCACACGGTGCTCCTCCATACGCTGGCGCATGGTGAGAGGCTTGCCATCCCGGGTTGCTTCCTGCAACTCCGGAACGTTGGGCGGCGGCGGTGGAGGTGGTGTGCCCAGGATGTTTTCCAATATCCACTTGCCACGCAAAACCGGGGAGGTCCTGTTGGCATACGAGGTGGCCGTCAGAATACTCCCTTTGCCCAACAATCCTCTCCGTTGCTCATTGTCCAACGCCACCCGCCGAAGGTGGTTACCGTAAACGTTGGGAATACCGTAGTGCCGGGCCAGACGTTCGTTCAGGAAGGTGTAGTCGGCATCCAATAAATCCACCACACTGTGGTCCTCACGCAACATACTTTCAAAGAAAAGCTCTGTCTCCCGCTGGAGTGCCTCCCGCAGATTCTCGTCGAATTCGGGGAACTCTCCCAAATCGGGCGCAACCGTCGCCATATTGCGTAGATACAACCACTGTCCGGCGAAATTGCTGACCAGAGCTTGGGAGCGGGAATTGGCGAGCATGCGCCGCACCTGTTTTTCCAGCACCACTGAATCTTTGAGTTGTCCGTTGGCGGCCACATCCAGAAGTGGGTCGTCAGGTATGCTGCTCCAGAGAAAAAAGGACAACCGGGAGGCCAACTCCAGATCGCTGATGGGATAGGCGGTACCCGGCTCTACGTTCTCCGGGTCCTGTTCGATGCGAAAGAGAAACTCCGGGGAAACCAGGATTCTTTGCAGCGCCCATTCAATTCCTGCCTCGAACCCCTTCTCGCTCCGGCCGGTGTGGTAGGGAACGAGCAGGTTCGGTATTTCATCATCCGCAATCGGTCGACGATAGGCCCGGCGTGCCAAGGTGGAGATGATCTTCCTGGCGCAGGGTTCCTCATCCTGACTGTCGGTCGGGCGGCACACAAAGATTTTACTTCGACTGGGCGTCTCCCCCGGCCCTTGTGGATCGTAGGGCCCACGGATGGTCAGACTGCCCACGCCAGGCTCCTCACGCTCCAGGCTGGCAAAGGTCGGTTGAATCATCTGTTCACGTGCCCAGGTTTCTTTCAGTAACGAGACCCCGACCAGGTGCGGACCAGCGGTTACCGGGATGCGGACTTCCAGGTGGGCATCCGGTGCCTTCTCCCCCACCGGAGAGACTCGTGGAGCGTTCAGTCCGACGCCACCCACCGTGAATTGTCCCACCCGTTGGCGATCCAGGTGAATATCGAGCTGGTGCTGCTCGGCGATGCCGAGAACAGCAGAGCCGTCATAGCTGGTCTTCAGGCGGACCTTGATGAGATAGTCCCCATCGAGAGGGAAGAAATGGCGAACCGCGATTCCACCCCGCGAACCAAACGGCAAATCCTCGCTCGTGCGGTCCTTCTGGACCAGAAACCTGGAAACATCATAGGTCTGCGAGTCGGGGCGTCCCCTGTGATCACCGATGGCGAGACGACTGATCTTCCGTGCCGCTGACATGTATCTTTCCAGCAGCATGGGCGATACCGAGAGGACGTCCCCAATATTGTCGAAGCCATAGCCCGAATCGTCGGGGGGAAGAAGCGATGTTCCATCGATTTCCAATGCCAGCAAATCGCGAATAGCGTTGGTGTATTCAGCACGGTTGAGGCGACGGAGGACCGGTCTGCCGGGATTGGGAGTGGCGCCATCCAGTTCTGCTTCCAGGTAATTGGCCAAGGAGTTGTAGGTGGCCTCATCTGGCCGAGGCATGCCGGCAGGAGGCATGGCCCGGCCTCGAAGTTTGCGCAGCACCTTCTCCCACATGGGTGCTCCTTCGCTGACCTGCTCGATGTCCATCTTGTCGAGCGCCAGTCCGGCCGTAAGGGCTTGTTCGTTGTGGCAGACGACGCAGTAGCGATCCAAGACCGCCCGTTGGGCGGAGGCGTGTGCCGGAACCGGATTCAAAGACTGCGGCCAGGCCTCCTGAGCAAACGAGACTACCCCGACCAAGGCGATTCCAGTCCAGCCCAAGAGGGTTCTTAGCATGGCAGCCAACCTCAGGATTTTGAGCTTTCAGGTGACTGATGGTGAAAGCCGACGTAAAGGACCATGGTTAACTCAATATATCGGCTCTGTTGGACATAAAGCCGACATCTTTCTCCAATCTTAACATGATGGGTTTTGAAAATCGCTCAAACTGAATTAAAAAAGCCGCTTTTCAGCGGCCAATCAAGAAACCTTCTTGGTTGCGGGGGAGGGATTTGAACCCCCGACCTTTGGGTTATGAGAATAATTTCCACACTTTTGACATCCAGCAGAGCTTTCATTCTTTTTCATAGTTTTTCAGTATCTCTTTGAAAACACGGTATTTCTGAGCACTCGGTTTATTTCAGACAATACTTCCCAGGTATACCGGGGCTTTGGCAACTCATGAGTAACTCATGGGCAAATCGCTACAAAGCCTCTCTCTAGAACTGTTGCAATAACAAGACTTGTCCGACGCTTTTTTCTTGATTCCTTTGTTCGGAATTTGAAATAATTCATATGAACCTCCACAAAGGAACCCCTCCACAAGAAAGGAAAGGTATCGAAATGAGAAAAGCATCAGCGATGAAACTCGCCCGAGTTACGCGAGGACTGACTCAAAGTGAACTCGGGCAGAAAATTGGCCGGGGTCAGGCAATGGTGAGCAACTTCGAGTCGGGTAGCGCGCGCGCGAGTGCTCGTGACAAGAAGAAAATCGCGAAGATATTAAAAACAAGTGTGGATGCTTTGTTCGGGTAAACAGTGCCCAACGCTGAATAGGGCGTTGGGCTGTAACTACCTTCTGGAATGGTAGAAAGGATTAACATGAAAAATAATAAGGCACCAGGCAATAATCCTCAAGGAAAGGATTTAAACCGAGTAGTCAATAATAGCGAACACAGGAACGCCCCTGCTGCAGTCGCAAGGTTGCTGATCAAAGAAGCTCACATCCTTATCTCCGATCCCTGGAGTGAAAAAGTCCACGCGCCTGCCCAAGGCTGGAAAACATATAACAGCGGGATTCACACCTACACGCAGTCAAAGGATATGAGCGAAGAGGTTATCCACTTACAGAGATCGGGAACCGTTCCCGTCCGTATTAACTCGAAATGGCTCGCTACTAGAAGAAGAAGTTCCTACAAAGAGAAAGCGATTGATGAATCCATTCGGTTGTTCGTCGAACTGGATCTCATTCAGCCGCTGACCTGCCCCCACGAATAAGTCCACCTTCTAAGTTAGACCTGGAACCATTTGAAGTCCACTCCAGAGGATAGAACCCAGTGGTGTCCGGTGGAATCCTTCCAAGATAATCGAAGCCTACCCCCTGATATCACTTGCGTGAAATCGTTAAAAAATGGCCGATTTCAGGCTTTTCAGAGTAACTGGGTATCTGGATAATATGTTGGTTTGTAAGTGTTTAGCTTGGTTGCGGGGGAGGGATTTGAACCCCCGACCTTTGGGTTATGAGTCCAATCCAAGCTGTTTTGTGGGGGTTTAGTGGAGTTTGTCTTAGGTAGTAGTAGTGGAGCTTTCCACCCCTTTGACAGCAAGAGCGAGTTTGTCCCAATTAGGCTGGATTAGGATGAGTTTTGGAAACATTTTGGAAACATCCTATCCAGACGGTTCCGATCAGGATGACCCCTCACTCGTTGATTTGATCTCCTGCTTCTCGTCGTTAAGAGAGTCCAGCATTC
>JADFOI010000109.1 GCA_022562935.1 Acidobacteriota bacterium
GGAAGTCATTTCCTTCGATACGGCGTCCGGAACCCTTATCAGGATTAAAAAACAGGTTAAAGAGTCCCCGATTAAAAAATCCCCAACTGGCATTGATCGCCTTGGCCACGAAGATAGGTTCTGCTCCTCGTTCCGTGTACGGAAAATTCAAGCTGCGAAGATTCAGTGCCGTGGCCTGGTTGTGGGGAGGAAGGCTGAAGATTTTTTTCGCCTCGGTAGAGCCCAGCCCCATGGCCTGAGCTTCTTCCAGAGCCTTGAGTCCTGCCGCCAGGGCCGCCTGGCCTGACACGGTGAGGGAATCGGCTTGCTGAAGATCTCCGTTGTAGGTGGACAGGTGCATATGAAGATCTCGACCGAATCCCTGAACGAAGGCTCCCCGCAGCTGCCGTTCCTCGATTTTCTGGTCCAGCACCTCACGAGCCCTATCGATAATTTGAGACGGTAACTCTCCAGCCACGAAATTTCCAAAATCGAGAGAAATAATATCGATGTTGGATTGCTCCAAAGAACGGTCTTTCATGTCATATCCTCCCTGCGAAAACCAAATCATTACATGGTGCTATAGTTCGCCCTCATTGTAAATATGGGGGGCTCAATTTTGTGCATTCCTGGGCAGCGTGGCCTTAGTGTCTCGTCCCATGAATACCCTGACGTTTGTGGCGCGCGACGGCGTCGAGTTCGCGACAAAGAAAGTGATGCCGTCCCACCGCCACCCTTCGGGCTGATAGGAGGTTGTGGGCGACCTCTGTGTCGCTCGTCGTCGTCGATGTCCCTGCATCGCCTTCTCCTTGCTCCTTGATCTCGCCTCGCAAGGCCCCATCAGCGAACGTCACCCTATCTATGAAGCGAGTCACTGAACGTACCATACAGTACGTTTGTGTGGGGGCCTCGGGGCACCCGATTGCGGGTCACGCGTCTCGGAACGCAGTCAGGTCGTCGCTTCGTGACAAGAACCTCTGCATATTCTGGGCTAGAAGAAGAGCAAGAGAGCGGCCAGGAGGGTTCCCACCATCGCCACCCCGTAACAAAGGACCGCAACCGGAGTTTTCAGGCTCCGGAGTCCCAGGTCCATGAGCACGAATCGAAAGCGGTGGGCCCAGTGAAAAAGCGGCAGCGAGATGAGGAGAAAAAGGTAGATTTGCAGCAAGGGGTTCTCCAGCAGGGCGGTTATCCGCTGGTAAGCGAGAACCTGTGGGGAAACCCATCCAAAGGCGATTCCTACGCCCGTGACGATCACGTGAACGGGAAGGAGAAAAGCGGCCAGCGTTCCTCCTGCTGAAAAGAGCCCCCACCAGATAGGATCCGTCGTCTTGACTCTTACCGCCATGTCAATTCACCAACAGAAGGTAGAAGAGGATCAGCGAAATCACGATCCAGGCCAGGTAGCTGGCGATGAGCACCAGGATCGGTGGAACCGTTTTTGAACCGATGCGCACAACCATGATCATGGGGGTGAGATGAATCCAGGTCAGGGTATGGTAGAGGGAAAACAGAAGGATCACTACAAAGAGCACTTGAGCCGAAGGGGTCTGAAGGGCATTGAGATAGAGCTGATAAGTGTCTTCACCTTGACTTAACCGGTATACCCCCACCAGAGAAATGAGCGCAAAGAGGCCCACAAAGACAGCCGAGAGCTCGCGGACCATAAAGAGGAAATAATTTCGCTTCTGCAACCACCACCAAAAGCTCATGTGAGGTCGATAAAGAAGATCTTCAGGCGGAGACTTTTGCGGGTTCATCAGTTCCCCCAGGGCCACATCCAGGAGAGAAAATACTCCTTGGTCAGCTGCACCTTGGATCGCTGGATGGCAGCTGCGGGATCGACGTGTTCAGGACACACTCGAGTGCACTCTCCGACAAACGTGCATTCCCAGATACCCTCGTGACTTCCGATAATCTCGGCTCGCTGGTCCTGGCCCTCATCTCGTGAGTCCATATTGTAGCGGTGGGCCAGGGCGATGGCAGCCGGTCCCAGAAAACTCTGGTCATGCCCATAGACAGGGCAGGCCGAGTAGCAGATCATGCAGTTGATGCACATGCTAAATTGCTTATAGAGATTCAACTCATCCGGTGACTGCAGATACTCGCCTTCCTCGAGAGGCTTTTCCTCGCTGCGGATGATCCACGGCTTGATTTCCAGAAGCTTGTCCATGAAATCGCTCATGTCAATGACCAGATCACGAATCACGGGGAAATGGGCCAATGGATCAACCTGGACTTCGCCTGGATAGTAGTCGCGAAGAAAGGTGGCACAGGTGAGCTTCGCATCCCCATTGACCATCATGCCGCAGCTGCCGCAAACCCCCATCCGACAGGACCAGCGGTGGGTGAGCGTTCCATCCACATGGTTCTTGATGTAGTTGAGGGCATCTAGGACCACCATATCTTCCTTGTAAGGGATGGTATAGCTTTGGGTGAAGGGCTCAGAACTTGTTTCCGGGTTGTAGCGGGTGACCGTGATCTTGATCGTGCTCATGGACAACTCTTTTGCTTAATATTTCCGCTCCTCAGGCGGCCAGCGGGTGATGGTCACGGGCTGCTGCTCGAAACGAGGCCCTTCGGGAGTGGCGTAAGCCAATTGGTGATGGAGGAATTTCTCGTCGGAGCGCTCGGGAAAGTCCAGACGAGACTGGGCACCTCGGGATTCCTCTCGGGCCAGAGCCGAGTGGGCGATGCATTCGGCAACCTCGAGCATGAACTCCAGCTCCAGGGCCCCCCGCAGATCGGTATTGAAAATACGGCCTCGATCGTCTATGGCGACATCGGCAAAACGCTCGCGCAGCTTCCCGAGGGTGGTGCAGGAATCCTGCAAGCCCTCACCGGTGCGGTAGACTCCGCAACCCTTTTCCATGGTCAGATGCATCTCTTCTTGAAGGGAGGCGACCCGCTCCTTGCCGCTTTCTTTTTCAAGAAATTGTTTGGCGATGCGCTTTTGTTCTTTGTCGGCCAAGGAACGAACGGCATTCTGTGACACCGGCTGTTGTTCCAAGGCATATCGGGCCCCTTCCCTTCCGCTGAGAGCACCGAACACCAAACATTCAGTCAGGGAATTGGAACCCAGACGATTCGCCCCATTGAGGGTAAGGCAGGCCACCTCTCCCGCAGCCAACAGACCGGGAATAGAGGTATTCCCGTTGATGTCCGTACTCACTCCTCCCATCATGTAGTGAACGACGGGCCGGACCGGGATGGGCTCGTGGACGGGGTCAATGCCGACGTATTTGACTACCAGTTTTCTAACAAAAGGGAGCTTTTCATCGATGGTTTTCTCTCCCAGATGGGTCAGATCCAGATGCACGTACCCACCGTATTCTCCTTCAAAGGCGCGGCCTTCGTTCATCTCGGTCATAATGGCCCGCGACAGGATGTCCCGAGGTCCCATTTCCATCTTGCCGGGAATGTAACGCTCCAGAAAGCGCTCACCCTCTTTATTGAGTAGGTGTCCTCCCTCTCCCCGGGAGGCCTCGGTGATCAGAATACCGGTTCCCGGCAGTCCCGTGGGATGGTATTGGACAAACTCCATGTCCTTGAGTGCAGCACCAGCCCGGTAGGCCAGAGCCATGCCATCTGCCGATTTAATGCTGGCGTTGGTGGTGAAAGGAAAGATCTGACCGCCGCCGCCGGTGCACAGCAAGACGGCTTTGGCTACTATGGAATGGAGCTGGCCCGTTTCAAGATCCAGCGCCGTAACCCCCACACATTTCCCATCTTCGATGAGCAGAGAACTGACAAACCACTCATCGTAGCGCCGGATCTGAGTGTACTTGAGCGAGGTTTGAAAAAGAGCGTGCAACATGTGAAAACCGGTCTTGTCGGAAGCATAGACGGTCCTTTTGACACTCATGCCACCAAAGGCACGCACGCTGATTCTGCCATTGCTGTCGCGACTCCAGGGACAACCCCAATGTTCCAATTGGATCAGCTCCTCAGGGGCTTTTTCTATAAAAGTCTCGACCACATCCTGGTCAGCCAGAAAGTCGCTTCCGCGGACGGTGTCGAAACCATGGAGTTCCAGACTGTCATCTTCTCGCAAGACGGCAGCGGCTCCCCCTTCTGCCGAGACCGTGTGACTGCGCATGGGATAGACCTTGGAGACGACGGCAATGTCTAAGTTGGCGTCCACTTCCGCGGCTGCAATAGCCGCCCGCAGACCGGCAGCGCCTCCTCCAACGATCAGTATATCGTGACTCATCTCCTCGGGCATGGGGAGGGATATTGGCATAAAACGGGAAGGGAATCAATCCCGATTAAAAGCACATTAACCCGGATTATTCATAGGCTGTCGTGGCGCCTGTGGCACTTTGTCAGGAAAACCTATGCATCATCCGGGCTCTCTGGGATGGGAGACTTTGTGATTGTGCAGAGGCAGTCTCCTCTGACCTCTATTTCTTAAAAGCCCATCGGTAGACGTCACCAAAGTTGCGCGCAAAGTGGAAGGTTAAACCCTTGCGCAAATAGTCGGGAAGCTCGTCGACATCCTTCTCATTCGCTTCCGGAAAGATGAGCGTATCCAGCCCCACCCGTCGGGCGGCAATGACCTTTTCCTTCACTCCGCCAATGGGCAACACTCGACCGGTAAGCGTTAACTCTCCGGTCATGCCCAATTTCTTTTTCACCTTCTTTTGCGAAATCATTGAAACGAGGGAGGCCGCCATGGTGATTCCTGCCGAAGGACCGTCCTTTGGGGTCGCACCGGCGGGGACGTGAAGATGGACAAAGTGTTGGTCGAAAAAGTCTGGCTTCGCCCCGTATGCTTCCAGGTGAGCCATGACGTAGGAATAGGCGATTTCTGAACTCTCTACCATTACATTACCCAGTTGACCGGTTTGCTTAAAACCTTTTCGTCGAGTGGCCACGGCCGTTGCTTCGATTTGGAGAGTCACGCCGCCCAGGTTGGTCCAGGCAAGACCCGTCACGATTCCCGGCTGAGCCTCGAGAAGTTCTTCCTTGGTAAAAATCGGCTTTCCAAGATGAGTCTCCACGTCGCTTTTAGTGACAACAAACTTCCCGGTGGAATTCTCTGAAAACTTCACTGCGGCCCTTCTCATGATCTTCTTGATCTTTTTTTCCAAAGCACGAACTCCCGCCTCTCGAGCGTAGCCATCGATAATGGTCAGGAGAGCATCTTTTCGTATGCTCACCTGTTGTTTCTTCAAACCGTGGTTCTTGAGAGCCTTGGGAATCAGGTAGCGACGAGCAATCTCCACCTTCTCTTCCAGGATATATCCGGATAAGCGGATGACCTCCATGCGATCAATCAATGGGCCCGGAACGGTGTCCAGTTGGTTGGCGGTGGTGACGAAAAGTACCTTGGAAAGGTCAAAGGGAACATCCAGATAGTGATCGCGAAAGGACGAGTTTTGTTCGGCATCCAGGACCTCGAGCAATGCCGAGGAAGGATCGCCATGGAAGGACGCCCCGACTTTATCAATTTCATCGAGCATAATGACCGGATTAGAGGTGCCCACAGTCTTCATGGCTTGGATAAATTTCCCGGGCATGGCACCGATATAAGTTCGACGGTGTCCCTTAATCTCTGCTTCGTCTCTCATCCCCCCAAGGGAAAAGCGAAAAAACTTGCGGTCTAGTGCGTCGGCCATACTCATTCCCACCGAGGTTTTGCCGACACCCGGGGGCCCGACAAGACAGAGGATGGAGCCGGCGATATCCCCTTTTATTTTCCCCACTGCCAGAAACTCCAGAATTCGAGTCTTCACGTCTTCCAGTCCATAGTGGTCACGATCGAGGATCTCTCTGGCCCTCTTCAAATCGTAGTTGTCCTGACTGTGTTTTCCCCACGGTAAAATGGTCAGCCAGTCCAGATAATTTCGAGTGACTGAATACTCAGGAGAAAGTGGCTCCAATACCTGGAATTTTTCCAGTTCCTCATCGACGACTTGCTGGACTTCCGGGTTCAGGTTTAAATCGGCCAGCCGTTTCTGAAACTTTTCGATTTCTGTAGTTTTCCCTTCTTTCTCAAGTCCCAGTTCCTGCTTGATGGCTTTGAGTTGCTCTTTGAGGAAGAATTCTCGCTGCTGTGAGGTCATCTTGTCTTCAACTTGCTGGGTGATTTTCTGCTGGAGCTTGAAAACTTCCAGCTCCTTTTTGAGCAACACCAGGGTGCGATCAATGCGCTGGCGAACGTCAAAGGCCTCTAGAATGCCCTGAAGCTCTTCACCGTCGGCCGTGGTTAAACTTGCAGCAAAGTCTGCCAATTTCCCGGGATCATCCAATGAAGAGCGACTGAGAAACAGCTTAATGACTTCAGATTGGAGAGGATTGAGGCTGACCAGTTCCTTTAGAGTGGAAATGATGGCTATGGAGTAGGCCTTTAGTTCCTGGTTCGCGGAGAGCTCAGGGGCATAGTGATATTCCACCCTTGCGAAGAGTCCCTCGGGTGTTTCTTTGACTTCCTTTATGGAGAAGCGCTCCAGACAACTAATCAGGATATGAGCATTGCCCTTCTCTTCCTGAATCGCCTCGAGGATCTTGCAGGCTACACCCACAGGGTGGAGGTTCTCGGGGCTGTCCTCCTTTTCCACATCTCTTGCCAGCACCAGTCCCAGCGTCCCGGCGCCCGATTCCATTGACCACTTGATGACCTGGGTTTGATCTTCTCGGACCGCCAAGGGAATATGAATGCCTGGAAAAAGAGGACGAGGTCTGATGGGCATAATGGGAAGGGAAGTGGGAAGAACTTCCCCGGCAAGGACCACCCCTGTCTCGTCCAAGTCTGTGCTTTTCGGGCTTTTCTCCTGTTCATTCTCAGGAGCCTTTTCTTCCTGTTTGCTCAGATTAGGTGCCTCGTTTCATAAATACGGTAACGTTTGTGGCGAGCGCGACGGCGTCGAGTTCGCGAAGCGACGACGACGCGTTGTCAGTGTATATCACGGAGGAGGAGGGACAAAGAAATCGATGCCGTCCCATCGCCACTCTTCGGGCTGATGGAGGTAGCGGACGATCTCCGTGTCACTCGTCGTCGCCGATGTCCCTGCATCGCCTCCTCCTCGCACCTTGATCTCCCCCCGCAAGCCCCATCAGCAAACGTCATCGTATTTATGAAGCGAGGCACTATTCCTTCTTTTTAATCAGGTCGCTTCGCTTCAGGTGTATTTTGTCAAAACTGCTTGAAGAGATGACATAGTACCAATCGGCAAAGCGGGTATTCAGCTGATCGGAGAGTTCCCGGCCTTCTTCCACCTTCCGCAGCCATTCGTCGTGTTCGTCTTTGAGTTCCTTATTCTTTCGATCGGTATCGGTCCAGTCGTCTTCGGACTTATTCAGGAAATCCGTGGTACTCGGCTGAGCGGACTCGGGGAACCTATTGGGATCAAACGCCGCCGTAATAAAGAGGTATCGGTTCTCGCCAGGGCCTCTCTCCTTCTCATCTTCGTTGCTTGAGTCGGTGCCGGCTGTAACGGCATCACCGGTGCCATAGAGGATCTCGCCAAACCGCAAAGTGTAAATGACTCCCTGGCTGCTGCGTATCTCGAGCTCCCCTTCATTGGAGACCAGATTCCTGTCTCGTGTGAAGTAGTACCCTTTGCTCTGCAGGGAAAGAAGATCTGCCTGGGATATCCCTTCTCCACCCTCAGAACGGCTCAAATTCCGGGAAAGACCCTCTGGCTTTGGCCGCACGCCGACGATGGAGAGTTCCTCAATCGCCCGTAGCAAACCATTGAGTTTGGTGGAGTCCACTTCCTGGGTCGAAGACACTCGATTGGCTTTCCAGCTATCCTGATCTCGATCCAGGATGACCACATCGCGTTGGTTGATGGTTCCAGTCCGCTCGTTAATCGAGTAATCCTTCAAGGTTATCTGTTCAATGTCACGCTGGTTGACCTGCAGCAGAGCACGCTCGATCCAGTCCCCGAATTTGGTGGAGATGTCGATATCAATACGGGCCACATAGACTCTTTTCTGATCGGGGAGTCTGACGAACCGAAGGTTGGCTCTGCCCTCCAGCTTTTTGCCGATGATCAAGTCTGCCAGAATCTGGTCGCTTTTTCCCTTAATGGTGACGCGTTTTCCTCGACCCTTGAGCGTGGTCACGGTTTGATCCAGGGGGTCCAGCACGCTGAAGGCCTCGTGGTCAGCCACGTTGTTGGATCGAAAATCATCTTTCTTGATGTCGATGACCCCAGCAGCCGTCTTGGCCAACCTCTCCTTTCCGTCGGCGGGATAGTTGTGGTGCGAAGGTATGGTCCATTTGTTCTTATTGAAGGTCACCTTGAAGGGGCGGGCGGCCGCTGTCTCCTCGTCAAATTCAATGACCTCAAGGGTGGTGGCGACATTGGGATCCGTAAACTCAGGAAAAAAGGCCTCGCCCCGATCCAGGAAGGCGTCGGGAGTGATATGACGCGGTGCTGTCGAAAAGGCCAGCGCCAGCAGCAACAGAGCCGCACCGGCGTAAGTTATTGTTTTTCGTGTTTCGCTCATGACGATGTCCTTAATCTGCGGGCGGCCGCGGCGCCCTCCTTTTCCCGACGTTGCCGGCGCACAAAAATCAGTACGCCCAGAGCGAAGACGGGAATGGGAGGCAGCAGAACCGCAAACGTCTTGATGTTGGTCTGAATGCTCCGGATCTGCTCTTCGACATTCTCCTTGCTGCGGTTGATTTTGGACTCTTTTTCCGCCTCGATGTTGGTTTTTAAGACCTCAAATCGACGGCTTTCCACTTCCTGGATATTCTGAGCCATAATCTGCTTGGTCTGAGTGTCCAGATCAGGTCGTTGCCGCACTTCGTCGACCTTTTCATTCAGCCTTTGCTGGGCTTGCTCCAGAGCCCTTTCAGCCTCCGCTTCAGCCTCTTCTTCCTCTTTCACCCGCTCCTCGATAAAGTTCCGAGTCTGTTCCTCGACCCGTTCCAAGGTTCGGTGTCGAACGCGCTTGCGGCGCAAGGTGATGAAGGATTCATCTTTGACCAGGACATCGATACAGTTGAGAAAGAAGGTGATGTTGTCGAAGTTGAGGTTCTCCAGTCCGCCTGCCCGGATCTGAAAGAATTGCTCGGAAATAAAGTCCAGGTCGGCGATGACAAGAACGTCCAGAGGTTTGGGTGATGGAGAAGTTTCATCGCTTTCCTCTGTACTGGAGTCTTCGGAACCGGCCTCTTCCTCCTGGTCAGCGGCCTCGGAGTCCGTGCTCTCGATCGTTGATCGAATGTGAGCGGCCAAAATGTAGTCCCGGGGATCGGGCCGGTGAGGAAGGTTCGGATTGATCTGCGCTCCCAGGAAACTTCGCTGCACCATTTGAAAATAACTGGCCTGCCCGGAAGCATACCCGGATTTCAGCAAAGGCTGAAATTCATAGTCGGTTCCAGCCGCCTTTTCCATTTGTCCGGGGTAGAGCAGGACCAGTTCCTGCAGCCCGGCGCTGCCTTGATGCTGCTCATTGAAGGTTTCTTCGTTTTCATTTCCCTTACCCACGAAGACCACTTCAGGTGGCAGCTGGGCAAGATCGGGATGAGGATTGTAGGTATCCCAAATGATACTGGCGGAGTTCCAACTGACTCCGATCTCGGACATAAACCTCTGAATATCTCCTTTTTCCTTGGGAGGGACAGCCTGCTGTTGCATGAACGGATTCATGTTGGCACCGCTTCTCTCTGAAGGCGCAAGTGCTATGTTGATCACGGGTAAAGGATCGATCAACAGGAGTGTGGGATTCCCTTCCTGAATGTAGGCGAGTAGCCCATCCATTTCTTCTTGAGGCAAGGAGGAGGGGAGAGCCACAAGCAGACCATCAAGATCCTCAGGAATGGTACCGGACGAGGAAACCTGGACGACCTCATATTGCTTCTTCAATTCCTCCACGATGGACCATCCCGGGGCGCTCTGCATGGTCTGAAAATCAAATCCACCAAAGAGTTTGGCTTCTGTGCTGAGCACTCCAATCTTTTTACGATCTGTTTGGGCAACCACACGAATACTTCGAGTGATTTCATATTCTACGGACAATCCCCGGTCAACGAAGGGGATCACATGTTCCTGAGCACCCGAGGTAAAGGCGACTCCCAGGAAGACGTCCGAGTAGCCGGCTCGCGCGCTTGCCAGATTCGGCACCGACCTGGGGACGATGCCGAACTTTTCTCGGGCATCACGCGCTGACTGAGTAAAGGGTTCGGTGTCCTCAATCAGCACCTGGACTCTGGATCCACCGAGGGAATTCACTTCATTGAGAATGCCCAGTAAATTTTCACGGGTTTGTACGAATTGTTCCGGTATGTTCGGACTGACATAGGCCTGGATAAATACAGGACGGTCCGTGGGCAGCTCTCGGAGCAACTTGCGCGTCACATCGCTGAGCGAATGGAGCCGCTCGGCCGTGACGTCCAGCCGAATACTCGTTCTCCCCAAGACGGCATTGATGCTGATGACCGCAATGATGAGTGCCACTGCCCGGACGAGATGGTGCAACCACATCGGATATCCATCGGCTTGACGGGGCCAGTGTCGTTTCCCCACCAGCAAAACATTGAGATAGAGGATTAAGCCTGTCAGGGAGGCAAAATAGAGAAGACCTGAAAGACTCACAACCCCTTGAGCAAAATCTTCGAAGGAATCGAGAACGCCCACAGAGCCCAGTAATCCACCCAAGGTTTGACTTAAGGCAGCAGCTGAGTCGCCGAAGGCAAAAAGAGAACAAAGAGCCACTCCCAGGACGAATGCAATGGTCGCATTGGAGGTCAAGAGAGAGGCCAGCATTCCTAAGGCAATCATGGCCGAGCCTATCAGCCAATAACCCAGATAATTGCTGAACATCAGACCCAGATCCGGACTTCCCAGCCAGAACAAAACCAGTACATGGCTTAAAGAGAGAAACAGCGAAACGGTATAGATTCCCAGCGTCGCCAAATACTTGCCCAGAACAACCTCCAGGCTGGTGGCGGGAAGAGTGAATAGAAGCTCATCCGTTCCCTGCTTTCTTTCTTCAGCCCATACGGGCATGGTCAGGGCCGGAATAAAGAACACCAAAAGATAAGGAAACAATTGATTCAATTGGTCCAGGTTGGCCAAATTGTTCAGGAAGAAGCGATTTTGCCAGAAAGCCGCGGCCGCACTGAGAAGAATAAACAGTGTAATAAAGACGTAGCCGGTAGGACTGGTGAAATATTTCCATAGGTCTCGCTTCACCAGAGCACGAATAAATCCAGTATTGATTCTGTAAGACATCATCCCTCTCCTCCTGATTCAACAGCAAGATGTTCCTTTCCTGGCGGATGGGCAGGAGGTCGACCATAATTGGTCATTCGGTAAAAGGGTTCTTCCAGTGAGTCATTTTCTCTGAGCTCCTCGGGGGTACCATCAAAGATCAACTGTCCGTCGTGAATGAACAGAACGCGGTCGGCAATGACATCCACCTCCCGTAGAATGTGGGTGGATATCAGAATCGTTTTCGTTTTACCCAGTTCTCGAATGCTCTCCCTGAATTCACGGATCTGGTTGGGATCCAATCCCGCGGTGGGCTCGTCCATGATCACCACGTCAGGGTCATGCATGAGGGCCTGAGCTAACCCGACTCGTTGACGATAACCCCTTGACAGTTTCCCCATGGGTTTTTCCATAACCTGTTGAAAACCATACTGCTTGCTGATTCGATCAATGCGATCTTCCAGATCTTCCCTTTCAATTCCTCGGGCCTCCCCGAAGAATTGCAGGAAGTCCCTGGGGGTCATGTCCAGATAGAGAGGACCATTCTCCGGAAGATAGCCCAATCGCCTGGAAGCGGCAATCCGTTCCTCGTGAATATCCAGCCCCGCAATGAAAGCCCTTCCTTCGCTCGGTGCCAGATAGCCTGTCAAAATCTTCATGGTGGTTGATTTTCCCGCACCGTTGGGGCCTAGAAAGGCTACCACTTGCCCCTCCCGCACCGAAAAGGATATCCCTTCGATTGCCACGAAAGGACCGTAATATTTACTGAGTCCCTGTGCTTCGATCATCACACGGGACGAAGCTTCCCCTCTCGAATCGTCACCTTCAAGCATGTCCGTTTTTTCCTCCCTCAGTACAGTCTACCGCGATTCAATACATAACGTTATACGACGCATGGACCCTTTAGCCCTAAATTTTATGGGAATGTGTGTGAAAGTTGATCGAAATGACTATTTCCGATCACTAGTGTCTGGTTAAAAGTTAAATAGATGCAACTGGTTCAGGCAATGGTCTAGGTCATTTCTGTAATTCAATACCGTAAGTGCCTGTAAAATTGGAATTTTTTGAAAAAGGGTCACCCTTAAAATCTGCAAGATTGTGTAGAGGGAGAGATTGAT
>JADFOI010000010.1 GCA_022562935.1 Acidobacteriota bacterium
GATCAGTGATGAACACCTCGACGCATGCCTGACAACAGAAGCTGTACTGTTCACCTTCATGGCTGTAAAAGGTCGTCTCATCCTTGCTGATCCCCAGCCTTACCAGGGAACAGCCACAGGTATGGCAGATAAGTGTTTGCATTTTCTAATCTCCTTCTATGGGTCTCCTAAATAGTTTCTGATGTCATTCCAGAACCTCTCAAGTCTCCTCTAGACCATGTAACTTATGTCGGAGGCATAGGTCGGATATCCAAAGATCATCCCTTTGATGTCTTTGGACTGCAGACCTCCGGCCATGGCCATCGTCAATAGATTGATGAGCTCCTCTGCGTTGGGACCCAGTATATGGGCTCCCAGGATCCGTCCGTTTCCTTCCTCAACCAGCACCTTATAGGCAGAGTATTCCTCACCGATCCGGGCCGAGGAGTACCATGAGCCAGTCCTTTCAAAGTGGGTCTCAAAATTCAGTCCCTGCTCCTGGGCCTCCGATTCCTGAAGGCCTACAGAGGCCAGGGGAGGAACGGTGAAGACCAGGCTGGGAATGGGGGGATAGGACGCCTGACGTTGGTTGCCGTTGAGTAGATTAGCCGCCACGATGCCCCCCTCGTGGCCGCCCACCGGAGTCAGCGGCGGACCATCGGTTGCGGCACAATCTCCCGCCGAATATACGGCAGGGTTTGAAACGCTCTGCAAGAATTCGTTCACTTTCACGCCTCGCTTGTCGTGCTCAATGCCGGCCTCTGTCAGGCCGAGATCATCGATGTCTGGAACTCGGCCGGCGCCATGCACCACCAGGTCAGCCTCGAAGGACCGGTTGCCATCCGAGGTGGAGGTCTGGACGGTGAGTCGTTTTCCGGACCTCTCAACCTCACAAACTTTGGCTTCAAGTTGTACATCGACGCCGAGTTTGCGCGTCCTCTCAACCAACATGCCGACTAAGTCGGGGTCAAAGCCCTTTAGCGGTTGCGCACCACGGTGAAGCAAGGTGACTTGTGCTCCGGCCCGCGCGGAGATGTGAGCGAACTCAAAAGAAATGTAACCCCCTCCTACGAATACGATCCTGGAAGGCAGCTTTTCGAGTTCAAGAAATTCGGTGCTGGTGATGACGTGCTCCTGACCCGGGATCTTGAGCTCTGCGGGTTTCGCTCCTGTAGCAATGTGGACATACTTGCTCTCCAGGATGTCGCTGCCTACTTGAATCGCTGTTGGACCTGTGAAGCGAGCCTGGCCGTGGAACATCTCGATGCCGGCCTGGGCAAACCATTTCTCATTACTTTTGGGAACGGGATCGGTAAAGGTGCGCTTGAAGCGCATCAGTTCTGGCCAATTGATCTTGATTCGGCCGGTCTGGATGCCCTTGCCCTGCAAACGGTTCACCCAATCCAGCGCCTCCGTGGCACCGACAAGCACTTTCTTGGGGTCACATCCGCGCAGCGCACAGGTTCCGCCATAGGGGCGAGAGTCGATGATGGCTAGGCTCCAGCCTGAATCTCGGCAGCGGCTGGCTACCCCAGCCGCTGCCGATCCCGTACCGATCACGGTGAGATCAAAACTCTTTGGCATGAGGGTTTCCTCGGTTGTGTGAGTTTGAATCAAACCTGTCTTGCGGGTTTAACAGCAACTGTATTCCAGATTGTTGCAACTAAAAGCAGTGCAAGCAGGAAAGAGGAGAAGTAAGCACTTACAAAAAAAGAGGGAATCAATAATACCGCTGAGAAAATACCGAGAAAAAAGGGTAGCTGTAGTCCATGCCGCTTCCACCCTGTATGCAGGCCCCAAAGCGTGATCAGCAAGAAAATAAGGACCAGGGGTAGGAGTATAAGATCGTTGATGATAAAGCTCAGGCCTATGGCGGTCAGTGGAGCAATAACGATGGAGACGCCAAGACAGCACAAGGAAGACAACAGTGTTCCTAAGAAACCCAGTTTATCCCTCATGGTTCTTGTGTTATCTGCGATTTCTCACGAGTTTCCTGAATAGCCCGTTTCACACCCCCGAGGCAGCATTTTCCTGTGGGATTTCGCACCTCGCAGGCGCAATTTCCGGCTTTAATTTCTGCGCTAATACGCTCAAAGATCGTTGTATCTCCACTTGCTTTCAACTCGTCTTCTATGTCTTGGCGGCTGTAGAGAAAACAGTAACAGACCAGATCGTTTTGGCTTGGACTTCCCTTGAAACTGGGGATCACACGCACATCACGGGTACCCAGGAGGGTTCCGTCCTCGCCGAAGTACACGACATCGCAATCCGAATCCTCGCACAACCAGAAATATTGCCGTGGCGGGACACATCTCGCAGCTAAGGCCGCAACGGTTGACCACTCTACGGGTTTACTGCGAAAGTCGCTGACCGGACAGGATCGTGTAGCGGGTGGTCTATGCGAAGTAGAGCAGCACGATTCACTCATTGAGTTAGCCCTTCCTCACTTTGCAGTTCGGCCTTGAAGCCAACTTTATCAATCGCGGCCTTGATTTCCTCCAGACTTACTGTAGAGGGTTCATACACTACGACGGCTTTGCCCTCTTTGTAGGAAGCCTCGACTTGGTGAATCCCGTCCAACTTTCTTACCGCTAGTTTCACGGCGGCAGCACATCCACTTCAGGTCATTCCAGTCACGTAAAATACGGCCTTTTCCTGATCCCCCACAGCCTCAAGTGTCATTTCCGAGGGTGCAGTCCACAAGTCCGAAGCGGCCCAAATACCCAGGGCAAGAGCGCCCAGTCCAACAGCCGTAAAAATTACTCTAAACATTGGGAATCTCCATTCACTTCCTTTGTTAGATGATCCACCCCATGTAATAGGGAAAGGCCGCTACCACGACAGCCAGGATTGCCGCAATCCATACAATCATACGGTGTCGGGGCTGACCTTCGGGTACTGCACAGCTTTGTCCTGGCTCACAGTCCTGCCTGTTTGGTTTATAAACTTGATAAAACGCGACTCCTAAGAGAAGCAGTGTCAATCCAAGGAAGAAGGGACGGATCGGCTCCAATTGTGCCCCTAGTGCAGCGGAACCCACTCCCAGTAGGACCACGGCAACTGGCACGATACAACACAACGAGGCGCCAACCGCAGCCACAACGGTGCCAACGCCAAGCCAAACCTTATTATTGATTGTTTCCATGGACGTACCCCTTGAAAAGGTCTTTCGTTACAGTGGAAAAAACGGTACAAACCAAAGGGCCTGAGGCCTCACAGCTCTTTTTTCTCCGAATTGAAGTAAGAGTTTAAGATTGCTTCAGGAGCGTCGACAAAACCTTCGTGATCTTCTCCAACCGGTCATCTGCATCTCCGGTCATACAAGTGTTCACACAGGCCTTTAACTCGTGGTCCAGGAGGACCGCTGAAAACTTGTTGATGGCAGCCTTCACAGCGGCAACCTGCAGAAGAATTTCATCGGCACAGCGATGCTGGTCCACCATACCTCGAATAAACCGTATGTGCCCCTCTAGCCTAGCTAGTCGGTTCATCAGAGCTCTCTTTGCGTCATCATCGAGATAGTCATCAACTGCCTCTGCTACCTTCTCTTTGGGTCTTCCAGCCACTTGGTACCTCCTTCACTAGACACCGAGATATTATATCCCCCCAGGGGGGATCTTTCAACGGATCGGCATCGGGGTGTCCGGCTGTGTCACCAGGTGATCTTGGCCTCTCCCATTGCGACCTTTGAATGCACAGTGAACGGCGCCCAAGGTGATCCCGTTGGGGTGGCAGATCCACCACGGTATGGCAAACGCAGGAAGACGCACAGTGGAAAGTTGTCTCGGACCCTTCCATTTAAACAGTCCGGCTCCCATGGGCGAGGGCTAATTCAAGAGTGAAGGGTGAGTCTTGTCGATGGTGAATGCTATAAAATGAGGTCAGTCAGAGTCAGAGATCGAACTCACAGATCACCATCTGCGCTTACTGGGAGAGGTTTTCGGGTGATTTCTCTCGCAGCAGGTCAACCAGTGACTTACCCGCCGAAGGAACAGAGACTTTTTGCTCCAGCACAATCTCCCGAGCGGAAATTTTCCGGCCGTAGAGATCTTCGTTGGCCCCATTGTCCTGGCGGAGAGTCGAGCCTTTCAGGGAAACCCCGGCAAAGAGCCCTTTGGAACGTGAGTAGCTCAGAAATTCAGCCCCCATATAGGCATCGGTGGCTGCTTCGCTGGCACGGCCTTTGGGACCGGCTGCGACTATGGCGTCCGCACCGAGCTTGACCTTGCTGCTGAGCAGGGAATCGGCACCCTTCTCATTCATGACCAGCAGCACGAAATCTGTGGCTGAACCTCCCAGTTGAAAGCCGATGCTGGCCCCCTCGAGACGGTACATCGCAGGTGGGCCCCAGGGTCCCTTGAAGTCCTCTCCCGAACGACACACCATCGCCCCTTTGCCATAGCTGCCCCCGAAACCCAGGGCGAATTTTTTGACCGAGGGGAAGACGACGAGACATTCCGCCTTATCCAATAGGTTCTGAGGGAGACCATCGGGAATGTTCAAGATCTCCTTCACCACATTGGTGCAGTTGTCGAGGCGCTCCTCTTGGTCTTTGATGTCGGCAGAGACAGGCGATATTGCCAGTACCGTACTTAGAGCAAAGAGTGAAAGATGTAAGAATTTCATAGCAGCCTAAGAGTCTTTTATGGCAGCAGGTTTGTCAACCCCTTAAGAAGTGGTGAAGGGTGATTTGTGACGGGTGAATGACATTCACGAATCACGGGTCACAATTGAGATCATATCGGATAGAATGGAGAGTGCTCCGTTTCAAGAGCCAGGAGGTCGTACTATGAGCTCAACCAAGCCAAGCATCACCCTTTCTCCCAACGGGCCCTACATGGTGAAGGATTTGCAGACCCTTCAAAACTCCAAGGGCGAACAGCTCGAGATTCAACCAACTTTTGCCCTTTGCCGTTGCGGGGGCTCGAAGAAGAAGCCCTTCTGTGATGGAACTCATGCCAAGATTGGCTTCTCCGACAAAAAGGAGGAAGGACGGACTGAGGACAGGAGGCACGATTACACGGGTAAGGCCATCACCATACACGACAACCGCGGAATCTGCTCCCACGCCGGCCTGTGCAGCGACGGCCTGTCCGCGGTCTTTCAGCTGGAGCACGAGCCCTGGATTGACCCGGATGCAGCCCAGGCCGAAGAGATTATCGCCATCGTCAAGAGCTGTCCTTCGGGGGCGCTCAGCTATTCCGTCGACGGTGAAGAGCAACGAGACCAGGCTCGCGAGCCTGTAGTTAGAGTATCCAAAAACGGTCCTTACCTGGTAACCGGTGGCCTTGAGTTGGTTGATGTGGGTAGGGGTGAAGGGGCCTCCACGGCACACTTTACGCTGTGTCGCTGCGGAGCCTCAAAAAACAAACCATTTTGCGATGGAAGTCACTGGTCCATCCGGTTCGAGGATGAGAAAAACTAGGGTTAAGGACTGCCGGCAATCTCGGATTCGGGGTAGCCGCTTACCCATTCGTACCATTCGGTGAAGTAGCCATCAGCAACGGCAAGATCGCGTTTTCCGCCTGTTTCATTCACGGCTTTGCCGAATTCATCCCAAAGACCACCTGAATCATCCCCGAGTCGGAAGGGATTATTGCCAACCTGCTGATAGGTTCTTTCTTCCTGATCTTGGTTTAAACGAAGGGCCACCACCCCAAACTCGCCAATTTTTTTGAGCAGGTAAGATTCGTCGGCGAATCGGTATCTGAACAGTTGATCTTGTTTCTCGAGAAGATCCAGGGGGAAGGCGATCGATTTGTCCCCCTTCAGGTTGGTCACACCAAAAACCAAAGCGTTGCGCGCCAAACGAAGGTCATCCATGTTGGCGACGTCAGCGAAACCCTGGGGGATGTATTCCGCTCCGATGAGGTTGTTTTCTCCTCGCCCATGTTCCCGCTCCTTGAATTTGGTGCTGGCGAACACGACGTCGGTTTCCGGGAAGCGCTTCACCCAGTCTCCCCAGGGTTCGATAATCAGAGGAATTCGATCCATGCGAGCCGGATGCAGCTTTCCTTCAAGGGTCCGCCCTGTAAAAGGCGACCAGACGGTTTGGGTTGGATAGTCGTAAACGGTGAATGTTCCTCGTGCGATCCCATGAATCTGAAAACTGAGTGATTTATCCTCAAACCCATCCACTACGGGACGAAAGGATGAGGCTCCACTGCAGATCTCGCAAAAAGCGAGCATGACGGGAGCACCATCGAGGGTGTCATTGACCACGTGGTAGGCCACCAGAATCCATAGGGGATATGCTCTTGCCTTGCCGTTAACGGCCACACCTGCAATGAGATCCCCCGGCTTCATATGAGAAGCCATCGACACAGGCACCACTCCAGGGTTATTCAGGGGAAGGTAAATATATCTTCTTCGGCCGTCCAGGGCCAGGGAACCACCCCGTGGTGGAAATTGAACTTCCAGACTCTCTACCGAGAGCCTAGCGTCTGCACCTGACGCCGAAAACGGCGAATAGATCCCGACCGAAACTCCCAAGGCAAAAAGCACCAACAAAACGAAAGATTTTCCGAGAAACGACATGTGAACCCCTCCATCCGGTAAGGGTTAGAATAGTGGAGTTCTCCTGAAATGACAATTCTGACTTTCTCAAGAGTGCAGAAAAAGAATAGGGGGCAGGGAAGGCTCGAAACCGTGAAAAAACTGACCCATCGTGAGCGAAAATTCACTTGGTATAGTAGGTAAAGTATAAGTTCATATAATATTGTTTAAATATCTTTAAAATAGGAGTATTGTTAAGATCATAGGAGATGCATAAAGGTCTGCTTGCCTCCTGAGCCCTAGGTCTTGGTTTCCCCCTCATACTCCTTGAGCTGATCGATTAATTTGAAGATAAAGTCCCGATCCCGTTGATCCAGGTCAAAGAGATCGATAGAAAGTTCAAGCCTCAGAGTCCCACCACTTTTTAGATGGACCTCCCTGGATTCGTCTCCCTGATTGGAAGCGGGCGACGGGGAAGGGGCGGCTTCCGGGGTCTTGTGATGGGCACCTCCCTTCTTTCGGGATGCCGACCTCCTTCTTCCGTGGGGCTTGATGTAGGGAGATACTGGGATTCCACCATCTTTGGCGGCGGCTAGAAAGAAGGCGATGCACCTGCGCACCGTCTCACCTGAAGCCCCGGTCTGCTCAAAGATTTCCTGGGCCTGGTTGGAGGTAGCTGTCTCCAGGCCAAAACTCCGAGTAAAGGCAAAATCGTAGGAGCTTTGAATCATCTCTCGCACCACTTGTTTTCTCTCAGCGCCTTCACTCTCCACCAACCTGGACAGCCTTTCGGTGGGATGGCCAGTGGCCTTCACCAGACCCAGGTAGTGAAGGGCCAGGAGGAGCTGAGACTGCACGGTTCCCGATTTGTGAGACATGACGCTCCGGTCAATCCTGGAGGGGACACCACGGCTGCGCAAATCGGTCAGGAAGTTACTGAACGTCCGATAGGAGATATAAGGAGGTATCTGCTCAGATTGTTTCCTGCCCATCCCTGGGTACCGTTGTCCTTAACTAGATGATCCGAAGCTTGCCGTGCACCCCTTTAGAGTAACCATGTATATCAGTTTTATCAAGGATAAATATCACTTTTTACCGATTTTATATCAATGTCCGACATTTTTTGCTTTTACCTTGTGCTGTCGGACACGATAGAGGGCGTAGAAGGAGGATTTTGAAGATGAAACAACTTAGAAGTCAGGAAACACAGAGTGCCCCTTGGTGGAGCAGGCCCTTTCAGGTGAGAGCGACTCCCATTCCGAGTCCCACCTACCTGAGTCCTCAACAGATCGCACCGGTGTCGGCGCCAAGCCCAGAGGCCTTAATGGACCGGGACAGCTGGCAGGTGGACGAGCACTGGGTGGCCGTCACCTCTTATCTTGCTGAGATGGACTTTCCCAACGAGGGCTAGTTTAGGAGATCAGCCGGTGGCTGCCCCGAACCGCATGAGTGATACACTTTAACCGTGTGACTTCGGTTCTTGCCATCCGAACGGTTCGGGCAAGCCACCGGGATCGCCCCTACGGGGGCCTCCCGCGAGCGCCTGTTCACTCTTTTAAATTGAAATTCCCTCTCCTGTGCGGTTAACATGCCTTTGCTGTCGGGAGGGGACCAGGTCACAAAACTTGGATCCAGGAGAGGCACTAAAGTGAATAAGAAATCAAAAGTCGGACCACTGATGGTTTGCTTTTTTCTGCTCATAGGTCTGGGTATCTCCTGTGGCGGAAATCAGGAGGCTCAGCAAAGTACGATTGAGGAAGATCGGCGACAAGGGACCGCTTTTGACAATCCTGCCACTAACCTTCAGATTTTAGAGGTGGAGAAGCCAGAGGATCTGCGTCCCATTATGCGGGCCTTCAACCGTGGGCTTGGTGTGGACTGTGAGTTTTGTCACGAGGAAGAGGATTTTGCAAAAGACACAGAACACAAAGAGCGGGCCCGCAACATGATTGAAATCGTCCGGAATCTCAATAGTGAGGCCTTCACCTGGCCCAACGCACCCAGGGCCACCTGTTTTATGTGTCACCGCGGCCACGAAGAGCCTGAATTTGAGCCACCGCCCGAAGAATCCGCTGACACCGACACTCGCCGGCGGTCCGGGTAAGAAAAGCCCTCGTCAGGGCGCGGATCCCTGGCAGGCTGTCCCCTCATTTCGCTGAAGTCCTCGAAGACTAGAGTCGGCCTTCACCGAAATGCCTGTTGGTTTGTTACACTTTTCAGGCGGCATGGCGAAAGCGAACGGGAAAAATAACAACAACACCGAAGTAGCCTTCGCACGAGATCTTGGCCTGTTTGACGCAACCATGATTGGCATCGGGGCCATGATTGGGGCCGGGATTTTTGTCCTTACTGGGATTGCGGTCGGGGTGGCGGGTCCGGCGGCACTCCTTGCCTTCATCTTAAACGGATTTGTGACCCTTCTGACGGCCTTAAGCTATGCCGAATTGGCTTCCTCTTACCCCGAATCAGGCGGAGGCTATTCTTACATCAGAAAAGCGTTCCCCGGCCCGGTGGGCTTTGTCTCCGGCTGGATGCTCTGGTTCTGCTACGTGATTGCCTGCAGTCTTTACGCCTTGGGCTTCGGGAGTTACTTCTGGGAGTTCCTCCACAGCTACTTCCCCTTTCTTTCCCAGGCGGTTTTTGGAGCCTTGGGTGATGGTATGGCTCTTATTCTGGCGACTGTTGCC
This sequence comes from Acidobacteriota bacterium, assembly GCA_022562935.1. Classification (GTDB taxonomy): domain Bacteria; phylum Acidobacteriota; class UBA6911; order RPQK01; family JADFOI01; genus JADFOI01. The sequence goes on from JADFOI010000010.1 coordinate 9,162, forward strand.
GTCAGCGTGGCTGTGATCTTGATCAACATGAGGGGCACCGCTTTGACGGGGAAACTGGAAAATTTTCTCACCGTGGCCAAGATGATCATCCTGGCCATTTTCATCTTTTATGGTCTCAAACAGATCGTGGATATTCCGACCCAGGCGGCATCAAGTTTCCGGCCCTTTCTACCCCAGGGGTTCAGTGGCGTTGTGCTGGCAATGGGACTTACCTTTATTGCCTTTGAAGGATATGACCTGATCGCTACCGTGGCTGAGGAGATCAAGGAGCCCAAGAAAACAATTCCCAGAGCCACCATGATTGCACTGTCGGTGACCGTCGTGTTCTATGTGCTCATCGTAGTGGTCTGCATTGGGGCCATCGTTCCCGAGACGGGGAGTTCCTGGGAGTTTTTGGGCAAGTATCAGGAAACCGCCATTGTGAAGGCGGCTGAGAGCTTCATGCCCTTTTTTGGTGTGCCACTAGATCATCTTCGGAGGGTTGCTCTCAACTCTCTCGGCATTGAACGCCACCATACTGGCCTCCTCCCGAGTGGCGTTTTGCATGGGCCGGGACAAGATGCTGCCCGTATCTTTTGCCTCCATTCATGAGACTCGCCGCACTCCCCACGTAGCCATAGCAGTGACCGGGGCCATCATGTTGGTCATGGCCGTCCTCTTTCCTATCCACATCATCGGATCGGCGGCCAGCGTCATGTTTCTGCTGACCTTTGCGCTGGTGAATCTCTCTTTGATAGTACTTCGCCGCAAGTTTCCCGAAGTCAAAGCAGGCTTTCGCGTTCCCTGGTATCCGGTGACCCCTATTGTTGCCATTGTGCTCAATGTGCTGCTGGCCCTTTACCAGTATAATTTTAATGCCTGGTCGTGGTACATCGCCATTGCATGGCTTCTGATCGGGCTGTTTATCTATTTTATCCATTTTGAGAAGGTGGCGGCCCCGGAAATGCCTCAGGTCCTTGAAGTCGGTCAGCAAGATCGGACCGAGGAATACGACTATCGCATCCTGATACCCCTGCATAATCCCGATCACGTCATTCCCCTGATGAAACTTGCCGCCCCTGTAGCCAAAGCACATAAAGGAGAAATTATTGTTCTGGGGGTTATCGATGTACCGCAGAATCTACCCATTCACGAAGGGATGCGCTTTGTTCATCATAAGACCCCGCTCCTGAAACAGGCCGTCCAGTATGGCAACAGCGTGCAGATACCCACGCGATCGGCTATTCGGATCGCCCACCGCGTTTACGACGGCATACTGCGCACGGCAGAAGAGGAAAAGACCTCCTTGATTCTAATGGGATGGAAAGGGTACACGACGACGAAAGATCGGATTATTGGGGAAGTGACCGACAAGGTGGTTCGCCATGCCCCCTGTGATTTGATTACCGTGAAACTGGTGGATGATTTCTCACTGGATAAGATTCTTGTTCCCACGGCCGGAGGCTTCCATGCACAACTGGCCGCCAAGCTTGTTTCCATTTATCAAGCCGAATATGGTTCGGATGTGACGAGCTGTTATGTGGTGCCCCGAGGAGCAAGCCAGGAGGAGAAGGACCGGGCTCGTGAGTGGATCGAGAAAACCATTCAAGAGACGGGGCTGGGCTCCAGCGCCAAACGAACGATCATCGAGGCCGGGAAAGTGGCATCCGGACTTGCTCGGGCGGCAGGGGAGTATGATCTCATTGTTCTGGGGGACTCCGAAGAGGGCCTCTTCTCCAATGTCATCTTTGGCGAAATCGCCGAGAAGGTGGCCCGCTATTCCCGGGCCCCGGTGATGATTGTGAAACGGTATGAGGGTAAGGTGAAGTCGATTGTGAAAAAGGTGTTGGGCTAGGGAGAGGGAAAAGGCCGCCGATCTTCCTTTGAGAACACCCGATCTTGAACCGGTAAGAACATTCGAGGACAATAGAGTACCGACGTTGCTTTACGATAAGCTTGTACGGCCCCTGCTCTTTGGTCTGGACCCGGAGTTTGTTCATAGACAGACCGTCCGGATAGGAGACACTCTTTCCCAATCTTCCCTGGCTTGTCGCCTCCTGACTCAGATTTACCACACCCAGAGTGAAGTCCTGGACGTCAAAGTTTGGGGATTGGACTTCAAGACCCCCCTGGGCCTGGCTGCCGGATTTGACAAACAGGGCCAACTCCACGAGGTCATAGCCGCCCTGGGCTTCGGGCATATGGAGATGGGATCCATCAGTTTGCAACCCTGGCCCGGCAATCCCTCTCCGACTCTACTCAGACTTCCCCAGGATGGGGGCCTGATCAACCGGCTAGGTCTCAACAGCGAGGGGGCCCAGATCATACACAAGCGACTCCGAGACCGACAGTTTCAGATCCCTACGGGAATCAATCTGGTCAAGACGGCAGACCCTGAGATTGCAGGAGAAGAGGCCATGGAAGATTTTCTGGAGGACTTTCGCAGGTTTTACCCGTTGGCTGACTTCATTACCCTGAATCTGAGTTGTCCCAACACCGTTGAAGGAAAGACCTTTGAGGACCCGGAAGTCTTGGAGCCCTTTTTGAAGGAGCTGAAGAAGATCAGAGCCGAACAGGCAGCTCCGCAGCGGGTGACACCCGTTTTGGTGAAGCTTTCTCCGGATCTTCAGGATCGGGAACTGGACCGTCTCCTGGGGTTGGCCGAGGAGCATGGCATCGATGGGTTCGTGATCGCGAACACGACCCTAAGACGGGAGAACCTGAAAAGCCCTACCGCCGAACTGGAAAAGTTCCCCGTCGGGGGTCTCAGCGGACGGCCTCTCAAGGAGTATGCTCAGCAGATGACCCGGAAGGTCTTCCGTAGGACTGGCGGCCGCTTGCCCATCATTGCCTGCGGAGGAATAGGCTGTGATCCCCAAAAGCATCCTGCGCAGGAAGTCTGGGAGTACTTGGAGCTGGGAGCTACCCTGGTGCAGGTCTACACGGGTCTCATTTACCGGGGGCCTTCCCTGGTTCGGCTCACCAACCGGGGATTGATGCAGATTCTCAGGGAAAAGGGGATTCCAAGACTGGCCGATTTTTTACAGACGCGGTAGCATTGGAGCCGGGATTATTCACGCATTTTGTCACGAAGCAGCGAAACCATCCGACCTGACTGCGTTCCGCTGCTGCAGTAGAGAATTTATGAATTGTCCCGGCTAATCATGGCAGAAAAGACGGCTGCTCAGAAAAAGCTCCTCAAGGAGATGGACAGGAAAATTGCTGAACTTGCCAGTCAGTTCTTATGGCGCCACCAAGCGGTTCAGGTGAACGAAGAAGAACCTTTTCGGCTCGCTTCCGGGGATTTCTCCCCCATTTACATCAATTGTCGCTTGTTGATCTCCTTTCCCAGCACCCGTGATATTTTGATCGGATTGGCCCGCTACCTGTGTCAGGAGAGACAAATTGAATGTGACTGTGTCGCTGGAGGCGAGACGGCCGGAATTCCCTTCGCTGCCTGGCTGGCGGACAAGTTGAACAAACCCCTGGTCTACGTTCGAAAGAAGCGTAAGGACTATGGCGGTGGGCAACTCGTGGAAGGGATCGCCCAGGGCAAAGTACTCTTGGTAGAAGATCTCATGACCGATGGAGGAAGCAAAGTTGGATTCATCGAAGGGATTCGAGAAGCCGGCTGCACGATTTCCGACTGTCTGGTGATCGTAGACCGCGAACAAAAGGGTGCCCAGAAGTTGGCCGAAATGGGTGTCACGGTTCATTCTCTGGTGGGGCTTTCCACCTGCTTGGAGATTGGACAGGCCATGGGTCTGATCTCTGAAGCCTCGTTAGAGGACGTGAAGCACTACCTGGAGGACCCTTCTGCCTGGAACTTGAAGCGGGGTCTCTCTCCGGCCCAGGAGCGTTAAAGTTCCCCGTATTTCTCCCGTGAGATTATAGGTTTACAATGGAGTGAAGAGTCGTATAGGGTAAAAGTGTCTCGCTCCATAAATACGATGACCTCCCGCCGCCACAAAGGTCACCCTATTTATGGAACAAGGCACAAATAAAACTCTACACCGATGAGGCCATAGGATGAAACCCATTTCAAGACGTTCATTTCTGGAACGCAGCGGGACAGGTATGGCCGCCGCCGCAGCTATTCCGGCGCTGGAGGCGCCGACCTTCCAATCCCGCCCTCTGCCAGCCGAAGAGAGAGGCCGGGAGATCCATCTCAAGGTCAATGGTAAAGACCACCGGCTGGAGGTGGAGGATCACTGGACGCTGGCGGAAGTTTTGCGAGATCACCTGGGTCTTACCGGTACCCGAGTGGGATGCGATCGGGGTGAGTGCGGAGCCTGCACGGTTTTGCTGGATGGAAAGTCCCTTTACTCTTGTAGTTATTTAGCGGTCTGGGCTGAGGGCAAGGAGATTTCCACGGTAGAAGGGCTGGCTGAGGGAACTCAGCTGGACCCGTTGCAGGAGGCCTTCATCGAACATGACGGTCCCCAGTGTGGGTTTTGTACTTCGGGCCAGTTGATGTCGGCCAAAGCCCTGCTCAATTCAAATCCCAATCCCACTGAGGCGGAAGCCCGTCAGGCCCTGGCTGGAAACATTTGCCGCTGTTCCAATTTCAACCGCTATCTGGAAGCTGTCCTGGCCACCTCCGGAAAGGGAGGCAGCCGTGGTTGAGGAACTCAAGACAGTCGGACACTCGACTCCACGCATCGATGGTCTGCAGCGGGTCACCGGACGGGCGACTTACAGCGCCGATGTTCAGCTCCCCAATATGCTCTATGCTCGGGTGCTGAGAAGCCCCCATCCCCATGCCCGAATTCTGGGCATCGATGTGGCTCGAGCCTTGGCTGCACCGGGTGTGAAGGCTATTTTGACCCATGAGAATTGTCGGTTGGTCTGGTCCAGCGGCGATCGCGTCAACAAGCGCTATCTTTTCAACAATCCCGTTCGTTTCGTGGGGGATGCAGTGGCGGCCCTGGCCGCCACCAATCGCCATCTGGCTGAGGAAGCTCTCAAGTTGATCCAGGTCGAGTACGAGACTCTCGATTTCGTCCTGGACGCCGAAGAGGCCCTGCAGCCGGGTGCTGTGGAGATTCACCCGGGCGGGAACCTTTCACCGATCATCAGTTTTCGGAGTACGGAGCCGGGTAAGCGAGAACCGTCCACCTATGTGCGCGGCGACCTCGAAAAAGGATTTGCCGCCTCAGATTTTGTCTTTGAGGATCGTTATGTCTCCAAGCACGTGAACAATGCCCAAATGGAGCCTCGCGTGGCCCTGGCCCATTGGGAAGGAGATAAGCTGACGGTGTGGACCCCCACCCAGGGAATAGCCAACTGCCACAGGGATATTGCCAGAGATCTGAACCTGGCTCTGGAAAAGGTGCGTGTGGTGTGCCAGTACATGGGCGGGGGTTTTGGCAACAAGAACCAGTGCCAGGATACTGATCTGATGGCGGCGCAGCTGGCCAAAGAGACGGGGCGACCGGTCAAGCTGGAGTTGAGCCGCAAGGAAGATTTCGTCTGTGTGCACGGGCGCTGGCCGACCAGCCAGAACTACAAGGTGGGAGTTCTCAAGGATGGTACTCTGCAGGCCATTCAGATGCGCGGTTACAGTGGTATGGGGCCCTATCGAAAGAGCGGCGGAGGGATCTCGGGAGTCGAATATTTCCGCTGCCCGAACGTGAAAACAGAAATTTATCCCGCTTATACCAACATGGCCGTATCTGCGAACTTTCGTGGTCCTCCCTATCCCCAGGGGGTTTTTGGAATCGCATCGATTTTGGATCACATTGCACACGAGCTGAAGATCGATCCCGTGGACTTTTATTTGAAGAACGTCACCCGGAAATTCCGCGACAGTATCCCTTACACCAGTTCAGGACTTCTGGAGTGTATTCGCCAGGGAGCCAAGTTGTTCGAGTGGAAAAAGCGATGGCATCCTGCCGGATCTCAGCAGGGACCTATTAAGACAGGCATTGGTTTGGCCGCCGGGGGTTTTGGAGCCTCGGTGGGAAGAAGCAGTGCGGTTCTGCGCCTGGATAGCGAAGGTCGCCTGTGGCTTCATGTGGGAGTAACCGATATTGGCACGGGCGCCAAGACGACGATGGCCCTTATAGCGGCTGAGGCCATGGGAATCGATATGGACAAAGTGCGGGTCATCTCGGGGGACACCGACCGCACTCCGTACTCGGTAGGGGAGTCCGGAAGTCGGACCACCTCCTATACCGGATATGCCATTGTAGAAGCGGCCAAGGATCTCAAGCAGCAGCTTGCCGCAAGTGGTCCTCCACAGGGCGATGAGGTGCTCATCGCAGAAGCCACTCCCTCGCCGCGCCTGGAGGGAAAGGTCCGATACAGTTTTGCGGTTCACTTTGTGGAGGTCGAGGTCGACACCGAACTCGGGGGTGTCCGAGTCTTAAAGTATCTGGCAGTTCATGACAGTGGGCGGATCATCAATCCGCTCACAGCCACTAGCCAGGTCCAAGGAGGAGTGATCCAGGGTCTGGGCATGGCCCTGCACGAAGAGCTTCTGTATGATGAAAATACCGGCATTCCCCTGAATCCCGGCTACTACGGAGCTCGGGTCATGACCCACGTCGATGTCCCGAATGTGGAGGTCCACTTCGTTGAGACCGAAGACGCGTATGGTCCTTTCGGTGCCAAGGCCGTAGGAGAACCTCCCATCGTTCCCGTGGTGGGAGCCGTCGCTAATGCCGTGTTTAACGCCATTGGAAAACGGATCAAGGAACTTCCCATAACCCGTGACAAGATCATTGGAGCCGTATCGTGAAGAGTTTCACAAACGTTAATCCCAAGGATCCTCAAGAGGCAGCTGCCTTGCTCAAGAAGGCCATTGAAAAGGGTCAGACAGCATCTCTGGCCGGGGGAGGAAGTGACCTGCTGGGAATGATCAAGGATGATCTCGTCGGCCCCGATGTTGTGGTCAATCTCAAGGGCCTGAGTGCTCTCAGGGAAATCGAATCACACTCTCAGGGGGTTCGGATCGGCGGCCTGGTGACCCTGGAGGAGTTGAGCCAACATCCTCTGATTCGCTCTCAGTACACCGTTCTTGCCGAAGCTGCCGGGACGGTAGCCACTCCCCAGATCCGAAACGTGGGGACAGTGGCGGGAAACATCTGCCAGCGGCCCTGGTGCTGGTATTTTCGCCAAGGATTTCCCTGTTTCAAGCATGGTGGCGATCGATGCTACTCGGTGGTGGGTCAAAACCAACTCCATGCCATTTTCGGAGGGGGCCCCAGTTTCATTGTCCATCCCTCCGATACGGCACCGGCATTGATGGCGTTGGAAGCGCGCTTTAGGATTGTCGGTCCCCATGGAGAGCGGGTCGTGCCTGCCTCGGAATTCTTTATTCTGCCCCGCGAAGATGTCAGCCGGGAGAACGTCCTGGAGCCTGATGAGGTCCTGGTTGAGATTGAGTTACCCCCAGCAGTGCAGAACGGGCGGAGCACCTACGTGAAAATTATGGATCGGGAGGCCTGGACTCACGCCGTTTTGAGCGTCGCCATGGCTCTGGAGATCAATGACGGAGTCTGTAGAAAGGCCAGGGTTGTCTTGGGCGCTGTAGCGCCCATTCCCTGGCGCCTCCCGAATGTGGAGCGCATACTGGTGGGGCAGCGAATCACGGCCGATCTTGCCGGCGATGCGGGTCGAGCGGCGGTTTCGCGAGCTCAGCCACTGGCTAAGAATGGGTACAAGATTCCTCTCACGGAGGCCCTGGTGCGCAGAACCTTGCTCTCACTGGCAGGTTAAACGACCATGAACAGGCGCGATTTCTTTCTACTCAGGAAGCCCGAGGAGTGGATACTGGAACTCTCCTGTGAAGAACTCTATATGCGCTACCTGGACTCTCAGTTGGATGGCACTCGGAATCAGTTTATTGAGAGGACTCGGAAGAAGTTACGGAATAGGCGCAAGATTCGGCTCTATGACGCTTTTTGGCTTGATCGGGGAGGGGTGGGGGAGGAACTGGAGCCCCTTTTGCGGGAATTTCGTGCCCGGGGCGGATCTGTTGAGTATGTCTGAGCCCCTGAGTTGGAAAAGCAGACAGCGTTCAATTAAAGCCGGGATCATGCATCATCCCGGCTAGAGGCTCGCTTTTAAGATTCAGTGAAAGGAAACACATATGCACAAAGGTTATCGCCAGATCATTGCTCTCGTTGCCTTCTTCTCACTTTTTCTGTTTGTATCTTGTCAGGAGGGGGCATCCCCAGCGGATGAAACCGGCAGGGGAGATATGGTCGACATGGAAAGTATGGAATCTCAGGGACAGGGTATGGAGGAGCACTCAGATCACGATCCTCAATATGGCGGTACCTTCTTTATGGCTCTGGATGAGGTGCATCATCTGGAAGGAACATTGACCTCTCCAGGAATGTTTCGGGTCTATCTATACGATGCCCTGACGATGCCCTTGAATGCTGAAGAAGTGAAGGAGACTGCGGGAACCATTCACTGGGGAGAATTTCCAGATCCTCCTGGCATTCCCCTGAAAGTTGGAAATGAGAAAGGAATGATGATGGCTGAGCTGGATCGGGAAATCGAGTTTCCTGTAACCCTCACCCTCTTGCTGAATTTTCCCGGTGCTCAGGATGGGGAGTCGGAACTCTTTAATTTTATTTTCGATGAATACTCCAAGCCCCCCGCGGATGAAGGAGGCATGAGCCACGAGTAAAGAGCGCGCTTCGCGCGCAGAAACTAGAAACTAGAAACTAGAAAAAACCCACCGATTTTGTCTGTTGTCGAAGTTGTTTGGAATTTGGAATTTCCCCCGGTCAGTCCTCACTCCTCATCACTCAGTCCTCTCCTCCAGCTGTCAGTTGTCTGTTTCTTGCCCCTCACATGTCTACGAGTTGTTGAAAGACAATTTTCCGGTTCTCCTGGGTCATGCCCGGGTCATAGCCTTCAAAGGTGATTCCCGTCAAGATTCTCGCCGTGGCCAAGGAATCTTCCACGACCTTCTCCACGGTGAGTTCGAAAAGTGTTTCGCTGGGTGCATCGGGCAATGGAGAAAGGGGACGAGCCTTGCAGAAGACGTAGTAGCTCATGTTGGGATTGACCAGGACGATGGAAATCTTACCCTCCCGCTGCAAGTTTGCCGAGCTGTGAGAATTGCTGTACAGGAGAAGAAGAAGCCGTTTGGAATCTTTGGCAAACACCTCGCGAGCACTGAGGAGACCGTGGCGAGGCCAACCGTCCTCATCGGTGGTGGAGAAAAGAATCACTTGCTTAAACTTTTCGCCGGGCTCCGTGCTGGAGAGAAAATCCAGTAGGTCTTCCGGTAGAGTTGCTCCCAGGTTCTTGGACATCGGCTACTATCTCCTTAATGCAAAAAAAGTTTCTACTACAGTAACGAAATCATCCGCCCCCCGTTGTTTACCACGAGTGGCACGATCATCCGGAATGTGGGAGGCACCTCAGGTGCCTCCCACATTCCGGAGGTCTTTGCAATCCTGACGGTTTCGGCGAGCCACCGGCTCGCCCTTGGTCGCTTCGTGACAAGCACCTATTGCATCATCCGGGCTAGTGCCTTGGGGCCCTCATCATAGCAAATCTAGAACTTTCCGTTACAATGGCCAGGCTTTTGCGAGGACTGAAAACACATGGAACACTGGAGTAGCTATTTCTTACTTTTTGGTGTGGGTTCAGTAGCGGGTGCCCTGAATGTTGTGGCGGGTGGGGGTTCCTTCCTGACCCTTCCTGTACTGATTTTTATGGGCCTTCCGCCCACCGTGGCCAATGGGACCAACCGGGTCGCCGTCGTGCTTCAAAATGTGGGTGCGGTATGGAGTTTTCGTCGCCATGGACTGATCGATTGGAGCTACCTGCTTTGGGCAGCTTTACCGGCCTCGTTTGGTGCCATCCTGGGAACCTGGGTTGCCCTCTGGGTGGGCGATGAACTCTTTCAAAACATCCTGGCTTTTTTGATGGTTATCGTGACCCTGTGGACTCTATGGGATCCTCTAAAGAAGACCCAACTCAAGGCCTCCGGTTCTTCCCAGACGCCGGTGGTGGCTGTATTGGCAGTGGGTTTTTTTCTCTCAGGAGTTTATGGAGGCTTTGTTCAAGCGGGTGTGGGATTTGTGATTCTTGCCACGACGAGCCTAGCCGGTCTGGATCTGGTGCGGGGCAATGCGGTTAAGGTGCTCAGCGTGCTGTGCTTTACTCTGATTTCTCTGGGAATCTTTGCCTGGCAAGACAAAGTGCAGTGGTCGATCGGGCTGGCCTTAGGGACAGGCATGGTATTGGGAGGGCTTGTTGGAGTGAAACTTACAGTCCTCAAAGGACATGCCTGGATCAAGAGAGTGGTGACGGTGACCATCATTGTGTTCGCTTTGAGGCTTTGGTTCGGGGGATAAGCCCGCCAGGGCTCCTCGATTTCGTATACTGGGTGTAAGGCCATTTCAGTGAGGAGCCCAACATGAAAAACAACAAGATTTCGACCCTGGGTTTGATTTTTCCGCTTGTCGCCTGTCTTACCCTCCCTCTCCTTGGAGATAAGTTCGTAGATCGAGTGGAGGAAGCCACCAACGCATACAAGGCGCTGATCAAAGCCAAGGATGGTGGTGTTCCTGCAAGCCTTTTAGAGAAATGCCGATGTGTGGTGGTGATTCCTCACGTCATCAAGGCTGCCTTCGGTTTCGGGGGTCGGCACGGGAAAGGAATTGCCAGTTGCAAGGGAAAGAAGGGGAAATGGAGTCCACTCTCTTTTGTCAAATTGACCGGAGGAAGCTTTGGGTTTCAAATTGGTGCCCAGTCCTCGGATATGGTGTTGTTTCTAATGACCGACAAGAGCATACAGGGTCTGTTGGGGAGTAAGTTCACCTTGGGTGCAGATGCCAGTGTGGCCGCCGGACCCGTAGGAAGAAGCGTAGCAGCGGATACAGACATTACCTTGCGGGCGGAGATATACTCCTACGCCAGGTCCAAAGGTCTCTTTGCCGGAATTTCACTGGAAGGCGCCAGCCTGAGAGCGGATAGTACTGCCATCAAGAAGTTCTATGGCCAGGAACTCGAACCCAAAGCCATTCTCATCGACCACAAGGTGCCCAAAATCCCTTACATCGCTCGGGAATTCACGAAAGTCCTACCCTAAGCGTCACTTCGTGACGCCGTGCGTTTGTGCTTTCGTGCTGGCGCACTTCGTGCGCAAGTGCAGTTGTGAATTCGTGCCGTGGTAAAACGATAGCCTTCCTGATTGATTCTTCTCTGAAAATAGTTCCTAAGGTGTTTCTTGGTTTGTTGTCAAGAAACCCTGCGCTTCGCGATGATCCTGTCTTTCTTCTCCCTGCTTGTCGGGCACTGATGCCCGACAGCACAACAGCACCACAGCACGACCGCACGATGTTACGAGTGCTTGTCCGCAAGCACGGCATGGGCGGCGGCTAGGCGGGCAATGGGGACTCGAAAGGGAGAGCAGGAAACGTAATCTAAGCCCAGTTGGTGGCACAGGGCAATACTTGCCGGGTCTCCCCCATGCTCACCGCAAATGCCGATCTCCAGGTCGGGATGATCCTGACGACCCAGTTTAACGGCCATTTCCATCAATTTTCCCAGTCCAACACGATCGATGGTGGTAAAGGGGTTCTCGGGCAGGATTCCCTCCTGTAGGTAATGAATCAGGAAGCCTGACTCGGCGTCATCACGGGAGATGCCGAAAACGGTCTGAGTCAGATCATTGGTGCCAAAGGAGAAGAATTCCGCATACTCGGCCATTTCATCGGCCGTAAGGGCCGCCCGCGGCGTCTCGATCATGGTGCCGAACTTGTACTGGATCTCAATGCCCTCTTGTGCCATCACCTCTTGAGCCGTACTTTCCAGTTCCCGTTGTTGGACTTTCAACTCGTTCACGTGAGAAGTCAGAGGAATCATGACCTCCGGTTGGACGTCGATTCCTGCCTTGGCGCATTTGCAGGCAGCTTCAAAGATGGCCCGAACCTGCATCTTGGTGAGTTCAGGGATCAGGATGCCCAGGCGAACGCCGCGCGTTCCCAGCATGGGGTTCACTTCCCGAAGGGCCTTCACTCTTTCCAGGTAGGTGGATTTTTCATCAATCTGACTTTGGATCGAGTCTTTTTCCCCGGGTGCCTTCAGAGTGTAGAGCTGGATCTTCAAATCCGCCAGGTCCTCAATCAACTCATCGTAGGAGGGCAAAAATTCGTGCAACGGCGGGTCCAACAGGCGGATCACGACGGGTAGCCCGTCCATGGCCTTGAACAGTCCTTCAAAGTCCTCCCGTTGCAGGGGCAGGAGACTGTCGATGGCCTCCTTTTGTTCCGCTTTGTCCTTGGTCATGATCATCCGCTGGACGATGGGCAGGCGATGGGACTCAAAAAACATATGCTCGGTTCGGCACAGGCCAATCCCCTGGGCTCCGTATTTGCGGGCCCGCTCGGCGTCACGGGGGTAATCCGCATTGGTCCAGACCTGAAGTGTGCGAATTTCGTCTGCCCACTCCAAAATCTTCAGCAGATAGGGATTGCTAAAGTCGGGAATCTCCGTAGATAGCTGGTCCAGGAACACTTCACCCGAGGCCCCGTCCAGTGAAATCCAATCTCCTTCTTGAATCAAAAAATCACCGACTTGCATTTTTCGGGCTTCCAGGTCGATCTCCAGTTCGATCACGCCCACTACGGCGGGTGTGCCAAACTGACGTGCCACCAAGGCAGCGTGACTGGTCCGGCCGCCCCGGCTGGTGAGGATACCTTTGGAGGCCAGCATCCCGTGCACATCATCGGGCTTGGTTTCGGGCCGCACCATGATGACATCCTTGCCCTCCTGGGTCGCCCAACGTTCGGCGGTATCCGCGTCGAAAGCGACGACGCCCACGGCTGCTCCTGGGGAGACATTGAGACCTGTGGCAATGAGCTGGCTCGTTTCGCGGGCAGCCGGGTCGAACTGAGGGTGCAAAAAGGTGTCGACCTGGGAGGGCTGCACCCGCTTAACCGCCTCTTCCTTACTGATCAGTCCTTCCTCGACCATGTCCACGGCAATGCGCACCTCGGCCTGGGCGGTGCGTTTACCGTCCCGGGTCTGGAGAAGCCACAGCTTGCCCTTTTCAATGGTGAACTCCATGTCCTGCATGTTGCGGTAGTGATTCTCCAGTTGCCGCGAGATGGCCTCAAACTCGGCATAAGCGTTCGGCATCAGCCTTTTTAGCTCACTCAGCGGCTCGGTCTGACGAATTCCAGCCACCACGTCCTCACCCTGGGCATTGATCAGAAAGTCTCCCTCCAGTTCCGGCTCTCCGGTAGAAGCGTTGCGAGACATGGCCACCCCCGTCGCGCAGTCGGCCCCCATGTTTCCGAAGACCATGGTTTGGATAGTCACGGCTGTCCCCAGGTCATCGGGAATGCAGGCTGCTTTGCGATAGTCGATGGCTCTTTTGCCCCTCCAGGACCGAAAGACCGCCTCGGTGGCCAGTTTCAACTGCTGATAAGGATCAACGGGGAACTCTTTACCTGTTTGAGTCTGAATAATGTCCTTGAACTCTTTCGTTGTAGCGATCCAATCTCGCGCGGAAAGTTCGGCATCGCTACGGACTCCGGCACCTTCTCGCCGTTCGGTGATAACACTTTCAAAAGACTCATCCGGCACGTCCCATACCACGCTGCCAAACATCTGAACCAACCTTCGATAGGAGTCGTAGACAAAGCGCTCGTCGCCCCCTCGCTTGACCCACGCCTGGGCCACCTCATCGTTCAAGCCGATATTGAGAACGGTGTCCATCATGCCGGGCATGGAGAACTTGGCACCCGAGCGGCAGGAAACCAGCAGGGGATTGGCGGAATCAGTAAATTTTTTCCCGGTGGCCTCTTCGACGTCAGCGATGGCGGCCAGTTGTTGCTTCCACACTTCATCGGGGAAAACATTCCCAGAGAGGTAGAGGTTACAGGCCTCTGTGGTGACGGTAAAACCAGGACAGACCGGGACCCCCAGTCGGGTCATATCAGCCAGGTTGGCACCTTTACCACCCAGTAATCCCCGCACTTTGTCCCAGTCACCGCCCACCTTTTTCTCCGCCTCCTCCACTTGGTTAAAGCGATAGACGTAGCGGGTGCCCTTGTGCGAGGATTTTCGGGAGGATGCCCGCTGTTGGGTGGAAATTTTCATAAGATTATGTTCCCACCAGTTCTTCAGGTGCGACACGAGAAACGGTTCGCTTGGAAACGAATTCAGAGTCGGTGGCCGTGATCCGGGCCAGAGTCTGAGCCAGAGGATAGGATTGCTCGACTTTTGAACTGCCCACTCCCACCGGGATAAAGTTGCCTCCCTGCGCATCCCAGATGGCTTTGTTGAGCTCATAAGCACGATCTCGTGCTGTTTCATAGATGGGATCGGCGAACTCGTCGTGGAATCCTCTGATTTCGCCGGAAGTATCCATCGTGATCCAGGCGGCTACCGCCACGGCACGGCTATTAATGGTGGCAATGGCATCCTGGAAGCCTAACGGTGTCGGGAACATGAAGTGTGAACCCCGGCCGTCGCCTTGAGTCAGATAGAAACGGTCGCGCATGAAAAGGTTCAAGGCTTGCGCCAGCGGCTCCACGGCCAGCAAGACCGGATCATCCTTGCCCCGGTACTCTCCGCCCGTAATAACGGACAGCTTCTCTGTTGAGGCGGCCAGCAAGATCTCTTCCAAAGATTCTTGAGTACGTGCAGGGTCCCATTTTTCGGAGGTTCTACTCCAAATGCGTTTGACGTTGAACCTTTCAATAGCTCCCAGGAGATTTTGAATACTCAGTGTCTCGGATTCCAGATCCAGAAAACCTCGTTTATGGTGCTCCACATCCCAGATTTCTATGACGACTCCCTTGCCGCCTGTTTTCTCAATATGTCTCCTCAGACTTCCGTCCTTGTGCGCGTGGTTAAGGCTCCACCAGATGGGCAGATTGAAGGCGGATGGACCGGTTTTGTCCATCGCCAGCAGCCCGATTCGACCGGCTCCCATCAGGGGTAGCTCTGCGAAACCTGGACCCTGTCCGGAGACGTTTCCGGAAAAAACCTCAAGGGGCTTGTGCCCTTTTCCTTTGCCGCCCTTCCATTCTCGATAGGCTTCTTTCAATCGATCGACCTGACGGCGCTCCGCCTCTGGGAGAGCTCCTTCCAGGAGTTCCATGAATTCATCGGTGAGATTGGCGAGTTCTTCGGTCGTACTTCCGGCCGATGCCTCTCCTACCAGATCCTGCCCCAGCCCGTACCACTTGTAACCCAGGATCTCAGCCACCCAGACCTGGCGGAAGAAAGTACGATAGGCAAAAAGATGGATCTCGTTGTTGTCGACTCCTTTGGAGTGACTCATGAGGAGGTGACCATCATCCCCCACCTCGATGAGTTCTGAGGTGCCATGGATCAACTTCAGGGCCTTGGCCTCCTGAAGGCTGGCTTCAGCAACGGAACGAAAGTGGTTGGGCGGGCTGGTGTGGCCGACTTTGCCGCCACTGTCCGCTTTAATATCAGAAAGGGTAAAGGAGGCGCGTTGGTTGGTTGCTTCCAGCAGTCCATCCGGCTCCGGGATGGTTTCAAAGCGTCCCTTCAGCCGTTCCATCTCCCCTACCGCGCATTCTCCAGCCGCTCCGGGATTCAAGTAAGGTTCGAATCGCTCATGGCTCACCATGTGTTTGATGAGTCTTGTGGCCTCCCGCTGTACGCGGGAGGTTTCCGCTCTGTTTTGGGCAAAAACGTCCACCACGTCTTTTTCACTCGGAATACGACCGTGGTCATAGGATTGATAGGCATAGGCCACAACTCGTGCGGCCCCGGGCGAGGAGGAGAGGGTGCGGGCTTCCTGGAAGGAAGCGGGCATCAACCCCACTCGGTAGTGTCCGTTCTCGCCACCTGGTGCGAAGAAAAACTCTCCGGTTGCCTGAGTGAATTCGCCAATAGCTGGCAGCCCCGATTGAGATCGTCCAATCAGCACCGGGTCCACACTGCCCGACACGGCGGCGGCCGGTTCCTCGGAGAGCTTACCCTCTCCGAATTTGCCCCGGACCGCGAAAACGCGACTCAAACGCCACTCATCAGCATCGGCGATCAGAGCGATCATTTCATTCACGTAGCCCGGTGCGAATTCAAAGGTCCGCACCTCGGGCTTGTTGGTTTTCAGGTCTTCAATGGATTCAACGATGGCCAGGAAGTCATTTCCTTCGATACGGCGTCCGGAACCCTTATCAGGATTAAAAAATAGGTTAAAGAGTCCCCGATTAAAAAATCCCCAACTGGCATTGATGGCCTTGGCCACGAAGATGGGTTCTGCTCCTCGTTCCGTGTACGGGAAGTTCAAGCTGCGAAGATTCAGGGCCGTGGCCTGGTTGTGGGGAGGAAGGCTGGAGATTTTCTCCGCCTCGGCAGAGCCCAGCCCCATGGCCTGAGCTTCTTCCAGAGCCTTGAGTCCCGCCGCCAGGGCCGCCTGGCCTGACAGGGTGAGGGAATCGGTTTGCTGAAGATCTCCGTTGTAGGTGGACAGGTGCATATGAAGATCTCGACCAAACCCCTGAACGAAAGCTCCCCGCAGTAGCCCTTCCTCAATTTTCTGGTCCAGCACCTCACGAGCTACATCGATAATCTGAGCCGGCAACTCTCCGGCCAGGAAACTTCCCAAATCAAGAGAAATTATATCGATGTTGGATTGCTCCAAAGAACGGTCTTTCATTCTATAGCCTCCCTGGGAAAGTCAAATCATAACATGGTGCTATAGTTCGTCTTCATTGTAAATGTGGAGCGCTCAATTTTGTGCATTCCTGGTCTTCCCGGACTATGCATGAGTTCTCTACTGCAGCGACGAGATCATTCGCGCCGGCGTGCGGCACCCGCCCGTGTGAGCCGCAGCGGGTGCTCCCGGCCTCCTTAGTGCCTCGTTTCATAGATAGGATGGTGTTTGTGGCGAGCGCGACGGCGTCGAGTTCGCGAAGCGATGACGACGCGATGCCAATGTGTATCGCGGAGGAGGAGCGACAAAGAAATTGATGCCGTCCCGCCGCCACCCTTCGGGCTGATGAGGGTTGCGGGCGACCTCTGTGTCGCTGGTCGTTGTCGATGTCCCTGCATCGCCTTCTCCTTGCTCCTTGATTTCCCTTCGCAAGCCCCGCGAACGTCACCCTATCTATGAAGCGAGACACTGAACGTACCGTACAGTAGGTTTGCGGCGGTTTTTGTCGCGCGTCGCGGAACGCAGTCAGGCCGGCGCTTTCGTCGTTTCGTGACAAGAACCTATGCATAATCCGGGCTAGTGTCGTGACCTCGTGCTAGGATTCTGTCTAGGGAACAGGTAAGATAGCTTGGACAGGGCAACCTCCCATTGACAAAACTGGGCTTTACGGGTAGGTTTGTACCGAGGCAGATGGCCCTAAGGAGCGGCCCGAAGAGGGACTAAAGATGAGAATTCTGAGTATTTCCTACGCTCTCCCCAGTCGGAAAGTTTCCAATGAGAGCCTGATTGAGGAGATCATCGAGAAGAATCGAGGAAATCTCTCTCCTAAAGAACTGGACAGGGTCGAAAACCAAATGAGGAAGTTCTTCAAGATGTCGGGAACCGTGACCCGCTTCCACAGGGGGATTGGAGAACGGGCGCTGGACTTCGCGGTGAAGGCTGGAAAGGCCGCTCTCAAGAAGGCGGGAGTCAAGCCGGAGGAGGTCGATCTGCTCATCTACGCCGGAGTGGCCAGAGGATGGATGGAACCCGCCACCGCTAACCTGTTTCAAAGTGAACTAGGACTGACATCCGCCACCTGCTTTGATGTGATGGATGCCTGCGCCAGCTGGATTCGAAGTTTGGCCATCGCCAAGAGCTTTCTGGCCCAGAAGGCCTATAAGTTGGTCATGATCTTGAACTGCGAGTTTATTTTCCGAGAATACGCGAACTTCGAATTCAAGAGCAGCGACGAAGTGGAGAACGCTTTTTCGGCCTTTACCATCGGCGAGGCCGCAACGGCTACCCTCCTGGCCTCAAACGGCGCTGAGGACGATTCCTTCTTCTCCTTCAAGACCTGGGGAGAAAAGCACGGGTTGTGCAAGATCCCTCTCCCCAATGCGGATGACTTTTCACCTCAAAATGTCTCTGATGGCCTTAAACCCATGTCTTTTTTTACCATGCCTGGAGAATTGCTTTCTTTCACCGTCAGAAAGCTGGTGAGTCATTTCAGAGAAAGTCAGGCCATCGCCAGTAAAGTACATCAAATTGTCATTGGTCATGCCGTCAGTGTGGCCTCCACCTCCAGAGTGATTAAACTGCTGGGTCTCGATCCGAGCAGTGTTTTTGAAACCCATTCCCGATTTGGCAACACCGTAGCGGCATCTCTTCCGCTGGCACTGGCCGTGGCCGAGGCGGAAGGCAAGCTTGTGCGAGGCATGAGGGTATTGCTGCTCATGGGAAGTGCAGGTGTGAGCACGGCTGTAGGTTCCTTTACCTATTAGATTTCTCCCACCACTCATGACTCACAGATGAGCTTTTCTGTGGATCAAGTCAAGCACCTCTACGATTTTCAATCCCACTACCTCAACCGCCGGGGGTATCAATATCATTACCTGGATGAAGGGCAGGGTGCGCCTCTGGTGATGCTTCACGGAAATCCCAGTTGGTCCTTCATGTATCGGGAGCTGGTTCGAGCTTTTCGAGATACCCACCGTACCGTGGTGCCCGATCACATGGGTTGCGGACTTTCCGACAAGCCTCCCAGTGGGGCATATCACTATACGCTGGAGGAGCGGGTCGCTGATCTGGAAGCACTGATGGATGAAAGGGGCATCCACTCCAACATCACCCTGATCATGCACGATTGGGGCGGTGCCATCGGAATGACCTATGCCGCCCGTCACCCCTCCAGGATTGGAAGGCTTATCGTCCTCAACACAGCGGCCTTTCTTCTGCCTCCGGGAAAGTCTCTTCATTGGTCCCTTTCCCTGTGTAGAAACTCCCGGGTGGTCCAGTTCTTCATCCTTAGATTCAACGCCTTTGCGCGAATGGCCGGGTATTGGGGTTGCCGGCAGCCGATGCCCAGAGAGATTCGCCGTGCCTATCGGGCTCCTTATGACTCCTGGCAGAACAGGATCGCCACGCTGCGCTTTGTCCAGGACATTCCCCTTACTTCTACGGATCATTCCTATGGGCTGCTGCAGCAAACCCAGGAAAATCTCTATCGGTTCCGGCAAACACCGATGCTGATTTGCTGGGGAGAACGGGATTTCATCTTCGACGGTGACTTTCTCAGGGAGTGGATCAGGCGTTTTCCCAAGGCCCAGGTCCATCGGTTTCCAGGGGCGGGACACTATGTTTTGGAAGAACTGCCCGCGACTATCGTCCCGTTGATCCGCGATTTTCTGGCAACTCACTCATGAGCAGCCCCACCAATTTCGCCGCCCATCTTTCTATCCTGTCCATCCAGCGGCCCTCCCAGCCGGCTCTTCTCTCCCGGCACGGCGTTCTCACCTTTCGTGAACTGGAGGAAAGGAGCAACTGTTGTGCGCAAGGGCTCAAAGAGATCGGAATTCAACGGGGTACGCGCACCGTGTTGATGGTCACTCCAGGTGTCGAGTTTCTGGTTTTGAGCTTTGCCCTCATCAAAATCAATGCGGTGCTTGTTTTGGTGGATCCCGGCATGGGATGGCAGAACCTCAAGAAGAGTTTGGAACAGGCAAAGCCTGAAGCGTTTGTGGGTACCCCTTTGGCCCAGATGGCCCGCATCTTTTTTGGGTGGGGCCGAGGCAGCGTGAAGACTTTTCTTACCGTGGGGAGATTCCGACCCTGCAGCGGGTATTCCTTCACTCAGGTGATGCATTTGGGTGCTGGTGGCGGGGAATTTGCTGCTGAGCCTTCAGAAAGTGATGATCTGGCTGCCATTGTGTTTACCTCAGGCAGCACCGGCAGACCGAAAGGAGTCGTTTATACCCATGGGATGTTCTCCTCCCAGGCGGCCCTTATGCGAGATTCCTTCCAGATCGAAGCCGGTGAGGTGGACCTGGCTACTTTTCCGCTCTTTGCCCTTTTCGATCCGGCGCTACAGATGACCACGGTGTTCCCCGAGATGGATTTTACCCGGCCAGGTCAAGTCGATCCCTTGAAGATCATTTCTCCTATCCAGGAATATAAAGTCACCCATATGTTTGGGTCCCCGGCTCTACTGGACCGAGTTTCTCGTTACGGAAAAGGTCGGGGAATCAAGCTCCCCACACTGCGGCGCGTTCTCTCGGCCGGGGCGCCGGTGCCGGCCAAGGTTCTTGAGCGCTTCGCCACTTTGCTGGATCCGGATGCGGAGATTCACACTCCCTATGGAGCTACGGAAGCGTTGCCGGTGTGCTCGATCACGAGTCGTGAGTTATCCAGCCAGGTCGACAACCGACCCGGCCGGGGGGTTTGTGTCGGGCCTCCCCTTGCGGGAATCCATTTGGCTGTCATTAGAATCGATGACGGACCCATCCCTCTCTGGTCCGAGGACCTTCGGGTGCCGGCGGGTGAAATCGGGGAACTGGTGGTGTGGGGCCCGAATGTTTCCACCGAGTATTTCGGCATACCGGAGGCCAATGACCTGGCCAAAATTCAGAGCCCCGAAGGAATTCGCCACCGGATGGGTGACCTGGGCTATAGGGACGAGGAGGGCCGAGTCTGGTTCTGTGGCCGCAAGTCCCAGCGGGTGATTACTCCACAGGGAACGCTGTTTACGGTAGCCTGTGAAGGCATTTTCAATGAGCACCCAAAGGTTTATCGAAGCGCGCTAGTGGGGGTGGGAGAGCCGCCCCAACAGAAACCCGTGCTGTGTGTGGAATTGGAAAATGATGGGAAGAAAAAAGACAAAGGATCACCACAGCTCAGGAAGGAGATTTTGGAACTGGGGGCCCACGATGCCCAGACCAAGCAAATCCGGACACTCCTGTTTCATCCCTCCTTCCCGGTTGATGTGAGGCACAACGCCAAGATTTTTCGCGAGCAACTGGCTCGTTGGGCTAGCAAGAAGGTTTCATGAAAGCACTGGTGACGGGTGGAGGTGGCTTTCTGGGGGGAGTCATCGTGCAGCAATTGCTCGAGCAGGGCTACGCAGTGCGGAGTTTCTCCCGGGGAAGCTACCCTCTGCTTGAGGCCCTGGGTGTGGAGATCTCTCGAGGAAATCTGGCTGAGGCGGAAGCCGTCCAGGAAGCCTGCCAGGATTGTCAGATTGTTTTTCATGTCGCGGCCAAAGCGGGAATCTGGGGGAATAAGGATGCCTACTATCGGACGAACGTCACCGGTACGGATAACGTCATCTCCGCCTGCAGGGCTTTGGGGATTTCACGGTTGGTCTATACCAGTACGCCGAGTGTGGTCTTTGACGGACGGAACCTGGACGGAGTGGATGAGCGGGTACCCTATGCTTCCGACTACAAGTCGGCTTACCCGGCCACCAAGGCTACTGCCGAACGGATGATTCTGGCTGCCAATGATGAACGGCTGGCCACCGTAGCACTGCGGCCCCATCTCATCTGGGGGCCTGGGGATACCCATCTGGTTCCCGGCATCCTGGCGCGAGGACGGGCCGGCAGGCTGCGCAGAATCGGGAAGGTCTCCAATCTGGTCGACTTTACCTATGTTGAGGATGCAGCCCAGGCCCATCTTTTAGCGGCTGCTCGCCTTTCACCCGGTTCACCGATTGCGGGAAGGGTATTTTTCATTTCACAGGATGAGCCGGTTCCTCTTTGGGACTTTGTCAATCGTATCCTGGAGGCAGCCGGCCTTCCCCCTGTGACCGGGACGGTCTCTCCCCGTTTGGCCTATGCGGTCGGCTGGCTGTGCGAGGTCCTCTATGGGAGACTGGGACTCAAGGGCGAGCCTCCCATGACACGCTTTCTGGCCGAGGAACTGGCCACCAGCCACTGGTTTGACATCAGTGCTGCCCGGCAGGAACTGAGTTACCAACCCAAGGTCAGCGTCGAAGAGGGGCTCGAACGGCTCAAAGCCTGGCTGGATGCCGAGGGTCAGTCCTAATCCAAATAGGAAGTACGGGCCGGATATCGATAATATTCTACTTTTTGATCGGGATCCTGATTGGGATTAACGTAGACCAGCTTGCCGCCCGTGATGGTCATGAGCACCGGAATGTCTTTGATCTCCATGGGATCAACGGTCAAAAGATTTTTGCCCAGGACGACCAGGTCAGCAAACTTCCCAGCCTCAATGGAACCCTTCACATCATCTTCAAAGAAGGTCCAGGCTGAGGTGATGGTCACAGCTCGAATGGCCTCCTCCAGAGTCAACCTCTCCTTCGGCTGATACACCTTCTTTGATTTACGTACCCGGTTGACCGCCTCCCAGATGGTAAAGAGCGGACCGACCGGGGCCTGGTCGCTGCTTAAGATCACCGGGATGCCGGCATCTCGATAGGTGGCCACCGGCCTGGAACCCAGATGGGGCCGGCTGGGATCGACACTCTCCCTCTCCTCAGCGTCATCGGGCAGGTGGTAGATGCGGTTCACCTGCAGATCAGCAATAATGCCCAACCGTTTCATGGTATCGATATTCTCCTGGGTTGGGTAAGGGATATGGGTGAAGACATGCCGGGCATCTTCTCGAGGATAGAGCCGGTAGGCTTCTTCCAGAGCCGCGCTCACATAGTCGAAAGTCTCTGGAGTGGTGATGTGCACATAGAGTTGCCATCCCGCTTTGTGGCCCTCGATGAGGACCTTTGTTCCTTTTTCCTCCGGTACGATGTAGTGCTTGGCGCCGGGGTAAAACTTATCCATGCTCAGCTTGAAGGTACCCACCCGGAAGAAATCGTTTTTAAAGGGTGGTTCAAAGAGAAGACCTCGGATCAGTTCAAGACACGCTTCAGTGGAGAGGGCCCGAACAGGAATTCGGATCATTAAATTGACCCGAGCAGGCAAGCCTTCCTTGCGATTGGCCACCCGTTGAAAGGCGTGTTGAATGGGTTGATTGTTGCTGGCCATGGCCGGATCCGAAAAGCTGGTGATCCCATAGGGGATAACATCGGCCTCAAGGGATCGAGCAATATTCTCCTCTAGAATGTCTGTCGACCAGACTCCTAACGGCTCCCGCAGCAAATGGGCAGCAGAACGTCCCTTCATGACTCCCGTGGGGTTTCCCCTTCCATCAATCTCAAACTCACCCATCAACCCACTTTTGTAAGGCTGGGGAGTCCGCCGATTGATGTTGGCCTGGGCCAGGCCAAGGCTGTTGGTGACGTACACGCCATCGGCCGCGAAGGTCACAATGACCGGGTTGTCGGGAGAAACCGGGTCCAAGTCATTCTTGTTGGGCCAGCGCTTTTCCTTAATTTGAATGGTCATGCCCGGGCCAAAGGGAATCCACACCAGCTCGCCGGGCGAGGCTGCTTCCACCTCTCGACGGACAATGTCCACAATCTCACCAATGGAACCAGCCTCACCCAGTTCCCGGATGGCAGGATTGGGAGCCTCCCCAACCGGCCAGGCCAGGTGAAGATGAGAGTCATTGAAGCCGGGTAAAACGGTTTTCCCTTCAAGATCCATTCTCTCGGTACTGGAACCGGCCAGGGCCAGAACCTCACTATTTGATCCCACCGCAACGATGAGCCCATCTTTGATGGCCACCGCCTCAGCAATGGAAAAGTCCTCATCCACGGTGACGATCGTTCCGTTGTGCAGTACCCTATCGGGCGCCAAAACATCGGGCACATTCGATGAACAGCTGCTCAATACGAAAAGGCCCAGAAGGACGAATAAACGGCTGACCGTTACTTGTGCAAATTTCATGACTCCTCCCCCACAATCAATAACTCACCCGGCACCAGAGCGACCTACCAACCCTCTGAGACTCTTCAAAACAGAATCTTGAGAGCCAGCTGAATCTGCCGCGAGGTTGTGGTGGTTTGGGTGATGATGCCTGAGCTGGGATACTCACTCTCACGTTCAGCAAAGCATAGCACAACCCCAAAAGTGAAAAAACCACTTTTCGTGACAAGGAATATGGAATTTTCCACAACGGAAGTCGGTCTGCTGGGTTCTCGTTAAGGGAGCAAGTTATTCTTGAAACAAAGGGTTATGAGCCGCGTAGGTGAAAAAGGGATAGGTTCCCATAGATCCAGGGAGGTTCAACATGTTAGTCATCGTGAAAAAAATGCTTCTGTTTTTGACTGTGGCAGTCTTTGTGAATCTGGCTTTAGCTATTCCGGCCCAGGAAGCTGAGCCAACAGACTTTTCCGGTACCTGGAAATTGAACCCGGAGAACAGTGATGCCATGCCTGGGATGGGCCGCGGCGGCATGGGCGGAGGCCGTAGAGGCGGAGGCGGCAGAGGAGGAGGCGAGGGCAGCCAGAGGCGAGAGATGACCATGGTCGTTTCTCAGGAGGGCAATGTGGTCAAAATTGCTCGAGAAGGGGGACCGCAGGGTGGGCAGATGGAAATGGCCCTCATACCGGGCGAAGGTCCTCAGGAAGTCTCTATAGGAGGCGGAACCGCCACCGTTCAAGCATGGTGGGAAGGAAGGGAACTAGTGGTTCAGCAAATCCAGGAACGCCAAACCCCCCGTGGCAGCATGACCATCGAACAACAGCAAATCTGGTCACTCTCTGAAGATGGGAATACTCTCACTCAGCGGGTCAAACTGAAAACGCCCAGAGGCGATTTTGATATGAATCTAGTCTTTGACCGGCAATAACCTGTAACGGCTGCCCGCAGGTATCTTGTGTAGGGGCGCACAGCCGTGCGCCCCTACGAAAAAAGATTCAGATAATTCTTTCTTCAGGAATGGTCATTTCCTCGTCACACTCCGGGCCGCGTCGCAGCGAGGGTCTTTCCTTTGTCTTCCAGCTGTCCTTCTCCTGGGCCTTGCTGAGCCGCTCTTTGATTTGACGAAAAGCCGTGGAGTCGATAATGAGATCTCTCTTGGGAGGCAGATACTCGATTTCGCTAAAGGTACTCACGATGCGCTCGAAGAAGGGGGGATGTGTTCTAAAGAAGCTGGCTGATTGGACATAGCCCTTTTCGCTGGCCATCTTATCGAAAAAACTGACAAATCCTTTCGGATCGTAGCCGGCGTTCCAGGCGTATTGGGCCCCCAGCTGATCCGCTTCCTCCTCATAGTCGCGGCTCACTCCCAGCAGGGTCAGATTCAAGACCATACCCAGACCGAAAAAGCCGTACTGCAAGGCGTAATAGGCCCCAACTCCAACCACACCTCCGGTAAAAATCATGGCCGCTACCTGTGCAGCCTGGAAGAAGATGTTGGCGATGGTGGCCTTTTTCATCAGCCGGGCTCCATGGCGCGCTGTCACATGAGCAATCTCATGGGCAATGACGCCTGCCAACTCGGATTCCGTCTCCGCTTTGGCAATCAGGCCGGTATTCACGAACAGGAAGCCGCCGGGCATGGCGAATGCATTGATCTCGTCACTGTCCAGTACCGTCAGACGCAGAGGAACCTGCAGATCGGAATGGTCGGCAATTCTCTTAGCCAACTGGCTGACGTAAGCAGTCAACTCCTCATCCTCCAGCTCGGGGGGCATCATCCTGGACGCTCGCATCTCGCGAATTGCTTCTTCGCCTGTTTTGATGTCCTTTTCCTGTCCCTCCTTCAGCACTCGGATGCCGATGTCCTCCACATCCCCAAACCGGCGTTGGCGAGCCTCTCCTGACTCCAAAGCCAATAGGATCTCTGCCTTTTGGGCGGGCCACTTCTCGATAAGATCCACCTTGGCTTGTTTGTTGTCATAGATAACGGGAAGCCCGTGTTCACGCTCTGCCTTTTTGGCGTTCTGGGCTTGTTCAAGGGGGAGGATCTGGCAATGGAGCTCACTCCTTTTCAGCGTCATTTCCGAGGTGTCCCGGGACCTGTTCTTGTTGAGCTCATCCAGCTGCTTTCGCAATTCCTTGACCTGCTGCTTCAACTTCTTTTCTTCCCGCTCCAGCCTCTTCTTTTCCGCTTTTTCTTCCTTTTTGAGGTCCTTCCGGAACGCATCCAGTTCTTTTTTGGAGAATTGCAACTCCTCTGCCTGTTCGAGAAGGACCAGATAAGGCTCCTGGACCAGATCCGTCAAGGGCGGAACAGTCGCCGTATTGGCGGGCCAGGAGGCCCAAAGGTTGGTCCAAACGAGAAGCCCAGAGAGTCCTACAGCGAAAATTTTCCTTCGATTAGAGTTTGTCTCTCGCATCGTCCAATTTCCTCTCTACACTTGAAGGAACTAACATTCGCCCGTTCGAGAAGAACCGTTCCGACTCCTACGGAAACCTCGCCGAAAGCCTCGGCGCGAATGCCGGTTGGATTTGAACTCCTCCAGTGCTGTCAACTGTTCGGGTGTCAGGATTAATTGAAATTGTTGGCGGAAACTCTGCCGAGTGGTGCGGATATCCTCGCCCACACTGTGGCCCGAGAGGACGGCGTTTCCAACATCTGTCGGGTCAGGAGCCTGCAATTCCAACAGGGTCCTGAGCTGTTTACGGTATTCTCTTTGTTCCTCCTGAAGGAAGCCAAGGGTTGTCTTCGCTTCTTCTCTCAGCTGGTTAATCTGCTCCAGCTGCCCAGGATCGGTGATTCCCAGATGTTCCAAAACCCTCTTTGGCGGGACCAGGAAACCGCCTGCGCGACCGCCAAAGTCTTGGGCTGCTGCCAGACCAGAACTCAGAAACGCTGCTGCCAGCAGCAGGATAACGTTCATGGGCCTTGCTGTTCTTCTTTTCATGTTGAGTCCTCCATTTCCAGTTTACTTCTTCGCTCGCATCTTGTGTTGTCGCCCGATGCGCTCACATCGAACATTTACTAAGACGAACAACTGACAGAAATGTGTGTCAAGAGTTGGTAATCCTTTCGTAAAGGTTTGTAAAGTTGAAGTCCTCTGAATTGACACTTTTATACGTAAGGTGCAAAAGGTTGGCGTAAAATAAGGCGGATGACGGCAAAACCGATGAACTCAAGAGAACCCGAGGAATCCGTCCTGATTATCGATGACGATGTCGAATTGTGCGAGTTGGTCACCGAATACCTGGAAACGGAGGGCTTCGGTGTGGAGGTGATCCACGATGGTACAGATGCTGTAGAGAGAGCGGTCTCCGGATCCTACAGGCTGATCATCCTGGATGTCATGTTGCCGGGAGTAAACGGGTTTGAGGTTTTGCGCCGAATTCGCTCCCAATCCCAGATTCCTGTGCTCATGTTGACGGCTCGCGGTGAGGAGGTGGATCGAATCGTCGGTCTGGAAGTGGGGGCCGATGATTACCTGCCCAAGCCCTTTAATCCACGCGAACTGGTGGCGCGGATTCGTGCCATATTACGACGCACCCATTCGGATGGCTCCCAAGCGACGCCTCCTCAACCGAAAAGCCTTTCTCTAGGGGACATCGACCTGGATACCGGCACCCGGATGGTCCACCGAGCAGGGCAGGCTTTGGAATTAACCACGGTGGAGTTCGAACTTCTGGAGGTATTCTTGCGGGCGCCTGGATCGGTCATGAAGCGAGAGGAACTGGTGGAGCGGGTTTTGGGCCGCAGCTTCTCTCCCTTTGACCGCAGCATCGACATGCACGTGAGCAACTTGCGCAAGAAATTGGGCCCGAACAAGGACGGAAGTGAACGCATCAAGTCGATCCGAAGTGTCGGCTACCTGTATTCTTTTGACCCGTCAGATAAGGGTTAAATCCTGGAATGCAAAGCAGTCTTTTTCTCAAGATCTTCCTCTGGTTTTGGTTGGCCATGACTATGGTAGCAGGGGTGCTGGTGATCTCGGGTGAAATGACCCGTTCCTTCCCTCAAATTCCTACCTTTCGCGAATTCACCAGGAGAGCCATGTCCTTTGCCCGAAGGAGTACCCAAGTCCTTGAGCGCGGCGGCCTACCCGCGCTGGAGGAATACCTGGAGCAGTTGGAGCGAAGTTCCCGAATTCGCGTTGTTGTTTTTGATTCTCAAGGCCGGGAGATTTCCGGGCGCGCCGCTTCAGCCGGTGCCGGAGCTCTGGCAGCTCGCGCTCTGCGCAGCAGTCGAGTGGAGGTTCAACCCGAAGGAAGAATGCTGCTGGTGGCGCAAAGCGCTAGAGCTCCGGGAGGAGAAGGTTATACCGTGGTGGGCCAGATTCCTGGTCCTCGCATCGGTGGTGGTGCTCAACCTTTGGCACTGGCACTGAGGCTGCTGTTGGTGGTGATGACGGGTGGAGTGGTTTGTTATGGGCTTGCCCGTTACCTGACCTCTCCCGTGGCTAGGTTGCAGAAGGCAACCCAGCAGTTGGCGGGAGGTGACCTTACCACGCGGGTGGGGTCGGTTTTGGAAAAGCGGGGAGACGAATTTTCCGATCTGGGACACGACTTTGATCTCATGGCCGAGCGAATCGAAGGGTTGATCAACTCCCAGCGTCGTTTATTGAGTGACATTTCTCACGAATTACGTTCACCCCTGGCACGGCTGAATGTAGCCCTGGAGCTGGCCCGTCAGCGAGCGGGAGCAGAGGCCGGTGCCTCTCTGGATCGGATCGAACGTGAGGCGGGGCGAATGAACGAGTTGATCTCTCAGCTGCTGGGACTTGCTCGATTGGACGGCGACGCTGAATCGAGACAAGAGGAAAGCATTCCCCTGGCAGACCTGGTGCAGGAGGTGGCAGCCGATGCTGATTATGAGGCCACCAGTCAGAATCGACGAGTGTCAGTCATGGAAAGCGAAAATTGTATCGTCTCAGGCTCACCGGAACTTCTGCGCAGCGCTATCGAGAACATCGTCCGTAATGGTCTGCATTACACGGCTAAAGATACCCGGGTGGAAGTTCGCCTCTCCTGTTCACAGATCGATGATCAGGGGTATGCCGTGGTTGTGGTCCGAGACCACGGTCCAGGTGTTCCAGAGGGCTCTCTGAAGGAGCTCTTCCGCCCCTTCTACAGAGTGGAGGAAGCGCGTGACCGACTCTCGGGAGGAAGCGGTTTGGGGCTGGCTATTGCCGAGAGAATTATTCGTCTCCATGGAGGTACGGTGACGGCAACCAACGCTTCAGAGAAGGGCTTGCAGGTGGAAATCAGAATTCCCCTTAGGAAAGTACCCAATCCCAAATCTTAAGTTCCAAACATATTCAAATCCTAAGTTTCTAATGCTATAGTCCGAAGGGAAGACTTCATTTCTTCGATGAGGATGTCACTTCCGGTTCCAGTTCCAAGTCGAAAACATCGGCCAAACGCACCAGATAGTTAAAAATGCCGATGATGTGGGTGGCTAGAAAAATATCCTCGTCGTTCAAACCGGTCTGGCGCAGTTGGTTTAAATCTTCATCCACGACTTTATAAGGCGTTAGCGACACCTTTTCGGCAAACTCCAACAGGGCGCGGGTTTGGGAATCCAAGTCGGCTCTACGGAAGTCGGTCTGCACCTGCTTGACCAACTCGGGAGCAGCGCCCTCAAAGCGGAGAAACTCTCCGTGAAGTTGAGTTCAGTAATGGCATCGGTTGGCTCCGGAGGCCACGATGGCAATCATTTCCCGTTGAGTTCGGGTCAGTCCACCCGGTTCCACCATCAGAACGCCGAACAATTCCCCGAAAGGAACACCGATTTCGGGCCGGATCGAGAGTAAACGGCCCATGTTGGGGACAAACTGAGTGTAGGCATCGGCTCTGCTCACCCCACGCTCAGCCATCCTGGAATTTCTGACCGCGCATTCCTCATCTGAAGCTAAACGAATTCTTGCCATTCCGACTCCTTACCCTTGTGTTTGAGAAACCGGGAAGAGGTGAGTCTACCATAGAGCGACTCTAGGGCCTTTGTGTCACTTGCTCTGAGCCAGGAAAATTGCCTAATATGAAGATGTAGAGTCCATGAAAAGGCGGTATAACGCCCTGTCGGGATTGAGTTTCCCAAGTTGGGGAAAGGTCGCTTATGAAGACGCCGACCCACGATCGAACCTATGCTCTGGTCAACCCTATCTGCGCTATCGTGGAGAAACCTCGCACCGAGCTCAGCCGAGCCGATCTGGTTCGAGTGATCGAAGAAAAACAGATCGAGAAGATCACCTTTCACTACACCGGCCTGGATGGAAAGTTCAAAGAGTTAAGACTGCCGGTGACCAATCGCTATCAGACGGAACTGATTTTGGGAGAAGGGGAGCGAGTGGATGGATCCTCCCTCTTCAAAGGGCTGGTGGATGTGGCTCTCTCGGATCTTTATGTAGTCCCTGTTTATCGTACCGCTTTTCTGAATCCGTTTGACAAAGGCAGCCTGGACTTCATCTGCCGCTATTTGACCCATGAAGGGGAACTCGCACCCTTTGGACCGGATAATATTCTCCACAACGCCTACGAGCTATTTAAGAAGAACACCAACCTGGAACTCTATGCATTAGGAGAATTGGAGTTTTTCTTGCTGCACGAACCGAATGGATCGAGTTATCCAGCAGTGAAACAAAAGGGCTATCAGGCTTCGGCGCCGTACGTCAAATGCGGCGAGATACTCAACGAAATGGTGCATCACATCGCGCAGATTACGGGAGCCGTGAAGTATGCCCACAGCGAGGTAGGCAGTGTCAAAAGTGTGCGCAGCAACCTGGAGGAAATTAAGGGTAAACAGGCGGAACAATTCGAAGTGGAATTTCTTCCCACTCCCATCGAGGAGGCGGGGGACAATCTCATCCTGGCACGCTGGTTGATACGGAACATCGCCTATAAGTATGGCTGTGTGGCCACTTTCGCACCTAAACTGGAAGAGGGAATTGCCGGCAATGGGCTTCATGTCCATTTGAAACTGATGCAAAATGGCCAGAATGTCATGACGGATAAGACTGGGGAGCTTTCGAAGCAGGCCAAAAAACTGATCGGTGGCTTGTGCACCTATGCGGATTCCCTGACCGCTTTCGGGAATACCGTATCTTCCGCTTACCTCAGACTGGTACCGAATCAAGAAGCACCTACCCGCATCTGCTGGAGTGACTTGAACCGCAGTGCCATGATCCGCGTGCCTCTGGGATGGTCCAAGACGAGTAATCTGGCCAGCAAGCTCAACGGTCAGGAAGACTCAGGTTTGAAAGAACCGGTAGATCGACAAACCATTGAATTCCGCAGTCCAGACGGCAGTGCCATTATTCACTTGTTGATGGCAGGCATCACCCTAGCGGCGGAATGGGGACTGACCCATCCCGAGTCGTTGAAGATTGCAAGGGAGCGCTACGTTTCGGGAAACATTTTCAAGAACGACAAACTCTTGCAAAAGTTGGCCGCTTTGCCGGGGAGTTGCGTCGAATCCGCCCGAATCCTGCTGGAAAAAAGGGGGCTCTACGAAAGAAAGCATATCTTTCCGAAAAGCATCATTGAGCACGTCGCCGAATCGCTTCGAGCCGAGAATGATGAGCACATGAACGAGTTTCTGGTGGATTTACCGGCCGATGATCGCTTGCAGGAAACCCGCAGAATCATGCACAAGGATTTGCACCGGAACTAAGTCGCTAACCTCACCTGCCTCTCCCAGAAGGCCTCTATAGCTCAGATTCGCTTAGAAGGACTGCCTGTCATACAATGAGAGCGACATGCAGCTGGATTTGAGGCTTTTGGAAATATTTTGCCGAGTCTACGAGGAAAGAAGTTTTTCCCGAGCAGGCGAGAAACTATGGATCTCACAGCCCACGGTCAGTGGGCATATCAAAAATCTTGAAGAAGCACTGGAAGTTAAGCTCTTTGAGCGGCTTCCTCGTGAAGTGGTGCCCACTCAGGCAGCACGGATTATCTACCGGCACGGGGAAATCATCCTGAAACAACGGCAAATCGCCTTGCAGGACCTCATGGCGTTTTTAAATCGGCTGGAAGGGTCCCTCAGTCTGGCGGCCAGTACCATACCGGGAGAGTATCTGCTGCCTCAGGTCCTGGTGGCTTTTAGGGCCCAATTCCCTAAGGTCGATGTGAGGTTGACGATCTCGGATTCTAAAGAGGTCTGTGATCAGGTGGTCAAGCGTCAGGTTGAATTGGGTTGTGCCGGCGCTCAGTTGGATATAGTGGGTTTGCAGTACCACCACTTCGCCTCGGACAGCCTGGTCCTGGTTGTGCCCCAGAACTCAAGGTGGCGAAGCGTGACCACAATTTCCGTAGAGGATCTGCGCCGTGAACCCTTCCTGGCCAGAGAGAGTGGCTCGGGAACCCGCCTCAGCTTTGAAAAACAAATTGGCCGCAGCCTTGATGAATTTAATGTCCAAGCCGTGCTCAGCTCAACCAACGCGGTAAAGGAAGGCGTCAAGGCGGGCCTTGGAGTTTCGGTACTCTCCCTTCTGGCTGTTCAGACCGAACTGGCCCATGGGGTGCTCAAAACGGTAAGAATCGAAAATTGCGAAACACTTCGCCGAGACTTTTTCGCGGTCTTCAACAAGAGACTCACACTCTCCCCCATTGCAAAAAGTTTCCTCGACGCTTTGGAAAGCCAGGCCGAAGAGCTGGGCTTAACTGCCTAAGCCCCTTAAGCTCCCAGGTTTTCCGATGACTCGAGGCGCTCACCATCGGAATTACCTATTGGCCCAATCTTCCCCCGATCCGGTAGGCTTCTAACCAGGATGATTCGCAGGTTCTTCCGGTATGTGGGAGGCACCTCAGGGTGCCGAATCCGAAAAGAATGGGGAAAGAATAGGCGAGAGTTATCTGGTGTTCCACGGTGGGAGCTATTTTAGGGCTCGAGCTGTTCGGCCTGAGGTGCCTCAGTCCGGAGGGTCTCTGCCGTATTTCTGAAGCTCCTGCTGCAGTAGAGGAATTATTAATGATCCCGGCTAAAGCATGATGTGGTCTGTTAATGAGGGCAACAGGAAGAGTCAGGGAAGGACGTCTTCGTCCCGAGGCGCGAGCTTTACGCTTCGGAAGTCATCGGTTGTATTTGGATCGACAGTAGCTCTGGACTCTGTCGATCTGCATATTGGCTCAGGTGAAGCGGTGGGATTTGTCGGGCTCAGCGGAGCGGGGAAGACCACCCTGCTTTGCCTTCTCAATGGGACGGTAAGACCTACGGGGGGGACGGTCCAGGTGGATGGACGCGACCTGGCCACGCTCTCCTTTGAAGAACTTCGGAAAGTTCGCTCCGGCATAGGATTTGTCCACCAGGATCTGAGCCTGATTCCCAACCTACGGGTTCTTCACAATGTGCTGGCCGGCCGGCTGGGAAAGCTTTCCTTCTGGGGTGGAATGCGAGCCTTCCTGTTTCCCCAACGCCGGTATGTGCACCAGATCCACGAGATCCTGGAGCGAGTGGGAATACCGGAGAAGATCTACGAACGAACCGATAGACTATCGGGCGGTCAACGGCAGAGGGTGGCTATTGCGCGGGCCCTTTTCCAAGAACCTGTGGGGCTGTTAGCGGACGAACCGGTTTCCAGTGTCGACCCGGCTCGTGCTCGATCTGCGGTATCCCTTCTCACCGAGATCTCCCGAGAACAGGGACTGACCCTCTGTGTAAGTTTGCATAATCTGCACCTGGCACGAGAGTTTTTCCCCCGTCTGGTGGGCCTGAGAGCTGGGCGCGTCGTTTTCGATCGGGCCACTGAACAGGTCACAGAGGATGAATTTGAGGCTCTTTACGACTTAAACGGCGTGTAAAATGAAAATGACCCGATCCTGGGATAGGGCCTTTCTTCACAAAGGCCTGGGAGTGCGCAGAATTCTCATTCTAGCCATCCTGTCCGGAGGAATCTGGGCCTTTGTTCAGCTCGATCTCAATCCAGCCGATCTGGTTCCCACTTCCGGGGGAGTGCAGGTGGCCTGGGCCTTTTTCAGTCGTGCCCTGAGTCCGGCAATCGTCTACGAGGCGGAATTCGTTCCCAGCGATACTCCTCCTTTGTTGTGGAAGGCTCTCCAAGCGGCCGGCACCACCGTCGTCTTCGCCTCAGCGGCCATGAGCCTGGCCCTGATCTGGGGACTCCTTTTAGGTTTCCTGGCTTCGAGTTCCTGGTGGGTCGGTGATCCTGCCGGTGGAGCAGGTAATGTGACAGCATTCGTACGCCGCAGCATCGCGCCTGTCGTCTATGGAAGTACGCGAGTCTTGATCGCCTTCATGCGTTCGATTCATGAGCTGATTTGGGCTGTGCTCTTCCTGGCCGCCTTTGGCCTCAGCCATCTCAGCGCCGTGATTGCTATCGCCATTCCTTTTGGGGGGACACTCGCTAAAATCTTCTCCGAGATGATTGACGAAGCCCCGCGGGATGTGGCCCATGCTTTTCGTGGCAGCGGTGCTTCGGCGACTCACGTCTACTTATTTGGCTTGGTACCCCGGGCTCTGCCCGACATGACTGCCTATTCCTTCTACCGCTTCGAGTGCGCTTTACGTTCTTCAGCAATCCTGGGCTTCTTCGGCTATCCCACCCTAGGCTTTTATATCGCTGCCTCCTTCGAGAATCTTCACTACGGCGAGGTCTGGACCTACCTTTATACACTGTTGGTGCTGGTGATCCTGGTGGACTGGTGGAGCGGTGCTCTTCGAAAGAGGTTTGTGGTATGAGTGATCGGGAGCTTAAGCTTCGGTACCTGCGCAGCCAACGTCCGCGCAGCCGGTTTGCCTACTGGAGTGCTCTTTTACTGCTGGTCGTGATGATCGGTTCGTGGTTCGTGGGAGATTTTCAAGTGGAGGATTTTCTTTCTGAACGACGACTGCAGAACTTGACTCGGTTCCTCCATGAACTCATCCCCTATCCCCTTCAAGAAAGAGATTTTAACCTCGGGATCGCTCTGAAGTGGGCAGGGGAGATTCTTGCTGAAAAAGGCTGGTCGGCAATGGTGGTGACGCTGGCCATCTCTGTGGCCGCGATTGTCCTGGCCGGGTTTGGAGGAGCCTTTTTCTCCCTTCCTGCTGCCCGCAACTTCACTTCTCCCGAGCCTTTTCTCCCTTCGCTGCGAAATCCCCATTGGGCCTGGCGCTTTCTCTGGCGGGCACTGGTGTGGATGACGCGTTTATTCCTCATCTTCGTGCGTTCCATACCCGAATATATGTGGGCTTTCCTCCTCCTGGCCGTCTTGGGTCCCACTGCATGGCCTGCTGTGCTTGCTCTGGCCTTGCACAATCTAGGAACCCTGGGGAAACTGGGGGCGGAGGTGGTGGAGAACACCGAACCTTCTCCCCTCTCCGCGCTTCGCGGCCTGGGGGCTTCTCACCTACAGATCGCTTTCACAGGGCTTTTCCCATTGACCTTTTCCCGTTTCCTACTCTTTCTGTTTTACCGTTGGGAGACCTGCGTGCGGGAAGCCACTGTCCTGGGAATGCTGGGGATTGTCTCTCTCGGTTACTGGATTCAGGACTCCCGAGCCCGTAATCATTACGATGAAATGTTCTTCCTAGTGCTCTTGGGAGCGGCTTTGGTGCTCATCGGGGATCTGCTTTCATCCCTGGCGCGTGAGACTATTCGCCGCTTCTCCTGAGGCGCTGAGCCAGGAGGCACAGTACTTAATCTGTTTGATAAGATGAATCATTTTAAACATTGTTAATAAGTAGTATTCATATGGATAGTCCGAATCGTTTCACCCTTGTTTCTAGCCCGTATTATGAATCATCCGGGTCAGTATATGGTTTGACAAAAATTAAGAAGGCGTGTATTGATCCAGCGAGGGATCAGTGATAGCCGGATGATGCATCGTCCAGGCTAGATTCTAAGCAGAGTTCAACGAGGCTGGATTGGGCACCTCACCGGTCGTCTGAACCACCTGACAGGAAGATCGGTCGCGCGGAGGGGTGGATATGGAGCGCAAGTACAGTTTGTTACCGACGCTTGATCGCCGGAAGTTTTTCTTAGCTCTTTACGCAGCAGGTGGAATCCTGGCCAGTACAGGTTTGGCGCGGGCTGCATCTCCTCTGCAGCGTCAGGATCTCCCGACAGGGGCCAAACCAGGAGATTGGCCTCTGACGGGCTGTGATCTGCGCGGCACCCGGTCCAATGTCCACGAGACGATTATTGGTCCTTCCAATGTGGGAGGCTTGAAGGTGAAGTGGACGTTTGAGGGGGCTGGAAACTTCAACCAGGCCACCCCTGTGGTGGTGGGCGACACCCTCTACTTTACCGCTTGGGATGGCTATGTCTATGCCCTAAACGCTGGCTCGGGGGCCTTGAAGTGGAAATTCAATGCCTGGGAAGGCATCCAACCCAACCCGCCTGGAGAAACGCGACCCGATATCAACATTGACCCTCTCGGGGAGATGCGGGGCGGAGTGGCCTATGGGGACGGACGGATCTTTTTCGGTGCCGGGACAGGCCGGGTCCACTGCTTGAATGCCGATACAGGCAGAGAAATCTGGCACACTCTCATCGATCCTCAATCGGGCACCACCCGGACCCGAGTGAACTCAGATCCCATCTACTATGACGGAAAGGTCTTTGTGGGGCTCTCGACCTCAGCGGGCGATGGCCAGGCCGTTTGTCTAGATGCCGGAACAGGTGCCATACGGTGGAGTTTTGATACCGTTCCCGATCCCAAGGCCCTGGCCGGTGGCTCGATTTGGTCCGCAGCGGCCATAGATGTGGAATACGGTGTTGTTTACAACGCCACGGGCAGCCTCAAGGGACACGTAGCGGGGCCGATGCTCTTTAGCGAAAGCATGATCGCCAACGACATGGAATCAGGCGAGTTATTGTGGTACAACCAGCTCAGGGCCAATGATCCCTTTGATCTGGATTATAGCTGCCACCCTATGCTATTTGAAGCGACTCATCCCACCCGCAGTGGAGGCCGCCGCAGCTGTGTGGGTGCTGGCAGCAAGACCGGCTTTCACACCTTTGACCGCTATACGGGAGAGCACCTGTGGACGGCTGGAGTAACCAACGGGGGCCCGGTTCTCAACAGTACTGCCTATGGCCACGATAAAATCTATATGGTTTCCACCTCCTCAGCCAACCACCGTCGCATCGCTGAAACCGCCACCGTGGCACTCCACGCCTACACCGGAGAAGTCCTGTGGTGGACACCCAATGCGTCCAGGATCCAGGGAGCAACGGCAGTGGCCAATAACCTTTTCTACCAGGGTTTCAACGACGGTACTCTGCAGGCACTTCATGTGGAAACGGGAGAACCCCTGTGGACCTATCAGCTGCCTGCGGCCCGGAGAGGAGGAATCACCATCTCCAATGGAACGCTATACACATCCTGCGGCGTCCAAAGGTCGCCGCCTTATTCACTCTACGCATTCAGTATCGAGGGTCGTTAAATGATGAGGACGGCACAATACAAAATCAATCGAAGGAATTTCCTGGGCACGACCGCTGGAGTCTGCCTGGCAGGCATCAGCCAAGCTTGGGCCCAGAAACCCGATGCCGAAGTTCGAATTGTTCTGAGCTACGATCGAGGACTTTGGTATTACGATCCGGTGGGGCTCTACATCCAACCGGGAGAAACAGTGCAGTGGACTGCCCTCCGCTGGACACCCACCGTGACCGCTTTTCACCCGGACAACGACAACCATGAACTGCGCATCCCTGAGGGAGCGGAGCCTTTCGACTCGGGGATATTAGCCACCATGCAGACCTTTCGATGGACCTTTAAGGTAGCAGGGACCTACGATTACTACAGCAAGTATCATGAAGGAGCTGGACTGATCGGTCGAATTGTGGTGGGGACGCCGGGAGGTCCCGCTGAGAAACCTCCACGCTATGGAGGTGCAGAAGGAAGAACCCCCATCTATGCCAAGGGGATACGCGTCTTTGAGGTTCTCGACTCCCGGGAGATTGTGGAGAAAAAGAGCGTCCCCTTTCCGGTGGAGCAACTGGCTTACGGACGCTTCAGACGCAGACGTTAGGATAGAGAAGTCTGACCCGAACATTTTAGCCCGACCTTTTTCAAGGAAGAAGTGTGAGCACTCGCTACCCTTGACGAGACATCCTTGTTACGAAACACGGCTTTGAAGGATTGCTCAGCACGGAGTCTCGACTCGTTGA